>CAYQEI010000011.1:0-3306 GCA_964416495.1 uncultured Gammaproteobacteria bacterium
CGATTCTGAATTAAGCCACCAATGGCTCGCACCCGTCTATTACCAAGATGATCAATGTCGTCTTCTGGCTCTTTGGTAATATTGAGTCTAATAATCTCTTTAATAATCAAAACTAAATCTTCTTTCCGCAATACGCGGTATTCTTTTTTATTAGTTGGTAAATCTAAATTAAAACGACGATTTAGTTTGTAGCGACCAACCCGACCAAAGTCGTAGCGGTCGAAACGGAAAAACATAGCTTGAATTAACTGGCGAGCATTCTCCACTGAAGCTAAATCTCCAGGGCGAACGCGACGGTAGACTTCTTGTAGTCCTTCAGCTTCATCTTTAGCTAAGTCTTTCTCAATAGTTGCTTCAATATAACTGAGCTCATCTTCATCTTTGACTATATCAACATCAGCAAATAACTTCTTAATCTCTTCATTGCTAGCATAACCAAAGGCACGTAACAGCGAGGTAACCGCTACTTTACGTTTACGATCTATTCTTACCCAGAGAACTTTGTTAGCATCAGTTTCTATTTCTAGCCAAGCGCCACGATTAGGGATAATCTTTGCTCCATAACATTTCTTCCCTTTTATATACTCAGTGGTAAACATTACTCCAGCTGAGCGGACTAATTGTGAAACTATTACTCTTTCAATACCGTTAATAATAAAAGTTCCTTGCCCTGTCATCAAAGGGAAATCACCTAGGAAGACTTCTTGCTTGATAGACTTCTTCGTCTTTTTATTTAATAATCTAGTCTTTGCTCGTAAAGGAGCCTCATAGGTAATGTTTTTCTCACGGCTTTCAATTTCGTTGAACTTAGGTTCGTCTAAATAGTAGTCTTCAAAATACAGCTCCAAATCACGCCCAATAAAATCCTCAATTGGATTTATTTCTTCAAATAATTCTGCTAAGCCTTCTTTCAAAAACCATTGGTACGAATCTTTCTGAATCTCTATTAAATCAGGCATTGGTAGGGCTGATTTTAATTCAGAAAATACTTTACGTTTAGACATAAATATTCAAAAGTAAATAATTATTAAAATAAAAAAAAGAAATAAAAATCAATCTTATTTATTTTTATCTTCCTAGCAACAAAAAAACCCCAACCCCAAATGGCTTGAGTTTAAAATAAGTATTAAATTAATTCTTTTTTAGATAAATCACTTTTTTTTAATATAAAAAAGTGTAAGCGTATTTCAATAATATAACAGAAAAGTTTTTTTGTCAACTCACAATTTATCCACAATTGCCTTTCTTAGCTCTACCCTATCATCCCAAGCTATTTTTCTACCCTTATCAATACAGATATATTGCTCTGCTCCCTTGCCAGTTGCTAAGATAAAATCGTCAGTTTTGGCTAATTCTACTGCTTTTTTGAAGGCATCGCTACGATCTAAGATGAGAAAGAGGTTCCTACCCTCTTCTTTACCAGCCTTAAGGGCCCCTTGGGCTACTTCCCTTATTATCTGCCCAGGATCTTCATCATAGGGGTCTTCATTGGTGATAATTACTATATCAGCATTTTTACCAGCTAATTCCCCTAAAATAGGGCGTCTAGCTTTATCACGCCCACCGCCAGTAGACCCTAAAATATGAATTAAACGCTTGTAGTTAAACAATTTAATCGTCTTATATAAATTCTTTACTGCTTCTGGCTCAAAAGAGTAGTCAACCATAGCGATATAGTTTTTTGCCTCCGGGATAAGTTCCATTTTACCAGCTAGATTACTTACCTTAGCTAGACCAGCTTGCATTTGGATAGGATCAAGCTTTTGACTACTCCCTAGTGCATAGGAAGCGAGGATATTCTTGGCATTAAATTCACCTAGCAAAGGCACAAAAACTGCTTGCCCATTTATCACTAAATGCAGTCCTGATTTATCCGCCTGCTCTAAAACACCAGTAAATAACTCTAAATCCTGAACTTGAGCTTCACTGCTAAGGCCAGTAGTTAATCTACTAGCATCAAAGTTAGGGTCAAGAGAATAAATAACTTTGGCTTCACTCCAGAAGTTAAGGAAGTAAGGTGCCTCTTTATCATCACCATTGACAATAATGGTTTTGAAAACTCGCTGATAATCTATTTTTTTTAAGCCAGCTCTAACTGAGCAAACCTCGCGCTTCTCATTAATGTACTTATTACTAAAACGAGATAAGTGTGCAAAAAGCTTGCCTTTGGCTTGGCGGTATTTTTCATAACTTCCATGAGATTCAATATGCTCTGGGTAGAGATTGGTAAATAACAAGATGTCGTAATTGATAAAGCGATGACGGAATTGCTTAATCCCCTCAGAAGTAGTTTCAATAATCGCATACACACAACCATCTTGCCTCATCTGACGAAGTTTTTTTTGAATAAAAAAGCGACCAGGCATGGTCATTTTCTTATTATTCAGCATCTCTTTATCCCCACTAGCAAAAATTGTGGTTGATATCATCCCAGTCTTGTAGCCAGCTTGATTTAGTGTTTTATAAATCAGATAAGCAGTTGAAGTTTTACCAGCGGTTCCAGTGATGCCAATCACGATTATTTTCTTACTAGGAAAACCATTAAAAAGAGCTGATAAAAAGCTAAGACAGAAGTGATAGGCTGGAGCTAATAATTGAAAGACAAAATTTGGTATTAATTTCTTTAATCGGACTAACATGAATATTATTAGTTTTTAGAGGCTTTATCTTGTTTGAAATTGGTTTCAAGACCCTCTTTGCCTAGGTTATCTTTGAACTCACTTAAGTCATAAAGATCACTACGCAAAACCATCTTTTCAGTTTCAAGGTTATTAATTTCCAATAAGATATCATCTAGAGCTTGTCGGCTGGTAAAGGCGTCTTCTTCAGAGTACTGACTAAATTGCTGATGCAAAGTAACTAATTCAGACTCAATCTCTTCTATCCTTTTCTTATACTTCTCATTTAGCTCCTCAGGCAAAAGCCCAGCATCAGGCCCTTTGTCTAATTTACCCATATTCCGCCACATATTTTCACCACTTTGTCTCAAGCGCATATAATTATTTTAATTGATTAATATTACTTGGCAAAAAACATTTCATCATCATCTTCTAAAGGATTCCGGCTGGGCTCATCTTCCTCCTCTTGAGTCTCAGTTTCATCAAGCTCTTCACCTTGAGTCTTTGCTAAATCTCCTCCTTCACCTTCATCAGTTTTTACTTGAGAGAAATCCAAAACTCCGTCATCGCCTTCGTCTAAAGTGTCATCTTCTTCTAAATAATTATCAGGAACTTCTGAACTAGAACGATCATGAAGACTACTACTAGCAACTGCTTGTTGTGCTAAATCTTCTTTACTTATCAAAAC
>CAYQEI010000011.1:3406-22498 GCA_964416495.1 uncultured Gammaproteobacteria bacterium
CTCTTTTCTTTAATATAGTTAACAACATCATTAATTTCTTCATCACTTAAATAAGCTCCTTGGATTCGCTTTGGCTTCGATAACTCAGCTGTTGAAAATAACATATCACCTTGGCCGAGTAACTTCTCTGCACCGGATAAATCAAGGATAGTTTTTGAGTCAACCAAAGAGGCTACCGAAAAGGCAATCCGACTAGGAATATTAGCCTTAATCAAGCCAGTGATAACATCAACACTTGGTCTTTGTGTCGCTAGAATCAAGTGGATGCCAATTGCTCGCGACATTTGGGCTAAGCGAATAATAGCTGCTTCCATTTCTTTACCAGCCGTCATCATAAAGTCAGCTAACTCATCGATGATAAAGACTATGTGAGGGAGTTTTTCTTTAGCAACTTGGTTATAGGCTTGAATGTTTTTCTTGCCATACTTATTTAACAAATCATAACGCCGGTCCATTTCATTAAGACACCATTTAAGGGCATTGATGGTTTTAGCGACTTCAGTAATAACTGGGGTTAGCAGGTGAGGGATACCATTATAGGTTGGCAATTCTACCCGCTTGGGATCAACCATGATAAAACGCAGATCTTCAGGATTGTTTTGATAAAGCAAACTAACGATAATAGCATTAAGGCACACAGACTTACCTGAGTTAGTTGCACCAGCAACTAATAAATGTGGCATTCGGGTAAAGTCATACAACCAGGCAACACCAGCCACATCTTTACCCAAAGCCATATAAAAATTATTCTTCCTTTTTGTAAAAGCCTCAGATTCAAGGATTTCCCTTAGGCCAACAATTGCTTTAGCTCGATTGGGCACCTCTACTCCTACCAAAGACTTACCTGGTATTGGTGCTTCTATTCTAATTGGGTGAGCCGCTAAAGCTAAAGATAGGTCATTACTTAAAGTAGTGATCCTAGATAGCTTTACCCCTTCAGCTGGCCTGAAAGTGTATTGAGTAACAGTAGGACCAACTCTTGTCTCACCCATTTCTACCTCAATTCCAAATTTATTTAAAGTATTTTTAATTTTCTCGCGACTAATCTCAATATTGCCACCAATTGCTTTTGACGGCTTACTATTTAGTAATTCAATGGGGAGATCAATTTTAATTTGCTTCTTAGGCCAAGCGATCTCTTCCTGACTTAGCTTACCTACTCTTTCTTTTTTAGGAATGAACTCCTCTTGACTACCCTCTTTACTCTCCTCTTCTGCTGGCATTTCTACTTCTTTCTTTTGCCAAGCACTAAGTAGACTTTGGTCAGCCTCTTCCTCCTCTTCTTCAACTCCAAGCTCATCTTCATCCCCTAAACTATCCTCGTGAGAAAATAAGGTTTTGAAAAAGAGTGCAAAAGGTCTTAATAATTTGAAAAACACACTCTCACGACCAATTATCTTACTCAAAGAGGTATCAAAAACTAAAATCAAGGCAATTAGCAAAAGAGCAACCAAGATTATAGTCCCACCCCAAAAACCAAAGATGTAGCTAAAGGCCTGGGCTAGATAATAGCCGGTAAAGCCCCCGCCAGCACCGTCTTGAGCTAAGCTCAACCAAGTTTCTTGGGCATAAAAAAAGTGAAATAAAGTCTGGAGGGCAGAAAAAAACAGAAAGAAGCCAAAATAATCTATGAAGCTAAACTTTCTCTTGTCCTCATTATTTCTGATTAATAAAAAGGCAAAGTAGAAGATAATTAGAGGAATAATTAGTTTACCTAAGCCAAATAGCCGTGATAGCCATTTTGATAAAAATTGACCAAAATTACCAGAGAGATTAAATAGACCCAATAGGCTCAATATGCCCAGTAATAATAAAATTATTACCCACAGGCTACGGCGGGCACGATCGTCTAAATCTACTCTAGGGATAGTCAAAAATTGATTATTTCTCCTTTTATTTTTTCCTTTCTTACTCATAAATGTATTATAGCACAGGCAACTTAAGTAAAGCCAAGCTAAAGCTGGAGTCCTTCTTTAGCTAAATTCAAGAACAATTCTGCTTGGGAGGGATTGCCATCTTGCTTGAGAAAAAGAAAAACTGCAGTTCTAAGGCGAGTCCAGTTATAATAAAGCCTTACCCTTTGTTTAAAATTATCATTATTAACCAGTGTGTTATTGTATCTAAAATATACTTCCATAAACTGATCAATCTTAGCTTGGGCATACTCTTCATCTTTCATTTTGAAACTAATTTTGTACTCAATCTGTTGCTTGAAAGTGCCAATATCTCGAGCTGGGTCAGCCAAGCAAAAATCAGTAAAATCAATTAAAGCTATTTTATCTTTACCCGGATGAATAATATTTTCTGCATGAGCATCACCATGGATTAATCTTAACTTGAAATCAGGAGCAGATAATGTTTTCTCTTCAGTCTCAACCATATAGGATAATACTTTTGCAAAAGTTTGATCATACTTGCCTTGATAACGCTTAGACATCTCTTCAAGGATGCTAGTGACACCAGGAATGACTGTCCTTATCCTAGAGTTAGGTTCACTAAAATTCGCTTCTTGGCCCACTGATAATTGATGAAGACGGGCAAACATCTTAGCTGCTAAAGGAATCGTTTCATCAATTTGTTCTCGGTCTCCTTTTTTGATGTAATTGAGTAAATTAGGACCGACTACTCCTTGATAGAAGCTAGCTTGGAAATAATCAGAATAAAATAAGGGCTTGGGGATTTCAATCCCATCTTGATTAAATTCTTTACCCCAAAGGTATGACATTGCTTGATAAACATTTTCCCTATCCTCATTACTATGGGCAGTGCAAATCACTAAAATCTCCTTTGCCTCACCGCTTGTTAATGTAAGTTTGAGCTCATAGCCAATTACAACATGGTAAGTAGTAGTCCAGACCATCTTTTTGTAGGGGATGATGTTATTAATCTCAAAGCCAGAGGCTTCTGGATACTGCGGTAATAATTCTTTTGTAAAATAATTGCTAACGTAATCTTTGTCAAAGAGGTGTAATATTTTATTCATAAAATCAAAATCTTTAGCCCAACTTAGCCTAACCAATGCTTGTGCCAATGTTGTTGCCAAATTAATCGCTTTATTTCTAAATAATGTTTTTCTGCTTCTAACTTTTTGTTAATACTTTTAGGGTCAGCAATTGATCTCACTGCCCTAATTAAATCTTCTAAGCCTAACTCAATAATGTCTGGACTCCAAGCAAGTGGACCATAGACTGAAGAAAAATCATAAGCACTAGCCCACCAGAATGTACAACTCGCTATTCCCCTTACCAAATGCCAGCGATACCACTCATAATTCTTGTCACTACTATACTCTTGGTCAAGGTCAAGAGCGAGTCTAGCTAGAGACCAGAGAGCCTGATGAATTTCATTGCCTTTATCATTCCATAGGTTAAATACCTCACCGCGGGCGAATTCAGCTTCAGTCGTACTCCAAGAAGCTGGGGCAAATGCTAATGTTTTTATCTTTTTCCCAGATGCCTCAACTTCACTGATGTAATCAGACATAGTCTTGGTAATAATCTCTCTATTTTTCATTATTGCCTCTAGTTTAGCATCTGGGTCCTTGAAGCGAAGGCCATAAAGCTCAGCATCAGTAGCAGTAATTACAGACTGGTTTTGTAATCTTTGGTAGTTTTCTATCAATGAGATCGGTGGGTAGGTGTTAGATAAAGAGCGATCAGTTAGTAAGACTTTGAGGCCACTAGCCTGATCAAGATAATAGGTTTCTGACTCTAACCCTGACTCCACCTTAGTAGCTGAAATCCGGTCTAGTAAAATCCAACTATAGCCTTGTTGGGCAATAACTTTAGCTACTTCCGGACTATAGGCTAACTCTGGTAGGAAAAATCCAGCTGGCTTTTTCTTCAGCCCTAACACTTCCGCTAATATTTTCTCATTAGCTTTAATTTGATAGATTATTTCTCGCTCGGGTAAAGCTGGCAAGAAGCCATGATAGGCAGAGCTAGAAACTAATTCCAATCTGCCTGTGGCAAGAATCTTTTTTAGGCGTTCGATAAACTCAGTCTCATTAGCTATTTGTAGTCTTTCTAGTAAACAACCAGAAATATTCCAAGTCATTCTTAACTCTTCATTCTCTTCCATTAATCTAAGCAAACGCCAATAGCTTTGATCTAAAGCTTCCTTGATGAAGTTATAGTCGGTGTTAGCTGGCTGATAGAAATGAAGTAAATTAATCCAATTCATAAATTTATTTCTTAACAATCACTTTTCGATATAATTCAACATATTTATTAGCCGGTATCTCCCAACTATTAGATTTACGCATCACTTTTTTAACAAGGCTTTGCCAAATTCGGGTATGTTTGTAGTTCTCTAAAGCCCGAACTACCGCTGCATAAAACATCAGAGCATCTTCAGTGGTAAAGGTAAAGCCACTACCTTGTTTATCAGCTGGGTTAAAATCATCAACTGTATCATAGAGTCCACCAATTTCCCTTACCACTGGGATACAGCCATAGCGCATAGCGATAAGCTGATTGATACCACAAGGCTCATGATTAGAGGGTAGTAAAAATAGGTCACTAGCGGCATAGAGCAATGTTTCCATGTTTTGATTAAACGGCAACCAAATAACCCTACCAGGATACTGTCGTTGTAATTTCCGCAATGGCTTAATATACTCTTCACTACCATCACCCATAAATATCAATTGAACATTATTTTTCAATAAGGAGTCTATCACTTTCAAAATCAAATTAAAACCTTTCTGATAAGTTACTCTGGAAGTAGTACACAGCATTGGTAAACGACTATCAACATCAAGGCCAACTTTCTTCTGGAGGTATTTTTTATTTTCTCGCTTTAGACTAATACTTTCATAATTATAGTTTTTATAAATCTCTGGATCTTTTTCTGGGTTATAGGTATTGTAATCAATCCCATTAATTATGCCATAGAGACGGTTTGATCGATTCTTCAAAATACGATGCAAGTCCTGACCAAACTTTTTTGTCATAATCTCTTGCCGATACTGCTCACTAACGGTATTGATGATATCAGCTGAAAGTATTGCCCGCTTGGCAAAATTAATATATTCAATTTTAGGGTCACTTAAGCGAGGTAACCTTCCCCGGCCATAGTCTTTATGCTCCACTGGTACTTCCCACCAGTTATGTCCAAATTGGAAGATGAGGTTATGAATGGTAAAAACTGTTTTTGCTTTCTTTAAAGTCTTAGAATAACGAAAATCAGTTTTTAGGTAGTAAGGGATTAATCCAGTTTGCCAGTCATGACAATGAATAATATCAACCTGCTCTTTCAGTAGTGATAGCAACTTAAGCGCTGCGACATTAAAGACTAGAAACTTAGCATTAGAATTTTTGGCACCATACATTTTCTTAGATTTAGAAAAGAGACTTTTATTTTCAATAAAATAAACTGGTAAGTTTTCCATTAAATAACCTTGCCAATAATTCACTTTCACCTCTTCCTGACTATTAATGCGCAGATTTACGTCAGAAAATACTAGACGTAAGTTCCATCTTGCCTTATCAATAATCTGCCCATATAAAGGAGTGATGATAAAAACATCGTGACCAAGACGTTTGAGAGCCTTAGGCAAACTTCGGGCGACATCGCCCAGGCCACCACTTTTGGAAAACGGGGCCACCTCAGAAGCAATGTGAACTATTTTTAATTTTTTATTATTTTTCATACTCGATTATTTAATATACTAATAGCTACCGCTAAAGCATCAGCGGCATCATCTGGTTGCGGTAGCTCATCTAGCTTCAAAATAAGTTTAATCATCTTCTGTACTTGGATTTTACTAGCCTGACCATAGGCAGTGATGCCTTGCTTTACCTGAGAAGGACTAACTTCACTGACTGGAATTTTATTCTGCTTTAAATTTAACAAAATCACCCCTCGGGCTTGGCCAACTATCAAAGCAGTCTTTACATTCTTACTAAAAAACAACTTCTCAATTCCAGCTTGGGTAGGCTTATATTTTTTTATTATTTTATCTAATTCCCGATGGAGAATTTCTAATCTAGTCTCCAAGGCTAACCCTGATGCTGTCTTAATAGAGCCATAGGCAAGACACTTGAGCTGATTCCCCTTAGCTAAGATCAAGCCATAGCCAGTGTCTGCTATCCCTGGGTCTATGCCCAGAATTATTCTACTCATGATAATCACTTTTAGTTTACGTTTGTATAAAAGTCACTAACATCTTCATTATCTTCCAATTCAGCGAACAAGTTCTCTAGCTTCTCCATTTCTACTTCACTTAAATCTATCTTATCTTTAGCAACATAGTCTAATTCTGCCCGTTCTAACTTAAGGCCCTTGTCTTGCTCAAGGAAATCCCTAATTTTTTGTAAATCTGCCATTTCGGTATAGACTGTAATACCTTCATCTTCTTTAGTAAAATCAATAATACCTTGATCAATTAACTCTAGTTCCAAATTCTCATAGCCTAAACTCTTCTCTTTTATATCTGCCTGACTAATAGTAATTACTCCTTGTTGATCAAAGTTCCACAAAACTGCAGAAAAGCTTCCACCTGCTTTGGTAATAGAATGACGAACAGTTGCACCACTTCTATTCTTATTCCCAGTCAAACACTTAACTACTACCTGAATGTTGGGAGGAATAATGCCCTCATAGTACAATTCTTCAATAGTTTCACCACCAAGCTCTCCAGTTCCTCGTTTAATCGCTCGCTCAATATTGTCTTTGGGCATATTAGCAGCACGGGCTTGGTCAATCGCACTTCGTAAAGCGGAGTTTTTCTCTGGATCACCACCTTTTTTAGCGGCAATGGAGATGATATTTCCTATTTTAGTGAATATAGCGCCCCGTTTAGCATCGGTAACTGCTTTCTGGCGATGGGTTGTCTGCCATTTTGAGTGTCCTGCCATAGTAAACTTAAATTAAATAGATTATATAAAGCTTCAATACAAAAAATATTTAGGCCTCAAGCCTATTGAAACTCTAGCCCAAATTGAAATAAATATCAAGATAGATTATAATAAAAATATAATAAAATAAGCGATATTATGAACATTTCAAAGCTACCAAGTTTAAGTGAAAGCCTATTAACTGCCTTAGATTTTCATAGTCAAGAAGCAATAGCTAAGTTTCCAAAATTAAAAAAAGGACTCAAAATTGTCGTGGGCAGTGGCAATGCCTACAATACCGCAAAAATCATCTTTGCTGATCAAGTGGTACTTTTTGCTTCCGAAAGTAATTTTTTGAGTGTCTTAGAAAGCTCTAAAACCCTTATCAAAAACAAAGTCATCACTGAAGCAGTAATAATTTCAGCTTCAGGTGAAAAAGATGCCATCTGGGAAGTGGAAGAGGCAAAGAAAAACCATCTCAAAACCATCCTTCTTACCTGTAGCCCTCATTCTTCAGCTGCCAAGTTAGCTGACACTGTAGTTGTTTATCGAAAAACTGCCGAGCCTCAAACCTATAATATCTCCACTTATCTAGGTATGATTTTATCTAAAACTAAAGAAGACCCGGCAATAATAAAAAAATTCATTAAAAAAATTGTCTTACCAAAAAACTTTAGTCGCTACCAAGCCTTTAGTTTCATCTTACCAGATAAATTTTCTGCTTTGACGCCGATGCTGACGATAAAAAAGCATGAACTCTTTGGCTCTATGCTCTCTATTCGCCCTTTTAGCCATGGTGATGCTAGGCATGCTAAATTTGTTATCCCTTCAGCCAGGGAACTAGTAATTAGTCTCGGTGAAAATAAATACTTTGGCCTCAGCCAACATCGCTGGCAGATTAAGATGCCTAAAGAATATGATTATGGTTTAGCCTTTTCTCTCTGCTACTACTTGATTGGCCAAATCCAAGAACAAAAACCTCCTTATTACCAAAAAAATATTGCTAAATATTGCCAAACTGGACCCTTAGCTTATGGCAAAAAGGAACCCTTCCCAATTATAGTTGAGTAGTTAGAGTAAGCTCTTAGCTGTCATCTCAGGTGGAGCTTTAATTCCCATTAATTCCAAAATAGTTGGCGCTAAATTATATAAGGCGCCATCTTTTATTTTCTTGTAATCTTGTGAGATAAGAATCAGGGGTACGAGATTAAGACTATGAGCGGTGTTAACAGAGCCATCTTTGTTTAGCGCTACTTCAGCATTGCCATGATCAGCTGTTACTAAAATATCAAACTTAGTTTGCGCTAAAGGAATTATTTTAGCTAAGCATTGGTCAACCGTTTCAACCGCTTTAACTATTGCCTCAAAATTACCAGTATGGCCGACCATGTCACCGTTAGCAAAGTTAAGGCAAATAAAGTCAAACTTATCAGCTTTCATTTCTTTAATTAAACGTTGACTAATTTTATTGGCACTCATTTCTGGTTTGAGGTCATAAGTAGCAACCCGTGGAGATGGGACCAAGATTCTTTCTTCACCTGGAAATAGCTGTTCTCGTCCACCAGAAAAAAAGAAAGTGACATGAGCATATTTTTCTGTTTCCGCAATCCGTAATTGTCTTTTTTTAGCTTTTGCTAACACTTCCCCTAAAGTGTTAATTAAGTTTTCTTTGCGGAAAACTACCCCAACATTTTTATACTTGTCATATTCGGTAAGGGTGTAGAAATTGAGGGGGAGTCTTCTCATTTTGTATTGAGGAAAATTCTTCTGAGTTAGTGTTTCTGTTAACTGTCTTAGTCTCTCTGGCCTAAAATTAAAAGCAAAAACAACATCATCAGGTTTTATCAACCCAATTGGTTTGCCCCTATGGTCACAGATTAATTTGGCCTGGATGAACTCATCACTCTCACCTTCATTATAGGCTTCTCTCATCGCCTGCTTAACTGTCTCATATTTCCTACCCTCACCTTTGACCATTAAATTATAGGCTAGCTTAGTTCGCTCATAATGCTTATCCCTGTCCATCGCATAATAGCGACCAATAATACTAGCGATTTTTACCGGCTGAGTTTTGATAGTTCGCTCTAATTTAGCTAAATAACTAGCCCCACTAAAAGGATCGCTATCACGACCATCACTAATAGCATGAATAAATATTTGCTTTACTCCAGCCTTGCTGGCTAACTGACACATTTTGATAAGATGATTGAGATGAGCATGGACACCTGCTTCTGATATTAAACCAATAAAGTGAAGCGCTCTTCCTGCTTGCTTGGCTTTAGTTAATGCCTCCCTAAAAGTTTTATTACGAGCCAGGCTTCCATCTTGGCAGGCTTGATTAATTTGCCAGAGATCTTGCCTTACTAAGCGACCAGAGCCAATGTTTAGGTGTCCAACTTCGGAGTTACCGATAGTACCTTTGGGTAGGCCAACCGCCTCGCCACTTGCCTTGAGTTTAGCGAGTGGATACTCCCTGCTTAGCTTATCCATAGTCGGAGTCTCGGCGACAAAAATAGGGTTATTCTTACTCCTTTTACCCAGCCCCCAGCCATCAAGTATCATTAATAAAACTTTCTTTTTTTTCATATATTTAATAATCTAAATTATAGCATAGGGCGAATAAATTGACTAAAAAAGTGGATTAATGCTAGTATATTGCTATAAAATAAAATTTTATAAAAAAGACTAAAATTAGCAAATTAAATAAATTAGCAGTTGAATTAGGGCTTTTCTTCATCAAGTTTTTGAAATTATTAATTCATATAATTGCAGCTTTCTTCCGGCTAATAACCGGTTTTTTTGCTACCATCTTCAAGTTTTTGTTTAAGCGAGTCTTAGTCCGGATTTACTATGAAATTTTCCGCTTCAAAAAACATTATGCTGAAGGTCAATCCGGTCTCAAATTCTTAATTCTCTTCAAAAAGAATCTAGCCTACATCGCTATCTTACTTATTACTATCGTGGCAATATTTTCCAATCATCAACAAAAGAATTTAGCCAGCGCTGCCCATAATCCCATTGGAAAAACTATCATGGCAGATCTAATCAAAAACCAATTTAGTGATTTAACAGAATCAGAAGAATTAATTATTGACTCTGATTTACCCACTTTAGCTGATCGCCCAGATAGTCCCAGTAATGACTACTATCTAGATTTAGCTGACTCAGAACCAGTCTATACTTCTACTAGCACTGATGAGCTTGACCTTTTGCCTACCACTGAAGCTGTTGCCTTGAAGCCAAGCGGTGTAAATGTTAATGCTGAGCTAAGTGGCACTACACCTGGTAAAAGAGACTCGGTTGTAGGCTACACTGTTGAGTTAGGAGACACAGTTAGTTCTATTGCTCAGCAATTTGGCATCAGTATTAACACAATTCTTTGGGCTAATAATTTGACTGCTAGAAGTTTAATTAGACCTGGCGATGAGTTAAGCATCTTACCTGTCAGTGGTCTTATTCATACAGTAAAAAGTGGTGACACTCTCTCAAAGATTGCTCAAGCCTATAGTGTTAGTGAAGACGAAATTACCAATAGCAACCGCCTCAGTGGAGTCCTCAAAATCAATGATGATATTATTATACCTGGTGGAGTAAAGGCAACCGTAGTGGCAGCCGCCCCTAGTATCACCCCAAGTACTGGTATAGGGATAATTAGTGATTTAGTTAAGTCTACTAATGCTCCAGAGGCTAGCACTACTAGTGGTAGTATGCTCTGGCCCACTGAAGGCCATCGTATCACTCAATACTTCTCCTGGAGCCACACTGGTTTAGATATTGCCAACAAGCAAGGCACTCCGCTTTATGCCTCAGAGGGTGGCACTGTTGAATTCTCTGGCTGGAGTAACGGCTATGGCTACAATGTTGTTATCAACCATGGTGGTGGCAAAAAAACACGCTATGCTCATGCTAGTCAACTTTTTGTTGCCGTCGGTGATCAAGTGGTACGAGGAGAAAATATAGCAGCGATGGGTTCAACTGGTTGGTCTACTGGACCTCACATCCACTTTGAAGTTATAATAAATGGAGTCAGACAGAATCCATTAAATTACATAAAATAATACTATGGGTCATTTTTTCATCGGTGCTTTAATCTTAGCTGCAGGAGCATTTTTGACTATAAAAACAGAATGGATGCTTGAAAACTTTGGACGAATAGCTTGGTTTGAAGCAAAGTTTGGCAGTGAAGGTGGTTCACGTTTGGGTTATAAATTAATTGGAATAATTTTAGTATTTATTGGCATCATAGTCTTTACTGGCAGTGGTAATGCTTTTATGTCTTGGTTACTATCTCCCCTCTTACGCCATTCTACACCATAAATATTGACTTAATAATATTAAATTGATAATCTAGTAAAGAAATTATGGGCCCTTAGCTCAGCTGGTCAGAGCACCTGCTTTGCAAGCAGGGGGTCAAGGGTTCGAATCCCTTAGGGTCCACCAAAATCTCTATCACAAAAAGTAGACACTTCCGTATCTACTTTTTTTAGACCAAGAAACTTAGAATTAAAACTATAATAAAAGCCCGCTAATAATTTGTAGGGCGTTGCTTCACATTTTTGATGTGAAGCAGTGAAAAGTTACCACATATTTAAATATGATTTTACTTTTCCACTTTACAAATCACTAGCGGGTTTTAGTTTTTCTCTTCTGAAAACACCATTTCAAAATGATATTTTCAGAAAAGGAGCGAACCAGTAAAACAACTGGTTCGCACTATTTATAGATTTATAGAATCTTTGGCGTAGCATATTGTTTTATGCCGTGGACTCTCTAGTCCATAGCTCTCATATGCCACTTCCTTTCCCCTCCAATAATACGTGTGGTTGTAACAGGAGTCTTTCTCTCCGTCCAACCAAACATATCTCCCTTCTTGGTCGCTCATCCCAGCATCCACCCAGGATTGGAGTTTTTTCTCCATTCCAGTGTGGCCATTTTCCCTAGCTACTTCTATGGCTAGAGAAATTCCGGCCTTGTTGAGCAACATGAAATAAATGTCATCTTTACAGTAGGCTGACTCTATCCAGCCTTTGCTGTTTTCGATAAAATACTCCCTCACAAAAGGGAATATTTTTTCATTAACAGCATAGCCACTGGCGACAGAACCAATGATGTCAGAAAGCTGTAGCTCTGCTACGGCTTCCGCTTCTTTCATATGTTCTGGCCAGGATCTGTAGCCATCCCCTACTCTCTTGACATTCACCAGTGTCCCAGAGTATGGAACAAAGGCATAATGCTGGATGATTTCACCATCCTTCATATTCCCGAGTGCCTCAAGCAGTTGATCCCAGCCGGGATGTTCCGGCTTATCTTGCCGGATGAAAATGACTGAGTCATCAGTGGCTCCATAATTAGGCAACCGGATAAGGCCGGTGGGAAACCCATTCAGAGTAACTAGACTCTGAGCCTCATCCCAATCCGTGTCAGGGTCAGTTGACACCCAGCCGTAACGACGGGCATGAGATTCTCCCTCAGAAGAGTTGGCTCCCTCCTTAACTAGTCCAAGGGTTGTAACTTCAAACCCTTTGATGTAGTTTAGGATTTGCTCTACATCTTCTTTGCGCACCCAGTACATGTGCATCAGTTTATTACCTGTAGCTACATGGACGATATTATATCTATCCTTTATAGCTAACACATACTGTGTAAATCCAGAATTAGCCCCGGCTGTTACGCAAAATAAGTCATACGTAACGGCCTCCTCAATGATGAATTTCTCATCGATTTCTTTTATCCTCTCCCCTGCCCAGCTTCTATGGAAGCCCATAGGTGAGTGGGTGCATCCGCGCCATCCAAAACCTTCCGGAGTCTCAAATGATTGATCTAAGTACTTTCTAACCGGGTTATCATTAACCTTCAAGAAGATTCTAGCTTCAATGCTTATATTATATTTCATTTTTTTGTTGCTCGCTACTTTACTCACGGGACTTTTTTAGTTTTCTACCAATATTGGTTCTTTGAATACTAAACAAATAATATTCAAAGAACCAATATCGGTACTATAAAAAAATGAAAAACTTAGAATAAGACATTATTAGTGCTCTTGTTGGGCTTATTAAATTATCAATGTTCTTTGCAGACCTCTTCTTGATCCACTTAAGGGAGTGTTTTACTGTCACCCTCTCTGTTTTTTAAAGGCAAGTAATAAAGAGAGGAGGCTTCTGCTATCAGTGGAATTTTCGATTAACCTTTGTCCCATCTTCAACAATAGTAGTATAGCATAGATTGACATATTTGTCAAGATTAGTTACTAATGCGTACACACATGTGGCGGTTTCCCCGCCAATACGACTATATATGTACTCGGCCACAAAAAATCCTCTATAACGCCATCTTTTCTTTATGGCTTGATAATGTTAATATAAAGTCATGTCTAAACAAAAAGAACGCCTATTATTAATAGATGGCAACGCCTTAATCCATCGCAGTTTTCATGCTTTGCCACCAACGTTAAGGACAAAAGATGGCACTTTGGTTAATGCCGTCTATGGCTTTGCTTCTTTCCTATTGAGCGCATTAGAGGAATTTAAGCCAAACTACGTTATTCTTACTTTAGATAAAGCTGCACCTACCTTCCGCCATCTTGCCTATAGTGATTATAAGGCAACCAGAGTAAAGACAGTTGATGAGCTCTACGAGCAAATCCCTTTAGTAAAGCAACTAGTCTCTGCCCTATCTATCCCGATTTTTGAAAAAAAAGGCTTTGAGGCTGATGATTTAATTGGAACTTTAAGCTTGCAGGCTGAAAAAGAAAAGACTATAGAAACAATCATTGTTACCGGTGATCTTGACACCCTCCAACTTGTTAGTCCCTTGACCAAAGTCTATACCATGAGCCGGGGACTAAACGACAGTGTTATCTATGATGAAGCCCAAGTTGAGAAAAGATTTTCTCTCCAACCACAACAAATTATTGATTATAAGGCTTTGGCTGGTGATGCTAGTGACAATATTCCTGGAGCTAAAGGTATTGGTGCAAAAACTGCAACTGACTTACTCATCTCTTATCATAATATAGAATCAATTTATCAGGCTTTAGATAGGGAAAACGCTTCAATTAAAGAAAGAACTAAAAAACTCTTGCTTGAAAGTCAAGAGAATGTTTTTTTAAGTAAAGAATTAGCAACAATAGACCGCCAAGCTCCAGTTAAGCTCTCTTTGGCCCAAGCTAAGTTCTCCCTTCAAGATCCTAGTCAAGCTTTAGCCCTCTTTCAAGAATTAGAGTTTAAATCACTACTTAACAAACTAGAATTAGTCCTAAATGACAATAATCAAACTATTAAAACTAATAAAACCGAGCTAAAAAATAAACCCTATATTTTCACTACAATCAAAAACACTAAGGAGTTAGAGGTTTTAATTGGTGCCATCGAAAAAGATAAGCACTTCTTTATTGGCCTTATAAACGATGAAACAAAAGAAGAGTTTTCCGGCTTATTAATCCTAGTCCAAAAAACTGTCTATCATCTCGCAAAAAGACCTGGTTATCTAGCAAAACTAAAACCAATTTTAGAAGATGAAAGTATAAAGAAATCAGGCTATGATCTCAAATTTATTTTCCGAACCCTAAAAACCATTGGCATCACTATCGCTGGCATTAAATTTGATGCCCTCCTAGCAGCCTACCTACTCAATCCTGGAGAAAGACGTTACCAATTAAAATCTCTCCTTTACAGCGAGCTGGGCTGGTTCAAGTCAGATGATGATAAGGGCAAAGAAGCTAATGAAAAAGATAGCTTAGAAGAAGAGGCCCAAAATCTTTATCAAATTTCTCGCCTCATTCCTAAGCTAGATAAAGAGCTCAAAGAAGAGGCTTTAGATAAGGTGTATTTCAAATTAGAATTACCACTGATTAGTATTTTGGGGAAGATGGAAGCCTGGGGCATAAAAGTAAACAAAAGTTTTCTTGAAAACTTAGGCAAGACGGTTGATAAAAAGCTAGCAGTGTTAGAAGACAAGATTTATCAAGCCTCTCAACTTGAGTTCAACATTAATTCACCGAAGCAATTAATGGAGATTCTCTTTGAGCATCTAGAGCTACCTACCTATGGTATTAAAAAAACTAAGACAGGCTACTCTACTGCTGAGGAAGAGTTAAACAAACTAATTGATTACCATGAAATCATCCCTTTGATTTTAAGTTACCGCGAGTTAGCTAAAATTAATAGCACCTACCTTAAATCTCTCCCAAAAATGATAAATCCAGAAACGAAGCGAATCCACTCCTACTTTGACCAAGTGGTAACTTCTACAGGTCGCCTTTCTTCCCATGACCCGAATTTGCAAAATATCCCAATCAAAACTAATGAAGGTAAAAAGATACGCCAAGCTTTTATTGCTGAAGCTGGCTACTCATTGCTGAGCTTTGATTATTCCCAAATTGAACTAAGAATTGCGGCCCACTACTCCCAAGATAAACACATGCTTGAAGCCTTCATCAAAAATCAAGATATTCATATTGAGGCGGCCGCTAAAATAAACAATGTCACCATTGATAAAGTAACAACAAAAATGCGCCAAGAAGCTAAGGCGGTCAACTTCGGTGTCCTCTACGGCCAAGGTCCACATGGACTCAGTCAAGGCGCAGGTGTCCCTTATGCTAAAGCTCAAGACTTTATCAATAAATACTTCCTTAATTACCCTGGGATTAAACTAATGGTAGAAAAGTTTATCAAAACTGCTGAAAATAAAGGCTATGCTATCACCCTTTTTGGTCGTAAGCGTTGCCTACCCGATATAAACTCTTCATTACCAATGCAAAAAAGAGCAGCGCAAAGAATGGCCATTAACGCCCCTGTCCAAGGTACAGCTGCCGATATTATCAAGCGAGCAATGATAGATATAGACACTTTAATAAAAGACGATCCTGATGGAATAAGGTTATTACTACAAATTCATGATGAACTTATTTTTGAAGTCAGAAATGATCTCTTGAAAGATTATAGTGAAAAAATAAAAAAAATAATGGAAACTAGTACTACACTTTCCGTCCCCTTGCTAATAAAATCTAGTAGTGGTAAAACCTGGGGAGACCTATAAATATATGACTAAAGTAGCCCTGCTTGGATTAGGTAAAGATAATTTAGCTTTACTAAAAATATTTGATAAACACCGTGCTCCAATTGAGCTCACTATTTGTGATTTGAGGAAAAAGAATGGACTCCCCCTCCCTAAGCTAAAGCACCTTCAGTTAAATTTCCGCTTAGGGGCTGATTTTAATCAGGGCTTAGATGAGTTTGATATTCTCTATCGCTCTCCTGGCTGGCCCCTTAATTGTCCCGGAATAAAAACTGCGCAAAAGAAAAATAAAAATATTAAACTTGATAGCGCAATTAACTTTTTCTTCTCAACTTGCCCCAGTAAAAACATTATTGGCGTTACTGGTAGTAAAGGTAAAGGCACTACCGCCACCTTACTGAGTAAAATAATAAAGGCTTCTCTTAAACCAGGACAGAATGTTTTTCTAGGTGGCAATATCGGCATTAGTCCTTTAGAGTTTTTAGAGAAAATTAAGCCAACTGACTTTATAGTTTTAGAGCTATCTAGCTTCCAACTTGAAGATATCCGCTACTCACCAAAATATTCTATTATTACCAATCTCTACCCTGAGCACCTCGCTCCAGCTGACCCCTATAACCCAAATTATCACTCATCATTAGCTCAGTATTTTCAGGCTAAAATACAAATTGCTAAGCATTTGGAAAATAAGTTTTTATTAGCCAATGAGTCCCTGAAAACAAAAATAGAGGAATTAAATCTAACCACTAAAGTTGATTATTTTTCTAAGCTAGACCTAAAAACTAAAATGGTAGGTGACTATAATCAAGAAAATATTTCTGCCTGTGTTGCTCTAGCTAAGCTCCTTAAAATAAAACCTGAGACCTACCTAGCAGTCATAGCCAGTTTTACTAATTTAGAGCATAGGCTAGAACTAGTGCGAGAGTTAAGGCAAGTTAAATATTATGATAATAGTTTCTCTACCACTCCAGAAAGTACAATTTTGGATATAAAGTCATTCTCGAGCGGTATAATCCTAATCGCTGGTGGAGCTGATAAAGGGGCAAGTTTTAAGGAGCTGGCTCAAGTAATAAAAACGAGAGTAAAAGAAGTTATTTTTTTACCTGGAAAAGGCACAGAGAGAATAATAGCTGAACTTAAAAAAATTAATTATCAAAAAAAATTGCTTACTGTCAAAAGCATGGCTCAAGCTGTAGAAAAAGCTTCACAACTTGCTCTTCCTCAAGATACAGTTTTATTATCAACTGCTTGTGCCAGTTTTGGACTTTTCAAAAACTACAAAGAACGAGGAAATTTATTTAAAGAAAATGTTAAAAATCTCAAGTAACAAAATTGGTGTTTTCGACTCAGGTTTAGGTGGGCTAACAGTGCTAGCCCATTTTCTTAGCGATCTCCCCTATGACTACATCTATCTAGGCGATACTGCTCGCTTGCCCTATGGAGAAAAATCGCCTGAAAACGTTTATCTCTACACTAAACAAGGAGTAGAATTTTTGTTTAAGCAAGGCTGTTCTTTAGTAATTATTGCCTGCAATACTGCCTCAGCCCTAGCTTTACCTAAATTACAACAAGAATACGAAAAGACTGACCCTAAAAAAAGAATTTTAGGGGTAGTAAGGCCTTTGGCGGAATTCTTTGCTCAAACTGATATAGAAACTTTAGGGGTTTTAGGGACCAAAGCTACCATTAGCTCTGACACTTATCAAAACGAAGTAGAAAAGCTAAACCCTAAAATAAAAATCATTAATCAATCCGCCCCTCTTTTGGTTCCTTTAATTGAAGCTGGCTATACTAAAAAACCAGCCACAAAAATGATCCTCAAAAGTTACTTACGTCCACTCAAACAAGCTCAAGTCCAAGCTCTTATTTTAGCCTGCACCCACTACCCCTTCCTCCTCAAACAAATTAGAGCAGTAATGGGCAAAAAAGTTCTAGTCCCAGACCCTGGCGCTATCGTAGCAAAGAGCCTAAAAGATTATTTAGGTCGTCATCCTGAACTAAAATTATCAGCCAGAAAAAATAGTACAATTAGTTACTATACTAGTGATGACCCAGAAGCTTTTCGGGTTAATGGCGAAAAGTTTCTCGGACAGAAAATTGAAAAAGTTAAAAAAGTGAAACTAGAGCAATGATTATTTTTTTATACGGCCAAGATTCCTTTCGCTCACTTCGCCTATTACAAGAGCTAAAAGATAAATTCCGCCGGCAATATGACCCGGAAGGAGTTAATTTAGAAACACTAGCAGGAGATGATCTTGCTTTAGATATTCTCATCTCTAAACTGGGTACTGGTTCTTTATTCTCCCAAAAAAGAATGCTAGTAATTACTAACATTTTCAGCAACAAGCAAGAAAAGGCCTTTACTACTCTTCTTACCGCTCTTGAGAAAATTATCGATCGCTCTGACCTTATCATCATCTTTCGTGACCAAAGCATTGAGGCAACTAAACTAAACGCTAGTGCTAAAAAGCTATTTAACTTCCTAAAAAAACAGCAATATTCTCAAGAATTTGGCGCTCTTAGTCCAGCTGGGTTAAACAATTTTATCAGAGAGGAATTAGCTAAATATGAGAAAAAAATCAGCCACGATGCTCTTAGCGAATTAATCCTACGCACTGATTCTGACCCTTGGCTACTTAGCCAGGTTATTAAAAAAACAGCTTTGGCCAGCTCTGAGCCAGTAATCACCAAAAAAGAAGTTAAACTCTATTGCCCAGAAAAGTTTAATGAAAACTTCTTTGCTTTAAGCGACGCAATTAGCCTAAAGCAAAAAACTAAAGCTATTACGATTTTAGAGGAACAATTTTTAGCTGGGGCAAACCATACTTACATAATTGCAATGTTAATCCGGCAATTTAAAATCCTCCTCCAAATAAAAACTATTGCTCAAGAGAATCTAAGTAAGCAACAAATTGCTCAAAAACTAAAGCTCCATCCTTACGTAGTCACTAAGTCCATTGGTCAATGTCGTAATTTCACCACTGAGCAACTCAAATACCTCTACAATTCCCTACTTGCCCTTGATAAAGAGAGCAAAAGTTCTGCAATTGATATCAAGGCTGAGCTCTTAAACTTAATTGCCAGTCTCTAAATTCTTGCTTTACTTGCTTTTTTAATTATTTCTTGTTATATTTTTAAACAGCATTTTAGTTAATAAATAAATGACTGTATTTGCTTTCTAGCAAGGGCAATTAGCTCAGTTGGTTAGAGCGCAACACTGATAATGTTGAGGTCGGAG
>CAYQEI010000012.1:0-2507 GCA_964416495.1 uncultured Gammaproteobacteria bacterium
TATTATCATTGATGCCCCGCCATCATTAGGACTACTAAGCTATTTATCGTCAGTAGTCCTAATGATGGCGGGGCATCAATGATAATATAGTCATAGTTAATTTTTTCAGCCTCAAGTAAACGTGCCAAGCGATATTCTCTATCATCTAAACTAACTAATTCTATACTAGCACCAGCTAAAGCTGGGGTAGCCGGAGAGATGCGTAAATTAGACTGTAGCGTCCGCTTTATCGTTTGATAAAGGGGTTTGATGGCTAACAAAGCTTCATAAATTCCAAAGTCAAGCTGGCGATGATCTAGCCCTAAACCAGAGCTCGCATTAGCTTGCGGGTCTAGATCTAAAAGCAAAACTCGTCTACCTAAGTTAGCTAAATAAGCACTAAGATTAACTGAGGTTGTTGTCTTTCCAACACCTCCCTTTTGATTGACTATTGAAATAATTTTAGCCATAAATTAATTTCTTCTCTCATATTATAACCTATCGCCCTAGTTTTGACAATTTAGCTTTAGGGTAATAATAGGCAATAATTTCTTTGACAAATAGCTCAAGCTTTATTATACTTTCTCATAAGTAAGCCGCGGTGGCGGAATTGGTAGACGCGCACGACTCAAACTCGTGTGGAGGCGACTCCATGAGGGTTCGATTCCCTCTCGCGGCACAAAAAACAGGCATTTATGCCTGTTTTTACATACTAAATGTAGATTTATAAAATAATAAATTTATTGAGCTAAATCAGTAAATACCTCTAAGTATTGCTTAGCTGTAGCGTGCCAATTAAACTTAGCTACTTGCTCTAAGCCTTTGGCACTTAACTTTAATCTCAACTCCTCATTGTCAATTAACTGATAGAGAGCTTGTGCTAGTTCATCAACTTTGAAAGGGTTAACTAAAATAGCACTATCAGCTAATACCTCAGGTAGACTGGAGACGTTAGCTGACACTACTGGTACTTGGTAGCTAAAAGCCTCAAGGGGAGGAAAGCCAAAGCCTTCATAGAAAGAAGGATAGGCAAAAACTCTTGCTTTCCTAAACAATAAGTCCTTTTCAGCTTCATTGACATACCCTAAAAACTTTATCTCTTTCTGATAAGGAGATTGACGCCAAGTTTGAAATATCTCCTTGTTACGCCAAGCTGGTAAGCCAGCTAAAATTAACTTATCTTTTACTTCAGGCTTAGTCTGTCTCAGTTGAGTATAAGCTTTGATGAGGTTAGTGAGATTCTTCCGTGGCTCAATATTGCCTAAATAGAAAATGAAGCCCGCTTCCAAGTTAGCAATTTCTTCCCGAATCACTAAAGAGTCAGAAGAGTTTATGTTATTAGTAGTTTTGCTAATATTATTACCTGAGTAAATCACCCTAATCTTATCAGCCGGAACAGCTAAAAACTCAATTAAGTCTTGCTTAGTATTGTCAGAGACAGCAATAATCCGATCAGCTCGTTTGAGCAGTTGTTTAACACCAACACTTTTATGCCAAAAGTTCTTGCGACTACTGAAAAATTCGGGATAACGCAGAAAAGATAAATCATGAACAGTGAGGACAAACTTAGTTTTGGGACTAAGCTTAATAAAATTAAAATGAGGAGCAAAAAAAATATCAACCTCAGAGTTGATTTGATCGAGTTTAGGCCAAGCCCAAACTTTTTGTAGGCAGTAGTTAAAGAGTTTGTTGGGATAGCGATTAATTTCAATTTCTGAGTTTGGGCCAAGAAAAGGATTAAGCTGATCTATACGCTTAGCTTGATAGGAGTTAGCCCAGAGTAAATAGTGATTGCTCTTATCACTCGTCATTAAGACTGGTAGTAATTGAGCTAAATAGGAAGATATCCCACTATAGTACTTATCTAACAAGACCCTGGCGTCAACTCTAATCTTCATAATTACTCTTCTTAGTTTGATCAGCCTTTAGTTTTTCATCAATAAAATGCTTAAGCTGTTGAACAAAGTTACTTTCAGAAAAATTCAGTGCCCAAGAGCGAATATAGTGGGGGTCAAAACTTTGTTGGTAATAGTCATTAACGGCTTGAGCGATGCTGGTTTTAGTTTGCTCCTTGAAAAATATACCAGTCTTGCCGGCCTGCACTGTCTCACAAGCGCCTCCTTTTTGATAAGCTATCACCGGCCGGCCTGAAGCCATAGACTCAACTGCAGTAATGCCAAAATCTTCTTCTTGCGGGTTGATAAAAGCTTGAGCGCCACTATAGAGCTTTACTTTCTCCTCTTCACTTACCCGCCCCAAAAACTCAATATTTCTAGCTCCTTGAGCAATCCTTTCTAGACGCTTGCGGTCAACACCATCACCAAAAATCTTTAGCTTCCTCTCAACTAGTATATCCCGGAAAGCTTCAATTACGATATCAACTCGTTTGTAGGGGGCAAAGCGACAGCCAATTAAGAAGTATTGTTCTTCTGGTGTTTGCTGGGACAAGTCACTTACCCTAAACTTATCTACTTCTACAGGCGGATAAATCACCTCACTATCACGCCGATAGTATTTTTTTATTCGAG
>CAYQEI010000012.1:2517-20552 GCA_964416495.1 uncultured Gammaproteobacteria bacterium
AGCTTGGACAGTTTTTGAGTTAGCAATATAATGATCAACCCTATCTGCTGCTACTCTATCCCAAAGACGAATACGGTTAAGGACTAAAGAGATTAGTTTTTTAAAATACTTATTGTACTTGAGCTCTTTAATATAAGTATGGGTATCACTCCAGAGATAGCGAGTCGGAGTATGACAATAACAGATATGGGGAGTGTTAGGGCCAGTGATAACACCTTTAGCAAAGGAACTAGTGTCTGAAATTACTAAATCATAACCATCTAAATCAAAAAACTCAACCGCAATCGGCATGAGATAAAGATACCATTGGTAATGCTTGACTCCTCCCGGTAGACGCTGAATGATAGAGCTAAAGATTTTTCTATCTTTGTAGTTGACGACATTTTTTTTGTCGTATAAAAGCGTGTAAATATGAGCTTGTGGATAAACTTCGGTAAGCACTTTCAAGACTTTTTCGGCCCCACCGTCTTGAGCTAAATGATCATGGATTAGAGCTACTTTCATAGGCGCTATGATTATTCTGCTTCCCGATGTCGGAAAACAGCTAAAGGTGTTTTGAAGAGAATTGATAAATCAAGTAAGAGAGACCAATTCTCAATATAATAAATGTCTAATTTAGCTTCTTCTTCAAACAATAAGTCACTACGGCCAGAAATTTGAGCCAGACCAGTGATACCAGGCTTAATCGTCAAAGTTTTGCGATGATAGTTTTCGTATTGCGCTACCTCTTCAGGTAAATGCGGTCTCGGTCCAACTAAGCTCATCTTGCCAGCAAAAACTAAAAATAATTCAGCTAACTCATCGATTGAATAACGACGGATAAAGCGACCAACCCGAGTTACTCTAGGATCATCTTTTATTTTGACCATCGGCCCATCTGCCCTAATATTTTTATCAGCTAACTCTTTGTAGCGCATACTATCAGAGTTAGGAATCATTGAACGAAACTTGAAATACTTGAAATGCTTTCCACCTTCACCAACCCGATAGAGAAAAGAGCCATCATCACGACGGGAAAAGAAAACTGGACCGCGTGAATCCAAAACTATCGCGAGTGTGGCCAGAAGCATGATTGGTGAAAAAATTATAATCAAAAGACTAGAGCCAATTAAATCAAAAATACGCTTGTAGACTCTGCCCCAACCATCTAAAGTGGTCCGCTTAACCTCAACAATTGGTATTCCCAAAATCTCAGCCACTTCTGTCCTTAACACCTTGACCTCTAGTAAGTCTGCCACATAGCGAAAAGTGATATGATTATCAATCGCAAAATCATAGAGGCGGAGAGTTTCAGTTTTACTGAGATTAGGATCACTTTGAATAATTTCATCAATCTCATTATCCTTAATAAATTCAGCTAATTCTTGCTGGGTGCTAAGTGAGAAATCTCGTACTCGTTTCACTAGCTTATAACCAAGACGAGGATTACCAGAAAACTGAGTCAAAAGATTATCAGTTGTTTTTGAGTTTCCCACTAATAGGACTCGACTTGAACCGATACCAAAGCGGTAGAGATAGCTTTGTAGCCATCTCACAAAAGTATGAGCTAAAGTCAGATAAATAATGGCAAAAATATAACCGGTTAAGACAATAAAGCGAGAATCAAATAAATCTCGTTGGAGGAAGATTATGATTGCTACCAATGATAGCCCAGCTGAGGAAGCGATAAAAATTCGCCTAATCTCTTGAGCTAATTTGCGGGTTGATTTAATTTGATAAAGACCAGCAATAGCAAATATCACTAGCCACAAAAAAGCGATAAATAAAACTGACTTGAAATAATCCGCTAAAGGTAAATCAAAAATTATTGGCCAACGAGAACTAGCCCAAGTTGAAAAACGAAAATAATAGGCTGAAACTCCAGCTAGAACTAAAACAATGTAGTCAATTGGGATTAAAGCCACTGAGAAATAAGATTGGATTTTACGCATAATTAATTGATATAAAATTGTTACTGGGGTAGCTGTAAGCCGGATTCTGTTTTAGCGACATTTATCTAAGGCTAACTATTGCTAATTAGCTCAAGCGAGCCACTTTGTCACAACTATAAATAGTTGCGTTTGCTCTTGCTTCTGATAGGGTTTACCGCAACATCTCTGTCACCAGAGAGTGAGTTTAGTAGCCAATAGACACCTAAACTCTTTTCACCTTTCGCCTCAGTAAGGCTAGTATAGTCTCTGTGGCACTTTCCCTAAATTACTAATAAATTAGTAATTTGGTGGGTGTTACCCACTATCTTTAACGAAGTCCGGACTTTCCTCTCTTAAACAAATAAGAGTAGTCGCCCACTCGCCCCAATAACACCTAAATACTACAATAAAAACAGATAAAAAGCAAGGTTTTCTGAGCCGATTATGTCTTTTTTTTATTAATATTAGCTTTTTTCCTTAATTGATAGAATTCCTGCCGACTTTCTTGAGGAAAGTGCTCTAGGGCATAGCTTAAAGTAACTGAGGCTAAATTAGCATAATTTGCCCTTAAATAGCTAGCTAGTACATCTACTGAGACTTCCTTCCCTACTTCCCGTAACATCCAGCCACTGGCCTTTGCTAAAAGATCATGACAGGGTTGAGCTAGCCTATCCAGTAGATAAAAAAGTTCTGTCTCACTCCCAGCTTTAATGAAGTAGTGACAAGCAACTATAGCAGAACGCTGGCGCCAAAGATTATTGCTTTGAAGGAGCTTGAGTAGGATGCTCTTGGCTTCAGTGTTTGCATAATGATACAAATAGTGACCTAAAATTTTAGCAGCGCTGAGATCAATTAAATCCCAGTTGTTGAAATGGTGAAGATTGCGTTTATAGAAGTTAAACAGTGACTGCCTGGCTTTATCTGACTTAGCTTTACTGTATTTAGCAACTAGAATAAGAGTAGCACTAAAGCGGACTTCATGGATTTGATGTTGTAATAGAAAAAGTAAATCTGCTTGAGTCAAATTAAGGTAGTTTTGGATGGCCTGTCTTTGATTAGGGACAGTGATACCCCAAAGCTTGAGACCCTGGGCATATTGGCCTGGACCTGTTTTATAGAATTTTTTAAACTCCTTAGCTTTGTTTGGCTTAGCTAGCAAGCTAAGCTCCTTTATTAACTGCTCTTTAGTCATAACTAACTAGTCAAGTTGATAAAAACTCCCAAGCAAGAGATTATACTCTTTAACTAAAGCATTATAATATAAGATCTGATAGCGACTAGCCCCTAAAATATCAATTGCCTTAATTTCTTGATAAAGCTCAGCTAAGTGATAACCTTGGCTCTGAATTTGACTAAGACTTTGGAAGGCTTTACCTTGGCTTTTATTCCTAATGGTGTAGTCACCTAAGCTTGAATCGCTAAAGATTTCTTTACTAGGAAAATTAGTCAAATTAGCCTGACCAGAAATACTTTGCGGTACTACGCTTACCGGGAAGTAATTAGTAGTTTCTACATAGCAATAGCCAGAATTGCCCAAAGAATACTCTTGGGGACAGGCTAGTCCAATTGCATTATGATTGAGATCAGGCATATCAATAATGGCAACACCATAACCTAGCTTTGCCAGTAACTTGTATAATAAGAAGGTGGTATCGGAGCAAATCCCTTTGTTTAAGTAGAGAGTTTCAAAGGAATAATTAGGGATTAAAGTATCTAGCAGTGCTTTATCATAGTCATAGGGAATGTACTGGACAAAGGCTATTGCTAGCTCAGCTAATTGGTCTGAGTTATAGTTATTGACTTTAGCTAAAGCAGTGAGCTGGTCTACTATCTGGTCTAGTACTACCTCAGCTGGCTCTGGTTTAAGGAAAATATCATAAAAAGCAGCTTGCTTATCAATTGGTGGCTCCGAAACTAAGTAAGTTAAAACTTTAGGCAAATCTTGGTAACTAGCATAAGTCCTATCATAGAGACTGAGATTAATAGTTTGCTCTTGTCCCTGATAACGGAAAGTAAAGCTGTTATTTTGGGCGAGCTCTGGTTCTAGAGAAATTTCATTGGCTCTTATCTCAGGACTAAGAGCAGGCTCAATTTTAGCTAAATTGGCATTAGAGATACCCAAGCCAAAATTACGCATTAGGGCAAAAGCATCAGCTGGTCGCCCTAAAAAATATAACTTTAGATCAAGGGGATTAACATAATATGCTTCACCATTAGCCTCAACTTGGAGTAAGATGCGCCCAGCTAAACGACTTGGAGCTAGGCTTTGTCTAAATTGCGCAAGATCTTGATTACTCACCCCTAAACCTAAAGAGCTCATCAACAAAAAGGCGTCCTCAGGACGACCAAGGTAGTAGCGCTTACTATCAGTTGGATTAAGATACCAGGCTTCACCATGCTCCTCAACTTGAAGTAAAATTCTTCCTGACAAATGTGAGTCAGCCTGACTAGGGGAAACAAAAGTAAAACTAAAAACAATAATTAGAGAGAATAAGACTAATTGTAGTTTATTTCTCTTCATACAAAGAAAGGTTGAAGAATAAATCCTCCTTTGGTGGCTCAGGTAAATGCCTAATATTATTGATATAGTTTATTTTAATGTGACCATCGCGATCGATTACAATCTTGTTAATTGACGACTGAAAGACTTCAAGTGTCAAAAAGCCAATAATATCAGCATTCAAGATTCCAGTCAAAAGAGATTTAATAAAATTACCATGGGTAAAGAGAGCTACTTTCTTTCCTTTATTCTGACGATAGATTTCTGCAATCGCCCGTCTCGCTTCAGCTTGCATCCTATCAAGTTCCCTATCTAAGGGGTCATAGGCTTTGAGCTTCTTCTTCCGACCCTCTTCGGATAGGTTAAAGTATTTCATATTATACCAATGCTCCCAGTGTAATTCATTGAGGCGAGGATTGATGATTAATTTCTTCTTTGACTTGTTAATGAAAGTAGATGCACTTTGACGAGCCCGCTTCAACTCACTACTATAGACTTTATCGATTTTAAAATCCAACAAATACTTAGTTAAATGCTTCCTTTGCCTAACCCCTTCAGTTGATAACGGCATATTGGCATCACCACATTTCTCTTGAAGCTTGTAGTTGGGGTGACAATGTCTAATTAGATAAATTTGAGTATAGGGTCGACGGCTTTTTACCCGTACTTTGGCGTACTCAGTTTTGAATGCTGTTCTTTTCATAAAGTCTTGCTTAGAAATTAACTAATAATTTAATTGTAGCACAAATTGATAACTAAACTAAAAATTCTTTTTCCATTGCTTTTAGTTTAGACCTTAACTCCTGATAATTAGGACTATAGTCTGATAATAGTTGCCAGAATTTAGGGCTATGGTTAAACTCTAAGCGATGGCAAAGTTCATGAATAATGACATAATCCATTAGCTCTGAGTCTAGGAAAATAAGCCGATAATTAAAGCTCAAATTTCCCTTTGCTGAGCATGACCCCCAACGTGTCTTCTGATTACGTATACTAACTTTGTTGTAGCCAATCTTTAACCTGGTGGCCAATTCTTTCACTCGGCTACTAATTATTTGCTGAGCTCGCTCACGATGTTTATGGTAATGCCTTTTTTCCTGTTCTTGCCTAGTTAAGGCATCACTTGAGTTATTTATCTGATATTGTTTTAGGGTTTGTTCTAGCCAAGCTCTTTTTTGGAAAATAAAAAGCTTCGCTTCAAGAAGCGAAACTTGCCTGGGTTTAGTTAAACTAATCTTGCCACTAGCTTGTACAGCTAGACTCAAACGTCTCGTTCCCTTTCTAGACCTAAGCTCTACTCCATAGTCTTCTTGAAATAGCTTTACTTTAATTATCATTTATCTTTTTTAGCGCGAAGCTGGCCACAGGCAGCTACAATGTCAGTTCCCGCTGAATGCCTGACTGTATAAGGCATGTTACAGGAATCAAGAACAGCTTGAAACTTATCAACTGCTTCTTTAGTTGAAGCTTGATAAGATCCAGTTGGGTTATAGGGAATGAGGTTGAGGAAGAATAAAGGTTGCTTCAGGATTTTAGCTAAAGCGAAAGCATCGCTTTCCCTGTCATTAACTTGGTCAAGCAAGATGTACTCAAACATCACTTTGCGACCAGTTTTTTTGACATAATCTCTGGCTACTTTTATAATCTCAGCAATAGAATATTTAGTTGCTGAAGGCATAATTTTCTGGCGTAAGCTATCATTGCTGGCATGTAAAGAAATAGCTAAATTAACTTGTAGTTTTTCTCCAGCAAGGCGTTGAATGCCGGGCACTATCCCAGCGGTTGAAACTGATATCTTGCGGGCACCAAGGTTAATTTTTTCCGGGTTATTTATAGTCCTAAGAGCACTAATAAAATTCTCATAGTTAAGGAAAGGCTCACCCATACCCATAAAAACAAGATTATCTATTTTCCCTAAACTCTCAGTCTTGAGATATCTTCCCCAAAAGATTACCTGGCTAACTATCTCGGCACTGCTTAAATTCCTAATTAAACCCTCTTTTCCACTAGCACAAAAAGTACAAGCTAAAGGACAACCAATCTGACTTGATAGGCAAACTGTATGAGTAACTTGTTTGTCTGGGCCATGTTTAATTAATACAGTTTCAACTGTATTGCCATCAGCAAGCTTAAGTAAAGCCTTAATGCTCCTGCTTTCTTTGCTAGTAGAAAGCTCGGCTTCTATCTCGAGAGGACAAGCTAACTCTAACTCAGCCCGTAATGCTTTCGGCAGGCTAGTAACTTGAGACCAGGAGCTTAAAAAATCAACATAAATAGCTTTATTTATTTGCTGATAACGATATTTTGGTTCTTTTGCTAAAACCTGATTTAATTTGGCTAAATCCATAGTTTATTTAAGAGGTTGTAATTCAATTAAAACTATCTCACTTTGACCACTGGTCCGCATCGCTGGACCCCAAGTACCAAGACCACTACTTACCACTAGATTGTAGCCGTCTTTTATAAAATGCCCGTAACCAAAACCACGATAGATTAAGTTTACCAGGATATTTAGGGGAAAGATTTGCCCTCTATGGGTGTGGCCAGATAACTGCAAATCTATACCTGCTTCCTTAGCATAGCGGGTATTGCGTGGTTCATGGTAGAGTAAAATACTTGGCTTTTCTTCAGTATAACCAACTTGAGCTAAGATTGCTTGATAAAGATCAAAATCACGATTAAAGGAATAATTAATACCGATAAATTGGAGGCCTTTTAGGGTGACTAACTTATTATCTAATATCTTGACTTGGCTATCTTCAAGTAGCTTATGAACCCGATTAAAGCCCAAAAAAAGATCATGATTACCGAAAGAATAATAAGCCCCTAATTTAGTTTCCAAGCGCTTGAAAGGATCTTGGAGCCAAGAAAACTCTGTGTCCATACCATCAAAGAGATCACCGGTAATACAAACCACTTCGGGCTTGAGCCGATTAACTACATTTATGGCTTTGTCTAAACTTTTTTTCCGATAAACTGGGCCCAAATGTAAATCAGAAATCTGAACTATTTCCTTGCCCCACCAATATTTAGGTAAATCTAGTATCTTGGCTTTGTAGCGGGTAATTTTAGGGACGAAGGCATTTCTAATTCCATAAAAACTAAACGCAAGAGTAATAACTAACACTAGAACTGGGAAAATATAGCCTAAAGTAAAAAACGAAGACAAGAAAAGTCGCAAGTAAAATACAACAATGAAAGCTAAGGCATAATTTACAATCAAACCGATCCAGGTGCCTGCTACTAGGTAGTAGTAGCGAAAAATCTTTCTATCGTAACGATGCACCAAAACTGATGCCAGAGCAGTTGAAACATAAAAGAAACCAATAATATACAAACTTAGTTGAGAATAAAACTGACTCAAGCTAAACATATCTCGCCAAAATAGCCAAACTAGGAAATGAAGGGCGGTAACCACTAGAACTGCTAAACTAGAAAATAGTATTTGCATCATATAGCTTCTCGTTTTAGTTTAAGTAAAAGGCCAAGTAATGAGCTTAGCGCTATCACCTAGCTCAGCTTCAATTGCTAAGAGGCGATTATATTTAGCTAAGCGCTCAGAACGGGCTAAAGAACCAGTTTTAATTTGACCAGTAGAAAATGCTACTGCTAAATCAGCAATAAAAGTATCCTCAGTTTCACCACTACGATGAGAAATAACGCAGCTAAATCCTTTACTCTGAGCTAAGTTAATTACTGCCATCGTCTCGGTAAGAGTCCCGATTTGGTTAGGCTTAATTAAAATAGAATTGGTACTGCCAAGCGCTATGCCCTGCTCTAATCGCTTCTGATTAGTCACATAGAGATCGTCACCCACGACTTGGATTGACTGATTAGCTTGAGTAAAGTTAGCATAGCTATCCCAATCCTCTTCCGCAAAAGGATCCTCAAGTGAATAAAGCGGGTAGGCCTTAATTAACTCTTGATAGTACTCGCCTAACTCGCTGGCACTGAGATTTCTATTTTCAAGTTTGAGCTGATAGTTTTTATCTTGATAGAATTCAGTCGCTGCGATATCAAGAGCAAAAACAAAATCTTTACCTGACTGATACTTAGCCCTTCTGATCGCTAAGTCAATTAGCTCAAGTGGTTCTTGGTTGGTTTTTACCGCTGGAGAAAAGCCTCCCTCATCTCCCACTAGAGTACTGAGCTTTCGTTCTGCTAACACTGCTTTGAGAGTTTGGTAAACTTCAGAGCTTTGGCGCAAAATGTCTGCTAAAGAGCTAACTCCTAGAGGAATTATCATGTACTCTTGGAAATCAGACGCAAAGTTAGCATGAGCGCCACCATTGATGATGTTTAACATCGGTCGCGGTAGAATATAGGTCCCATCAAAGTTGGGATTAAAGCGACTAAGATAGTGGTAAAGCGGTAGAGATAGAGTTAGAGCACTTACTTTTGCCAAAGCCAAAGAAACTGAGAGAATCGCATTTGCTCCGAGCTTAGATTTATTAGCGCTTCCATCTAGGGCTATCATTATCTGATCTAGCTCCTGTTGTTGGCTGGACTCTTTCCCTAGTAAGGCAGGTCTAATGATTTGATTGACATTATCAATCGCTTGCTTGACTCCCTTAGCTAAGTAAGCTTCATTATTATCATCTCTTAACTCCACTGCCTCAAAACTACCAGTTGAAGCTCCACTCGGTACCATTGCCTCAGCGCTCTTACCTGAGTCAAGCTCAATTCTGGTAGCAATGGTTGGTATCCCCCTGGAATCAAAGATTTGCCTGGCTTTAATGTCTTTTATTTTCATACCTAAAAGTTAAAATATCTCTTTTGGACAAAACCCTCAGTACGACGGATGACTCTATTTAGCATTTTTACAGCAGAAAGAGCATGGTCACCGACTGATGTTTCATCAGACAACATAATCGCATCAGCGCCATCTAAAACAGCGTTCGCAATATCACTGACTTCAGCTCGGGTAGGGTTAGGGCTAGAAATCATTGATGTCATAACTTGAGTGGCAATAATTGCTGGTACTGAATGCCAATGGGCATGGCGGATTAAATTCTTTTGAATTAAAGGCAATTCCTCAATTGGCACTTCAATCCCTAAGTCACCCCTAGCTATCATGATAAAGTCTGAGTGAGAAATAATCCGATCAATGTTTTTGAGGGCAATTCCACGTTCGATTTTAGAGACAATTTTTATTTTAGAATTTTTACCAAGCATAGTCCTTACTCGTCTGACATCAGCGGCATTTTGAACAAAAGAAAGGCCGACATATTCTACCCCTTCTTTGATACCGAATTTAAGGTCTTTAAGGTCCTTTGTAGTTAATCCACCTTTTTTAATGACAGTACTAGGCACATTAATCCCTTTATGTGAGCTCAAAACACCAGCTTGGGTAACTTTAGCTCTAATTACCTTGCCTTTAATCGAGACAACTTCAAGACTAATCTCACCGTTACAGAGAAATAAAGGCTGACCTTTTTTCATGTAAGAGTGTAAAACAGTGCTATCTATCGGAATGGGGCCATCAGCTTGATAGGGCTCTTTACTGTAGGTGAAATTATAGTAGCTACCTTTATCAAGAGTAAGGCCCTCTTTGGGCATAACTCCAGCTCTAATTCTTGGCCCTTGTAAATCAAGTAGTAAGCCAATATTAGTTTGATTCTTTTTATTGAAATCTAGTACTATCTTTCTCACCCGACGGTATTGAGCCTGACTAGCATGAGAAAAGTTTACTCGGACTATATCAACCCCAGCATGAAGCAGTGGTGTTAGAGTTTCGACAGTCTCTGTCTTTGGTCCAATCGTGACAATAATTTTCGTACGCATAATAGTTATATACTTAAACTTAATAAGAAATTTTGATAGAATTCTAAATTATTTAAACTAGCTAATCTCGGCCCTAAAGCATCATTAGTTTTGAATAAATGATGAAGGTAACTAAAGGAATTAGTTTGCAATTCAGTGAAATTACTGGAGGGATTTATCTTACTAAAATCTGCTTTAAAGCGAGAATTGTTAATATTAATTGTATCATATTCCAGAGCACCTTTGCTAATAAAGAGCCGCCCGTGTCTAGCTTCTCGTGTAGGGATAACACAGTCAAATAAATCCCAACCAAAATTATAGGCAGTTGAGATATCAGCTGGTGTTCCTAGGCCAAGAGCAAATCTAAGCGCTTCAGCTGGGATTAAATCTGCCGTAAACTGCAAGATGTCAGTCATTAACTTTGAGTTTCCATCAACTGGTCGACCGCCAAAGCCATAGCCAGCAAAGCCAATCTCTTTTAGTCTAAGGGCGCAATGTTCTCGTAGTTTGAAATTATCTCCACCTTGAATAACGGCAAATAATAATGGTACCTGCTCATTAACTAATTTTCTTTTCTTGATCTGGCGCTGATACTCTAGGTAAGATCGCTGGGCCCAGGCAATTGTACGTTTAACCGAGCGCTCTAAATCTTCAAGACTTGAATCATTAGGCGGACAATCATCAAGGCAGACCATCATGTCAACTCCTAAATCAAACTGTATTTGAATAGACTTTTCTGGACTTAAATCATGCCAAGAGCCATCAAGTGGTGACTTAAACCTCACCCTATCATCATTAATTTTACCTAACTTCGAGCCATAGATTAGAGAAAAGATTTGAAAGCCACCTGAGTCTGATAGAATTGGTCCAGACCAATTGCTAAAGGCATGAATACCACCGGCTTGTTTAATTAGCTCTAGCCCTGGTTGCAAGTAATTATGAAAGGTGTTAACGACAATTGCCTTAGTTTTAGTCATTAGCAAATCAGCGCTACTAAGGGATTTAACATAGGCCCGAGTGGCATCAGGCATAAAAATCGGGGTGACTAGTTCCCCGCTTTTTAGTCTGATACTGAGTTGCCTTTTCTTTACTTCAAGCTTATTTACTGTCGCCATAGTTATTACTCAATTTTGCCAGTGTTAGTTAGAGCAGCAATGTCATCATCTTCAAGTTTAGTGGTTTTAGGGCCAGACTTTGCACTCATCTCTTCTTTAGTTTCTTCATCAAAAGCGGTAATAGTAGCGCCAGGAATTAGCACTAATATCTTATTTTTGTCACTTAAGCCAGGAATAAGGCTAATAACAAAAGAAGCTTGAGCTGAGTTAATGGTCGCTGGTAGACGACCCAGATCCCAACTCACTAAATGATTGTCACCGTCATAATTTACCGCCCCCACGCTAGCCTGCTTTGCCTCAACATAGTTAATATAGGCTGGTAACTCTAATTCTACTTTCGTGTTTTTCAGGTCATGCAAGCTATTGCTAATTTGCCAATAAACCCTATACTGGGTCTCTTCCCCGACCTCAGGTGGAAGTGGGCCTAAGCCCACCGGGAGGTTATTTTCATCAAAGTAGCGCACTTGCTCATTAAGACTCAAATTTGAATTAAGTTGGTTCACTATTTTATTGCTTTTATTATCCAAATTAACATCAGCTTCTAGTCCATAACGGGCATAGCTAGCTAACTCTAAGTCAGCGCTAGTTAAATTAGCATTGTAGTTTTTTAGTTTTATTGAGAAGCTTACCTCACCTTCGTCTCCAGATTTAAGATTAGCTAGCTGACTAATCTGACTCTTATCCCAAATAATCTGATTAGACCTAATCTCTCCTAGATTTGAGCCACTAAGGGTTGAGAAATCAAATAATTTACCCTCTAAGACTACAGCAATGCTGGCATTAGTATAACTTTGCTCACTTTTATTGCTATAGCTAATAGTATAATTTAGCTCATCACCAAAACTAAGAACTTGATCTGACTTTGACCCATTTTGCTCTAAACTCAAATTCAGATTACTAGCAATTGCATTGATATTGAGGCTATCTTCATAGAATAGATAACTTTGACCATCATCTAATCTCTTACGCAAACGCAAACTAGGTAAATAGTTATCACTCGCTTCTTTAGCCAGGTATTTAAACTTCAATTTATTAGTTACCAATTCATCTAAGTTAACTGCCCAACTTGATTGCCCTTGGTTACTAAGACTGGCATTATCATTACTATCATTACTCTCAGCTAAAGTTATGCTGGCATCTTTAGCTAAATTAAATTCAAGGATAAAGTCCCTTATCGATGCCGACTCATAATCACTAAATCTAAGCTCGATATCATTACTTTGACCAATAAAAACTAAGCTCGGGTAATCGGCTACTAAGCTTAGCTTCGGCGACAAAACTTCAGTCACAGTTGAAGCTTCCTTTTTGAAAATACTAGAAAAATTGGAAGGAATATAACTAATGTGAGCTGAGACTACAGCCACAGATTGTGGCTTAGCAATTATCATTCCCCTTACTTCCACTAACCTTTCTTCTTTCGGTAGGATGTCAGGTACTAAAAAGCTATTGCTAAACTCTTGTGGTTCTAGCTCCGAGTCTAACAAGATGAAGCTTTCCGGATAGATGAATTCAAGATTTACTTGTTTTAGGGTTTGTTTACTCTGATTATCAATTTTTACAAAATAAGAAAACTCTTCCCCTGCCCTTAACTGCTCGCTAGCCTCAATTGAGAAGTTAACACTAGCTGGCTTATCACTAGGCGCAAAGAAATACTGATAGGCCCAATAGGCAATACCAACTAAGGCTACTAAATAGATTAAACGCGCTAAAATTCTCACCACCACTGCTTGCTTCTTTTTGATGTTGAGTTGCTTGACATCAACTAGCTTCCCTTTTTTGTCACTGTAGATTTCATTTAGGTTAGCGTCTATTTCTTGCTGTCTAATCTCCTTGCCAATAACCTCTTCAAAGTTATTCACTTCTTTCTCAGTTGGCACTGGTCTTTGCACGAAACTAGAAAGACCTGATTTATCATCAGCTTTGATTTTGAAATTAGTTTTCTTCTTGTTTTTACTCATATTAGTCATTTAGTAACAAGTAGTAATACTTATCACTATCTATTTTATCATTAATTTGCCAACCTTGACTACTAGCCTGAATTTGCTCAGGATATTGCCAATAAGGGCTACGCAAAAAAGGTAGTTTTAGTTTAGCTTCAAATTGAGCTGTCTTTGCTCCTGGCTGTTTTTGGAGCAAAAGCGAGTACTCCAGTAATTCTTGGCTTGATTTGCTAAACAAAGCTTTGAAATTATCAGTTAATCTGCCTTGATTAGTTTTATTTAGTGTCAAGGTTTGGTTAAAGAAATTAAAGGGCAACTGATAGCTAAACTCAACTTCCGCAGTCTCGCCTGGATCAGTCATTACCCAAGCAGCAAAAACAGTCTTGTCATTTTCTTCATAAATCTTGACCCCTAAATCAGCATCAAAGCGAGCTTGATTCTCTGCTATTAGTAAGTCACTATCAAGCCAATCTGGTTCAGGTTTAGAGAAATAATGGCTATCAGGTGTAGAAAAGCCTTGAGCAGAAATTAAGCGACTCCCCAAGGGGACATAGACCCGTAACCAATTCACATTCCTGACGCCACTTAAAGCCTGGTTTTTGATCCCTTGATGCTCTCGCTTGATAGTTAGGTGATTAATAATGCTACCATCACTTTCAACTTCAGTCTCTAGGTTTAGATAATCAGCCATAGTGCGATCAGTTTTTTGACCAGCAATGTTAGTATTTACAACTTGGAGATAATCTTGCTTAGTTTCTTTTATCTCCGCTGCTAAATTATGCTTAGATAAATCAGCTTGCAAAGTTGGATCGCTAAAATAAAATAAGATTTGCTTGCTAGCGATGTTAGCTTCAAAAAGACTGATTAATTTGAAAATGTTTTCCTGGTCTAACTGCTCTGGCAGTATCTCCATCAAGCGAACCATTAAATCACCAATTATTTTTTTAGGTTTATTATCAATATTATTCTCTAAATCTTGATAGAGTGGCAAGTCAGAGTTGATTGTTTCAAGAGTACTACTAAAGTTAATTACTTCATCTGGATTACTTAGAACTAGATTATCATGCTCAACTATCTTTTGAATGATTTCCCAAAAATTATCAGCCTCAATAATAACTCCGTACTCTTCACTTAAATCTATCGGCCCTGTAATTTCAAGTAAATCCTCTAAAACATTGGGGGTCAGGCTAATGATGCCATCAACAGTTGAACCGCCACTCTTTTCATAGAACCAGATTAAGTTCTTAGCAGTAGTGGGCCAATCTGGCCACCAATTAGCATCCCAGAAATGCCACAGTGGATTAACTAGCCACAACGGCTCGGGTGACTTTATTTTCAATCTAAGACCGCCTTCGGTATCATAGGAACCGCCAGCTGGTACTTCTAGTTTCTTTATTTTACCTTGCTTGAAATCAACTAAAGCATAGCTTCCCAAAAAACCACCCGAAGCTCTGATTTCCGCATTATTTTGGAAAATTAGCAAATAGCGCTTATCTTGACTTTTACCAAGTAAGTCGGCAATTTTATTAACAATTTCAATTAATTGATCAAGATTAGTAGCTAAGAAGTCTAGTTTAGCTGATAAATCTAAGAATTGATCTTGGTATTCTAGCGGGAGATGCTTTATTTTTATTTTACCAACTAATCTTTGGAGCTCCTGAGCTTGGAGTATGGCTTGTCTGGCATAAAGAGAAAAGGCATCAACTTTAACTGCGAAATCAATTTTATCAGCACTCAAAATTGCGCCACTAGCCTGACTCAGATTTTGTCCTAATTGAGAGGCCAAGACTCCAGCTGAGAGAATGTTTTTCGCTTCCGAGGCTAGCTTATATTTTGGATCTGAGCTAAGACTACTGAGTTTGAGTAAAGAGCTGTTAATCAAGGCTAACTCAGACTCAGCTTGCAAGAACTGTTCACTGGCAGCGGAAAAGTTACTACTAGCTTGGCTAAAGTCAAGGCTGGAAACAGAAAGACCCGCTTGCTGGAGTTCACTTAGAGCAGCTTCGGAATGGACAAATAGCCTCTCTTCAATGCTTGTTAAATCTATTACTTGCAAGAAAGATAACAGTTTCAGCGGCACAATGATAAGTAAGAGTACTAAAATAAATGAAAACAAAGACCGGTAGACACTTAGCTTTACTGCCATTGCCTTAGGCTTAGTTTTGAAACTAAAAGGCCGATTAAAACTTTTTTGTTTGAGCTTAATCCGTTTGCGCCAGACATTAGATTTGTAGGGAAAGTTTAGTTTAGCGACCTTTTTCCGACTTGGTTTTTGGAAGAGATTGAAGCTAAATTTTTCCTTTTTTGCCTTAGTCTTAATATTACGATTACTAGCCTTAACTCTCTGGCTAAATAAACTCTTAGTCCGTCGTTTAGGTTTGAAGAGGAAGTTAAGCTTAGCTTTCTTTTCTTTTTTGGGACTGGCTTTAGTTGGCTCTATTACTTCTGTTTTTTTACGCAAATCAACTAAGGCTCCAGTTTGTCTGGCCTTTTCAAGTTCTAGTAATAATAGTTTTTTATTAAATCTTTTTGACATTAATTCTTTATTTGCAAAATTTCTTTGTAGATGTTGAAAGTTTTATGAGCACATTCCCACCAAGAGTATTGTTTCACTTGTTGCTTACCAAGCCTAATTAGACGCTCTCGTAAATTTTCATCAGTCAATATTTTCTTGAGCTTAGCCAGGAAATCGGCTTCACTCTCAGGATTAAAATACAGAGCTGCCTCGCCCAAAATCTCGGGCAAACAAGAGCGATCAGAGCTCAAAACCGGGCAGGAGCGTGACATCGCCTCAAGTGGTGGCAGGCCAAAGCCCTCATAAAGTGAAGGAAATACGTAAGCTTTGGCTTCTTGGTATAAAACTTCTAACTGAGCATCAGGGACATAACCTAAAAACACAACTGGACTATTTTTATTACCCGACTGCCACAAGTTCAGGGTTTTGGCATAATCGATTAAACGCTGGTAGAAGAAATCAATTTTACCCACCAAAACTAACCTCATCTCTGGCTTCTCTTCTCTAAGTAGTAGGAAAACATCTAACAACTTCTCTAAATTCTTGTGCGGGTAAGCATTGCCAACATAGAGGATAAAGTCACCGCTAAGGTCGTAGGCTAGCCGGGTCTCACTTGATTGAATTTTAGAGGCAAAAAGATTATCCCGGCCTTTACTTAGACTAGTAACACCTTCATAGGTAACAGCAATTTTGTCATGCGCCCAAGGGTATTGCTTAATTATATCTTGCTTTGTAAATTCTGAAACAGCAATAATTTTTTTGCTCCGTAAAACTGCACAATAGAGGACAAGGCGATAGGCTAAATTCTTGAAAAAATAGGTATACTTATTCTTGGTAGTTGCCCGAATAGTTGATTTACGCGTTAGGATCAAATCATGGATAGTGACAACGAACTTAACTGGTGAAAAAATAGGCACATTAAAGTGCGGATAATGGATTAAATCTAGCTTCTCTTTAGCTAAGAGAAAGGGCATAATAATTTGCTCCCGCCAAGAATACCAATGAATATCAAGTAGAACTTTCTTTACATTGGCACTTCGTGGCTCAAACTCATCAAAATTCTCAGCTTTGAGAAAAACAACAAAGCGACAATCTTTGCCAGCTTGAGCCTCATGTATCTTGATCACATTATCAACCACTTCTTGTGTATAACGACCCAAGCCTTTCCCTAGCGGTCCATAGAATCTGGCATCAATTCCAATTCGTTTCATAATAATTTAATTAATCTAAGCAAAAGGTAGATTACTAGGGGCCTTTCCAGCCTGATCAGAATCTTGCTCTTCTTCGCTTTCATCAAGAGAAAAGCCAACACTAGGTTCAGGCTCTACCCTTTTCTCTACTTGCTCTCTTTCTTTATCATCAGCGATAAAAATAGACTCATCTAAGCCACTAGAAAAGAAATCATCGGGAGCAGTGGTTAGCTGAGTATCAACTGGTAATGTGGCGGGAGCGTCAGCTTTACGCCCTTCAACTTTTTGCATCAGGACAGAGCGTACGCTAGCCTCAAGTGGGAAATGCCATAGAGTTGCCATTTCTTCAATATTATAAGTGCCTGGAGTCATACCAATACTGGAATCACGATTAATATAGCCTTGCATCAGACGATTCTTTTTGCGATTAAGACGAGACTTTTTGAAGAAATAAACTGCCTTTGTCATCGTCTTTTTTACATCAGGTTTCAGGCCATTTAAATCAAGGGCGGTAAATTGCTTGATAAAGCCAACCAGACCATTAGCCACCTTAGCTTTATTCATCACTTCCTTTTTAGCGATGTAGACAGCCCTTATTTTCATTTCAAAGCCAAGCTTACTAGTCTTACGAGAAATTGCTTCCAGTTGCTTTTGTTGTTTGGGGTTGAGGTCAAACATAGTCAAAGCCTTATCTTCGCTCTCTTTGTTATCTTTCGCATCCCCCCAAATACTAATAATGTTTTCACTTAGATCTCCTAGCCACTCTAAAAACATCATAAATATATCCTTTTTCTTTTTAGGTTTTTTACCTAGTATCTTGTCAATCTCCCTTTCCCCGGCGCCAATCCAATCAAAACCAATGGGAGTGACAATAAATTGCAACCAAAGTTGTTCACCTTGACGCAAAGAACCGCATAAGTCCATCAGGGTTGCCATTGGGTCTTTAAACTGAGTCTCTAGTGGGCCTGATTTATGCTCAAACTCCTCATAGCATTTAATTGGGTAAGCAAAGGGACCAGATTGAATAAACTCTGTCCCCCAAATATCATAATCATCATCAGGAAAACGATGTGGCACTGAATTAACATAATCATCAACTTCT
>CAYQEI010000013.1:0-20510 GCA_964416495.1 uncultured Gammaproteobacteria bacterium
CTAATATTAAAAGAAAAACAGGCTTATAAAACCTGTTTTCGTGTTTTGCTCGGGGACAGGGACTCGAACCCCGATTGACTGGACCAGAACCAGTTGTCCTACCAATTAGACGATCCCCGAATATAGAGAGGAATTAATCCTCTTTTTTTGGTTTTAACAAAGGAAACAAAGTTGTCTCCCTAATCGGCTTATCAACCAAATAGGCAAATAAGCGCTCACCCATACCAAAGCCACAAGTGGGAGGAATACCGTACTCTAGCATTTCAACAAATTCTAAATCAGACATCATTGCTTCCTCATCACCAGCTTCAATTAAATTTTGCTGGACTTGGAAACGTTTACGTTGGTCAATGGGGTCATTTAATTCTGAAAAACCATTACCTAATTCACTACCAGCAATAATAATTTGAAATCTTTCAGTTAATTCAGGATTATCGGCTTTAGCTTTTGCTAAAGGTGAAACTAGTTTAGGGTGGTTGACTAGAAACGCTGGCCCAGTGATATTACGACGACAATACTTCCAAAGGCTATCAGTTAGTCTTTCCCGATTCTCACCTTCATAATTCACTTTGAGCTCAGTGAGCTTAGCTTTCATCTCCTCTTCACTAGCCTCTAAAACATTAATTCCAGTTTGCCGTTTTACTTCTTCAACGTAATCAAGTTTAGGCCAATTACCAGCTAAATCATAGCTCTCTCCTCGAGTGCTAAACTTAGTTGTGCCGAAGACTTCCTGAGCTATAGTTAGGTAAAGCTCTTGGGCTAACTTCATGCCATCTTCATAATTAGCATAGGCCTGGTAGAATTCAAGATTGGTAAACTCTTGTAGGTGATCAGGGCTAGAACCTTCGTTGCGATAGGTCCGGCCAATTTCAAAGGTCTTTTCATAACCTGCAGCCATTAGTCTTTTCTGCCATAATTCACCAACTGAAATGCGCAAAAATACATCTAAATCAAAATCTTTATGATAGGTTTTGAAAGGGTTAGCTTCAGCCCCACCAGTAGTTACTTCAAGAGTTGGCGTTTCTACTTCCATAAAGCCCCTGGCTAACATAAAGCTCCTAATTACTTCCCAAAACTTTGCTTTTTTAGCGAATAAGTCTTTAAGCTCGGGATTGGTCAAAAGGTCAAGATAACGCTTGCGATATCTCTCTTCTTCATCTTTTAAGCCATACCAGGCATCAGGAATAGGTCTAAGTGACTTGGTAAGGAGTTGCCAACTTTCAACCAGTAGACTCTCCTCGCCTTTGTGGGTAAGGAAACATTTAGCTTCTACGGAAATGAAATCACCGCGATCAATTAACTTCAAAAAATCTTTGTAAGTATCAGTCCCTAAATCCTTTTTAGTAAACACTAACTGCATCTGACTACTACCATCATCAAGGTTAGCAAAACAGAGATTACCATGACTACGTAAACTAATAATACGACCAGCAACTGCTAATGAGTTTTGTTTTTTATGTAAATTAGCAAAGTCAGCTAAAACATCCTTAATCCGTTGGCTCCGTTTTACTTCACTGGCATAAGGGTTAATTCCCTTCTCTTTAATTAAATCTAACTTCTTGAGCCTATCTTCATACTCACTGACATGTTTAGCTAATTGGTCCTGAGAGTTAGGCATAGATTATTATTCTATTTTAGTTATTTTATACTTGTTTACCCCTCTTGGTGTCTGGACTTCAACCACATCTCCTTTACTGTGATGAAGAAAAGCTACTCCTAGTGGTGATTCATTAGATATCTTACCTTCAGCTGGGTCAGCCTCATTGAAACTAACTATCTTATACTGCTTAGTCTCACCTTTATCAGTTTTGACAGTAACGGTAGAGCCCATCAAAACTTCATCAGAATTACCATTATTTTCAAAAATAATAACATTTTTCAAAATATTACTTAACTCTATTATTTTACCCTCATTTAGGGCTTGAGCATCTTTAGCTTCACTGTATTCAGCATTTTCACTAAGATCACCGAGCTCCTTTGCTCTTTCAATCCGTTCAGCGATTTCTTTACGCTTAGTCATAGTGAGATATTCAAGTTCTTGCTTGATTTTGTCATATCCTGCTTGAGAGATAATTTGTTCATTCATAATTTTGATAATTTTGCTTTATTATTTTAGCTTTAATATACGTCATTTCGGCTAATAAGACAAGAGCATAGCGCAATTACCCCTAAACCAAGCGGATGATTGAGATAGGGGGTAAAGAAATGGACAACAATCAAGAATGTTAATGCTAAAATAGTGCCTAAATGTATTGGCTCTAGCTTTGCTAAATACTGTTGATAACTAGTTTTGATGAGTAAGTAGAGTAAATAAAGATAAACTACTAGCCCCAAAACACCAATTTTGAGGATTAGGTCTAAATAACCCCATTCAAAGGCATAGGTAGTGTAATTACCATCTGGGTTTGACTCCAACACCCTGGGGTCACTAGAGCGATAGCTTACTAAAGCACCAAAACCTTGTCCAGTAATAGGATTGGCTTTAATTTCAGTTAGTAAAGGACCAAGTAGAGACCAGCGACTGGCAATCGCAGCCTCTTCTGAATCTGCGCTCAAGCGCTGGACTAACTGCTGATCAAGACTTACGCCTGAGCCGATCGGTAGGGAGAGTAAGATTAAAGCTAGAGCTGATATCGTAGTAGTTGTTAAAAAAACTAGACTAGACTTAAAGTACTTAAACTTGACTGTTAGTTGATAGCTAAGGAAAGCCACTATTGCAACACTAAGGCCTAACCAAAAAGAACGGGACATGCTAATAATAATGCTAGCTAAAAATAGGGCCCCTAAAATAAGTAAGTGATAATTATTCTTCAACTCTCTACGCCAATTAAAATCTCTAGTTAGGGCTAATAAATACAAAAAGGCAATTACAATGAAGCTCTGGGATTGGATGAAAACTCGACTCCAGTTGTTAGCAAACACTGTCATTTCCCCTACTAAGCTAGTCCGTAGCCAATTATAGACTGGAGGGGCAAGTAGATTATGGGAAAAGATGATAAATAGAAGAATTGTTTTCAAGCTTAACCAAATTACAGCCAATAACAAAACTTTGCCAAGCGTGTCCTTTCTTGGCAACCACGCTAAGAGTGGAAAGATGATTAATAGGTAGAGCCAGTTATTGAAATCAGAATAAATGTCACTTAAGTTATTGCCGTAGATAAAAGCAGAAATTATTCCTAGGCCTAGGACTAGTGCTAAAGCAATATAAGCCTGTTTGAACCTGAAATCTGACCAAGCTAAGAATTTAGTAAACTTAGCTCTAGATTTTATTAAGTTAACTAGAGCATGAACAAAGAAGCTTATTATCAAAATTGACCAAATTGCAATTCGGAGAGGAAATAAACCTCCATTAGCTAAAGGCCAGAAAAACAAATAGCCTTTAGAGCCGATTACTAGCTCTAGTAAGACTACTAATAAAGCAAGTTTGGGTTTAATAATGCTTATTAGTAGAAATGCTAACACTAAAACAGCAAAGCTAATTTGTAGAGCTAAAGGGTTAGTGATGACTAAAAAGGAACTTAACTCCAAGCCAAAGAGAAGGGCGATAAATAGGAATAATTCTTTTCTTTTTATATTCTTTATTATTTCTAACATAATTACTCACTCACCCTAAAATAACTTAATCCTATCACCTACGTTAAGGTCGAGCTCACTGGCGCGACCTCCATTTAATTCAATCACATAGTTAGCTGGTTCTAAGCTTTGATAAATCATCTCAGGTTCATCGCCTTCGGGTTCAAGGTTTTGATAGATATTGACGATTCTGTCATCTGCTAAAAAAATGATATCTAAAGGAAAATTCATCCGGCGCATCACAAACCCTAAATCTTGTTTTTCAGGAAAAATAAATAACATCCCACAATTAGGGCAAAGCGAATTTTGTCCTGATAAACCCTGGTAATGAGACTCGGGACTTAGGGCAACCTGGAGAATAAACTTTTCTGAGCCAATGGTAAGTTCTAATTCATTGACTAGTTTAGGGCTAAACTGGTCTCGCTTTATTTGTTGATTGCCAAAAATTAGTACTAGTAAAGTTACAGCTAGAAAAGCGAAAATGAGATATAGTTTTGTTTTATTTGAGCTCATGCTTTTGTTTAATCACTGCCATTGCCTGCTTATATTTTTTTACCGCTGGTAAAAAGGGGAATAATTTATAGGCAAAGCTGGGTAACCAGGAACTAATTGTTCCCCCTGGTTTTACCGTAAATAAGACTTCTGGTAACCATAAACCAGTCTTCCCTTGCGCTAGCATTGTTAACCATAGGTCCCAATCTTGAAACTTTTTTATACTCTCATCCCAACCACTAGCAGGAAAATCTTTAGCTCTAATTAATGAAACTGAGTGAATATAGGGCATCCGCTTTAGTTTAGCGGGATCAAAGTGATTAAGCCTATATAACTTCTTCCCCCAATTAAAAGATGAGTAAACATAGCTTGCTTCCGGATTTTCTAATAAAGCTTTCTCCATTTTAGCTAAAGCGTGAGGGGCTAAGACAACATCAGCATCACAAAATAGGAGAAACTGACCCTTAGCGAAGCTGTGACCATAATTACGAGCAGACGGCGCCCCTTGATTAGCTTGGTTATAGAAATAATAGGAGATATTATTTTTAATTTGACTGAGATAATTAGCCACCACTGCCTCGGTGCCATCTTTTGAGCCATCATTGATGATAATTACCTCAAGATCTCTATAATCTTGACTGGCAATACTTTCTAATGTTTTTATTATTGTCTTTTCTCCATTATAGACTGGAATGATGATTGAGATCATAGTTATTCACTTAAAACTTTAAATAATTTATCAGCTTGGCTAGTCCAATTAAATTGCTTTATTGCTCTTTCCCTACCAGCTTGCCCTAAGGTAGCACATTGACTAGGTGAACTTTTCAGTTGCATTAAATAATCCTTTATCTCTTGTGGGTTTAAAGGATCAACTAAAAACCCACTTAGATTATGCTCAACCGCATCAGCTATACCGCCCGAGTTCCCTGCTATAACCGGCTTAGAGGCTAAATTTGCTTCTAAAAATACTATTCCAAAACCCTCAAAATCATAATCAATTTGCCGGGCTGGCATTACCAATACTTGGCAAAGATCTAGCCAGGCTTGCTTAGTCTCATCACTAACTGCCCCTAAAAAATGGACCCTCTCATTAACTTTGAAAGATCTAGCTAATTCTTTGAGATAGGTTTCATCGGGACCAGTGCCAATTAAATAATAATGAACATGCTTATCGGGAATTAAAGCTAGGGCCTCTATCATCTTATCAAATCCTTTACGACGAACCAAGCGACCAATGCTTAACACGACAAACTGATTAGCTAGTTGGCACTGGTCTTTAATTTGTTTTAAATTTACGTCGGCTAAATTAAGACGCTTAGGGTCTATACCTGGATTTACCACCCTTATCTTTTCGGCCACTTGGGCTTGATTCTTTTTTATCATCTGAGCTAAGAAAGTGTTGGCACAAATTATCTTATCAGCTCGCTTTAGTATCAACTTTGCCAGCAAGCGTTGCCAAGTCTTTTTTTGGGCAATAGCATAATCTAGACCATGGAGTATAACTGAGTATTTATAGGGCTTAACTAAATAGGCTAGATAAGCACAAGTCCCTAAAGGCAAGATATTGCCAATCAATAAGTGATCAAATGATTTATTTTTTTGCTCTTTTCTAATCAAACTAAAAGTCCTCAACCAAGAATAGCGTTTTTGTGGGTCTGATAACAGATGCCCACTATTATCAATCACTCTTATCTCTCCTTCCTGAGGCCAGTGTTTTACTAAATTATAGTAGTAATTGCCAACACCACCAATTTGCGGAGGGTATTCCATTGTTAGTAAAAGAGATTTCATATTACCATGATTTTATCATCTTCCTTATCGCAACTAAATCAATTCCCCGAAGAAGGATAAGTAAAGCTAAGTAGAGCAAGACTGCTAGCGGGAGGAGTAATAATAGGACAACTTTTGAGGCAATAAATTGAAGCGCTATAGCCATGCCTAAACTAGCTAATATAACCTTACCCAACTGAATTAAATTAGCTTTGAAGCGATAGGTCATAATCTTTCTAATTGCTAATAAACCTAAGCTAAACATCAAGATGTTACTCAAAAGCACTGTTATTATAGCACCAATTGCTTGATAACGTGGAATTAAGATGATATTTAGTATCACACTAAAAGCAGTAGTTATCATCATATTGTAGGTATTGCGCTTTTGTTGGTCACAAGCATTGAGAAGTGAGCCAATAGGAAAGTTAATAAAAATAAAGATGATAGCAATGATACCAATTTGGAGAGGTAAGGTTGCAGCCAAATAGGCTTGCTTGAAAACTAAAACAATGCGATTAGCAAAAAGAAGAACAAAAGTCATAATCGGCCAAGAGATGATGTTGAGATAATCTATCGCTTGAGAAAAACTGGTTTTAAGCTGGGTTTTGTTATTTAGCCAATTAGAACTCAGAGCCGGATAAAGGCTAGCGGTAAAAGCTTGGGGGAGGAATTGAAGAGCAAAGACGATTTTGAAGGCAATTTGGTAAAGCCCAACTTGTTCATCACCAGCTAAGTAAGCAAGTAGAATAGAGTCAAGGTAAGTATAAATGCGTTGCAAGATAGCATAGAGCGCAAAAGGCCAAGAAATTATAATAATACTTTTTAGCCAAACTTTGTCATAGAGTAGTCTTACTTTTACTCTGATTCGTTTTACTAAAATAAAGAAAGAGTAAGAAAGATTAAATAGACTGGCTAAAACAACGGCTCCCATCGCATAAAACATCCCTTTCCCTAAAAGCAAAGCGCTATAACCAAAAGCTAGAATAATAAATTGGTAAATAACAGAAGCAATGCTTTCGTACTTTAGGTTATGAAAACCACGCACAGTAGCATAGAAAGTGGAGGTGAAAGAATCTAGCACCATTGCTGAAGCAGCAATATAGACTAAGGTCCTTACAATCGGATCAGGGTGGGTAAAGGTAATAATCAAAAAAGCACTAATTAAAGTAAGACCAGCTAAAGGAAGTTTCAGGGTTAATATGCTCCCTAACAACTTTTCCGCTGAACTTTGCTTTTTAGCTACTTCACGCGTCAAGATATTACCTAAGCCCAAGTCAATTGCTATCCCAAAAATAGTGGTAAAAGTAAAGGCAAAATAGTACTTACCAAGGTCGGCTGGCCCTAAAAATCGAGCTAAGAGAGTAAAATAAGTAAAAGAAATGATCTTTTGTAAAATCAAAGCTAGAGTCAAATATGAAGTATTTTTAGCGATATTGTGCTTATCAGACATATAATTATAGCTTCCATTATAGCAAGTATTGCTTTAATTTAAAAGCTGTGCTAATATATGATTAATCTAACAGAATAAATTAGAAAAAGCTAAAATTTATTGCTTAATAAATTTTTTTATTTGTATGAAAAAAGATATACATCCAGCCTATAATGACAAAGTAAAAGTGACTTGTGCTTGCGGATTTACTTTTGAAACAGGTTCAACTGCCAAAGAAATCAAAGTTGAGCTTTGTTCAGCTTGTCATCCCTTCTATACTGGTAAACAAAAGTTAGTTGATAGTGCTCGCCGAGTTGAGAAATTTGAAGCTAAGCTCAAAGCTGGTAAAGAAATTGACACTGGTGGTAAAAAACTAAGACGGGCTAAGCGTGATGCTAAAAAGAAGGAAAAGGAAGTGGTTGTAAAAACTAAAGATATTAAAAGAATTTCCCAAGTTAAATTCAACAAAAAATAAGCCAAACTAAAAGCAATCGGTTTCGTTTTTTAGTACTTTTTGCTAAAATTAAACTGATTGTTTTTTTTATTATCATCTTCTTTATGTATCAAGAAATAAAAGCAAAATTAGCTCAACTCGAAAAACAGATGTCAGAACCAGAAACCTTTAATCAGGCTGATTTGTTAACTAAGTTAGCCCAAGAACATGCTCAAATCAAAAAGCAAGTTGAGTTAATTGTTAAACTAGAATCAACTGAAGCTAAAATCACAGAAAACCAAGAGCTACTAGCAACTGAGACTGATCTTGAGCTCAAAGATCTAATTAATAGTGAGTTAGAGCAACTTAGCAAAGATCATGCTGAACTAAAAGCTCAACTTGAGGCAGAACTCAATCCCAAAGATCCCAATGATAGTAAGAACTGTATTATTGAAATAAGAGCAGGAGCTGGTGGTGATGAAGCTGCTATTTTTGCGGCTGACCTTTTCCGGATGTATCATAGCTTCTCTGATGGTGAAAACTACAAAATTGAGCTAATTAGTACTAACCAAATTGGGATAGGTGGCTACAAAGAAATCATCTTCTTAGTCAAGGGTCTTAATGCCTATGGCTGGTTTAAATACGAAGCTGGTACTCACCGGGTTCAACGGGTGCCAGAAACTGAAAAGCAAGGCCGAGTTCATACTTCAACTGCCACGGTAGTGGTACTACCAGAGGCTGAAGAAGTTGATATTGAAATCAACCCTCAAGATATTCGGATTGATACTTTCTGCTCAAGTGGCCCTGGCGGTCAGAGTGTAAACACAACTCAATCAGCCATTCGCATTACTCATCTACCGACTGGATTAGTAGTTAGTTGTCAGGATGAAAAATCGCAACATCAAAATAAAGAAAAAGCGCTCCAGGTCCTCCGCTCTCGTTTGTTAGCTTTAGAGCAGGAAAAACAACAAGAGCACGACTCTAGCGAAAGGAAGGACCAAATTGGCCAAGGTAAGAGAGCTGATAAAATCAGAACCTATAATTATCCCCAAGATCGAATTACTGATCACCGCTTCAATCTTAGCTTCCATAATATTGACTCAATTATGGCTGGAGAACTAAAACCTCTAATCACTTCCCTCAAAGAGGCTCATCAAGAATCTAAATAAAACCATGCAAATTAATGAGCTCATCCAACTTTCTTCCCTGCCCACTCTAGAGGCTAAATTAATTTTAGCTAAAATAAAAAATTATAGTCGGGAAAAGATTATTGCTTCCTATGATAATCCAGTTAGTGCTAAAGAAAAAAGACAATTTACTAAACTAGAAAAGAAGCGTCTTAAGCTCTATCCTTTAGCCTACATTTTGGGTTATAAGGGGTTTTATCAACTAAACTTAGTTATAAACAATAAAGTCTTAATCCCCCGCCCAGAAACAGAGCTCTTAGTTGAGTTAGGGGCTGAGTTAATCCTAGAGTCTAATACACCCTGGACCTTAATTGATGTTGGTACTGGCTCTGGTGCCATTAGCCTAGCGCTTGCTAAGCTACTTGAAACTAAGAACAGGGCTGTTTACCAAACTACTAAATTCATTGCCCTTGATAAATCAAGCTCTGCCCTTAAAATCGCTAAACTAAATTCTCAGCGTTTTCACTTAGAAGAAAAGATTACTCTAATTAAAGCCAACCTATTAAAGCATAAGCTAATTAAGCAAATTGACAACTCTAGTCCTGTCCTTATTCTAGCTAACTTGCCCTATCTCACTAAAGTCCAGCTCAAACACCCTAGCCTTCGGTTTGAGCCCAGAAAAGCCCTCTATAGTCCACAAGCAGGTCTAAGTCATTATCAAAAACTCCTAAAACAAATTAAGGCTTTAGCTTTAACTAACTTTATTGTTTTTATGGAAATAAACCCTGAGCAAGAAAAGGAGATAAATCATTTAGTAAGGAAATTGCTAGGGGCAAGGATTAAAGCAATTGAAAGTATGACTGACTTTCGCGATCAAGTCCGCTTCATTAAAGTAAGTAGTATTTAACAAAAACGACCCTTTAACATCGGGTCGTTTTTTCTTTTTACACTATACTCTAATGTTTCTCTATTTACTCTTTAGCCTCAGCTGGAGCTTCATCGCTCTTCTCCTCAGGCTTAGCCTCTGTACCTGCTTCCTTATCATCTCCTTCAACTGCCTCACTTTCTTCCTCAGCTTTTTCTTCCTTGACTCGAGCGATCATGGCAATAACAGTATCTGGTTCTTGCAAAGCGGTAATTCCCTCTGGCAGAGCTAAATCAGCTACTTGAATAGTATCGTCAAACTCTTTTAACACAGAGATATCAACTTCAATATGATTAACTAGATCTCCAGGAAGACATTCAATCCTCAAGTCAGTTATCTCTTTAATTAAAATACCGCCAAGCTCACGCACTGCCTTAGCCTCACCAACAAATTCTAATGGGATTTCAGTTTCAATCGCTTCTTTCATGTTAACTTGATACAAGTCAACATGGCGGACCCAATCTTTATATAAATCACGTTGTATATCTTTTACTATCACTTTATGCTTTTCACCACCTAAATCAAGATCAATTAAGCTTGATTCACCACTAAGGGCATAAACGCGATTAAATTCAATTGAGTTAAGTTTAATTGGCTTTGTTTCTAGCCCTTTGCCATAGACAACACCAGCTAGCTCTCTTTCGCCTAGTTTTTGACCTTTTGTCCTTGGCTCTGCTTTTAGTAATAATTTCATAGATTTAATAACTAGTTTTAGTCTTTATTATTATGTTTTGAACTATACCCATCATAATCATAAGAGATAATAAAGAGCTACCTCCTGAACTGATAAATGGTAAAGTTAAACCAACCACTGGTACGATACCTAGGTTCATACCAATATTAATAAACATTTGAATAAAAATCAAGCCCACTGCCCCAATTAGGAAGTAAATGGCAAAATCATTATTTAATTGTGGAATTATCCTTATTATTCGCCAAAATAACAAAGCAAAAAAGAGTAACAATAAAGCCACCCCAAAAAAACCTAGCTCTTCTGCTATCACGGCAAAAATAAAGTCATTTTGTGCTTCGGGTAGGAATTTTAGCTGTGATTGCGAGCCAAAGCCTAAACCCTTGCCGATTAAGCCACCAGAACCAATGGCAATGATCGATTGAGTCACATTATACTTAGCATCTTGGCTGGTTTGCTCGGGATGGACTAAACCTAAAATACGGTTCTTTTGGTAATCCTGAAAAAAGAAAAACCAAGCTGAAGTAAAGACTAATAAAGAAACTACTGCGGTGACAATAAAATACTTGATATCAAAACTAGCAGCAATAATAATTACTAACCAGATAGCTAAAAGAACCATTGCTGCGCCAAAGTCAGGCTGGAGTAAGACTAAAAAGGCAAAGATTAAAGTAGACAATAATGACACTAAAAAGTGCTTGAGACTTTTTACTCTAGTGGCCAATCGCGAGAAGTAGTCTGCTAAAAAAATAATCAGAATTATTTTAACAAACTCTACTGGTTGAAGGGCAAAATTATTGAAGCTAAACCAACCGCGAGTGCCACGTGAAACATCGCCAAAAAATAAAACTAAAATCAGAATAAGAGCACCTGCCCAGAAAATATAATGACTCAAACTGCGCAAATAATGATAATCGATAAAAGAAAAAAGAATTAGGACCACTAAGCCAGCAATGGTAAATAGTAATTGTTTGCGGAAGTTAAGTAAATCTAGACCACCTCGACCCAAAGCCACACTGTAAATCTCTAGCAATCCAAAACTAATTAACAAAACTAAGGCTGCCATTATCAGCCAATCGAAATTATTAAAATGAGCTTTAAGTCGACTTAACATAGTCTCGCTACTTAACTACTCGTTCATAGGGTAAATAATTGAGCTCATCTAAAATATTGACATGAGGCGTAATCTTTACTTGACTAGCATTAATTAGGTCCCCGGGCCAAGAAAGCTTTACTTCCCTAACTTCACCAGCTAATAAATTCTCTGCTCTGTAGCGGTGGACACCAACTAAACGATTAGCACTATAGAGTAAGACATTGAAATCAGCTACATAGTAGCTGTAGGGGCTGTCGTTTTTGAGTTCAAATTCTAAGCTATTGTATTTAAGATTTTCACTTAAACCACTTTTGTTAGCGCTTAAGAAATTGATTTCGGAAATGATAAAGTTACTACGCTCAGAGACATAACTAGCCCAATCAGGTATTAACCGCCGATTTACTCGCTTCCAGGAAATATCAACCACCCTAAAATCAAAATTTGTCTCAGCTGACAAATTATTACCCAGCGCTAATAAAAAGTATTCTTGCTCTGGCAAAATAAAGTCAGTTCCACATTTAATTTCTTTACCGCTTTGATAAAAACAATAATCAAAAGTTGCCGAAAAATTGTTATTAACATTTTTTACCTTTACCACCAAATCATAATCTTCCACCATAGAAAAGCTTTGCACTGAACTTAGCTCCAAGGGTTTTACAATATCTCGGGGTGAGACAACTTGAGCCTGAGATAAATTATCCATCGGCTTACCCATAAAGTAGAAGATATAGAGGTAGGTTGAGTAGACATAGAAGAAAGCAGAGATCAAAATCAAAAAAATCGTTAACAAGCGGGTTAGTAAAGCTTTATTTTCTGAAATCCAGAGACCAACATTCATCTGCCTAACACTTAAACCGCTAAGGTCTTTGAAGCGCTTCAAATCTTCATCACTGTATTGTTTCTTAGTTGCCATAACTGTGCTATAATAAAATATATTAAGATAAATTCTTATACTCACATAATAACATATAATAAGCTTTAATAAAATCTAAAATATTATGAACTACAAAACAATTCCTGCCTCTGTGCCAAAGGAAAAGATTTCTACCTATAATAAAAATCGTCAGATTTTGACCCGTGGAAGTGATAATTTATTCCTCATTGCCGCTGATCAAAAAATTGAACATCTAAACGATGACTTCTATGGGCCGGGTATTGCTCCCGAAGATGCTAGCCCTGAACATATTTTCAATATTGCCAGGCAATCTAGAGGTGGAATTCTAGCCGCTCACCTCGGCCTTATCAGTCAATACGGTAAAGACTACCCTGATCTTGATTACATCGTCAAAATTAATGGCAAAACTAACCTTGGTCCTAATGAAAAGAAAAATTCAGCTAAACCACTCTGGTCAGTGGCTGACGTTATTCGCTTTCAAAAACAAAGTCAACTAAAGATTTCTGCAATTGGTTACACTCTCTACCTTGGTCAGAAATATGAAGGTGAAATGCTAAGACAAGCAGCTCAAGCAATTACTACTGCTCATCAGGCTGGCCTGTTAGCTGTTTTATGGATTTACCCCCGAGGCAAAGGTATTAATGAAGATAAAATTCACACTATTGCTGGTGCCGCTGGCGTCGCTTCTTCCTTAGGAGCAGATTTTGCTAAACTCAAATATCCCTACCAATTAAAGGATAGAAAACTAGCCGCTAAAAACTATCGTGAAGTTATTCTCGCTGCTGGTAAAACAAAAGTGATCTGTGTCGGTGGTGGCAAGCAAGACGCTCGTCAATTACTCAGCTTTGTTAAACTTCAGCTAGAAGCGGGTGCCTCTGGTTTAGCAATTGGACGCAATCTCCACCAAAGAAAGCCTGAGCAAGCCTATCGACTGGCCCAAGCTATCACTGCCCTGCTTCATGACAAAGCGACGCTAACTCAAGCACTCTCTATCTATAGTGGCAAGACTAAACTAAAGCAAAGTAAAGCCAAGAGCAAGGTTTTGGGTTTGTTTTAAGTCAAGATATTAGATAATTATGAAATAAATAAAAACACCACATCTAAGTGGTGTTTTTTGGTATTTAATTTCTATTACTACTATTTATAATCCATTCTCATCGCTTCAATTGGTATTACTATTTCTTTACTTTGATTTCAATCCGATCAACTAGGTGTGGGGCACGACTAACGAAGCTTGGATAGAACTTAAGCTCATAACGACCGATCTCAGGAAAGTCTTTAAGGTAAGTTTGAATTTGTTCTTTTTTGAGGTTTACTAAACTCTCTTTGCGAATTAACTCAGTGCCATGACGTAGGGCCATTAAACCAGAGAAATTCACTTTGACTGTTGCCACTTCTGTTTCTTCATCATAATCTTCTAAAGTATAACTGAGATTATTAGCATTAAACTCAATCAACTCTTTAGCTTCAGGAACTAATAATTTTAGTCTGGCTTCTGCTAAAGAGCGAATTTCATCTTCTGATAATGAGATCACTGCTACTTTAGCTTTACTAAATGCAGTGAAGTTGTCAACTCGGTCACCCACTTTAGCGTTAATATCAGTAGTAATTGGAGTAATAATTTTGTAAATAGTCTTATCTTGACTACGCAAGTTTTTTATTTCAGTAGCTTTATCTAAAATCAAGCCCTCAGCCTCATCTTCAGCTAAATTGATATCTCCTCCCTTTACATAATGACTCATGTCTTGCTCATATTGAAAAGGGCTATAGCTTTGCGCATATATTTTATCTTGTAAGCCTACCCACAGGCCAGGAATGGTGAAGTAGCTAGGGCCGATTGCCATCTCACGACTGATTTTATCAGCATAGATAGGCACAGTAATCTCAGAGCCTGCCCTTACAGTCACTCCCTCAGATAAACGGAAAAGCTTATTATCAGCAGTGAGTAATCGGGTTGTAGCTACTAGGGGCTGATCTTGGGCACTGTTATTTATCAAGGTAACTTGGCCTGTAATTTTTTCTCCCATATACTCTTCCCCACTAGCTTGGTAAGTTTTCTCAGCACTAAGCTCAACTTGATTGACTGAGCCACTAACTTGGGTACGAGCATCGCCAGGCCGAGGCTCAACTTCAGTTTGATTAGCTACTTTCAAAAATAAAGTATCATTGATAGTTTCAATTTCTGGGGTTAAGTAAATTATTAGGCGAGAAAAAGAAAAATAGAAAACAACAATAATCAAAAAACCAACTAAGACTAAAAACTTCCACAATAAATTACGATAGAGTCTAATGTTTTTCTTAGCTGTGCTTGATTTTTTGGCTTTCTTAGCTGGGCTAGTAGTGCTTAGCTCTGGACTCTCATCAATCTCACCAGCTAGCTTGGTAAAATATTCTTCTTGCTTATCATGGGCTAAATTACGAGACCAAGCTAAGTTAGCTTTCTTTTCGATTTTTACTTGCTCAGAGTCTGAGCTAGTTTCCAAACTAACCTCTTCTTTGAGGTTAAGGAAGAAGTCTTTAGCAGTTTCTAAATCTAACTTCCCTTCACCTAAGTCATCATCAGAGTAGAAGTTATCTTCAGTGGTTTCTAAATCCTCATCTAAAATAACATCAACTACAACCGGTTTAGCTTGTGGCTTTTTCCTGGTACTAGTAGTTTTAGCTTTAGCAGTTTTAGGGGTACTAGCCTTCTTGGCAGTTGAGCTAGTTTTTTTAGCTGGAGTAGCTTTAGTTTTAGTAGTTTTCTTAGCAGTAACTTTAGCTTTGCTGGCCTTTGCTTTGCTCGTACTAACTTTAGTTTTTGGCTTGGTCTTTTTTTCCTTTTCCATAGATGAAGAAGTAATCTAACTAATTATAATGAATAATTAAATAAGCTTAAATAAGATTTTGTAAAGAAAAGTTTAAATATTAAAAAATATAAAATTAAAAAATTTCAATCTAAATTTATTATAACAAAATTTGGAAATCTGGACAATTATTTCTCAACCCTAAGCTCAATTTTGTCGCCAAACTCTTTTTTTAAGGCAACGATTAGAGCCGGATTACTCTTTACCTTAATATCTGTTTTTACAATCTTGTACTTTCCTGCTTCTATTAAGCGAAGCCAGACTTCATCTTCACCACTATAGTCTTCTAGAATTTCTCTGAGCCGTTTAATCTCTTTGCTACTTAAAGGCTTTTTCAAGCTTAGTGGAAAAACTGAAACTTCTTTATCTTTCGAACCACTATCATTTTTGCTATCTGGCTTTAGGTCTGGCTTATTAACTGTTGGTGCCACTGGCTTAATGGAAGCATTAGTAGACTTATTATTACTAGCAGAATAGCCATTACTTTTATTGCGATAATTATAATAACCATTTTGACGGGTAGTTTTGAATGCTAGCAATTCTTTTTTGAAGGCATCTATACTTAGCTGTGGACTAGCGCTATCAATTACTCCAACTTTGTCGGTTAGTAATTTTAGGTCTTGATCTTTATCCGAAATCTTCCCTGCCACTAAAAGAGGTCGCCCTTCTTCATAGTACTCCATAGTTTCTTGATAAAGTTTAGGGAAAATCAATAACTCAATTGAACTAACAGCATCTTCTAGCTTTACAAACAACATTGAGTCACCTTTGCGAGTAACAATTTTTTTTATGCTACTTATAATCCCAGCTGTAATCACAATTGGGTCTTGGCGATGACTAGCTAAAGAAGCAATTGAAAGGGCGTAGCCATCAAGTTGCTCTTTATAGAAATTAAAGGGGTGCTCACTAACATAAAGCCCTAGTAACTCCTTTTCCCAAGCCAACTTCTCACTTGAGCTAGCTGGTAAGCTAGGCTCTAACTGCCAACTAGGACCTGAATCTTGGGAAAGGCCAGCAAAAAGATCACCTTGCTGACTAGTTAATTTTCTGACTTCTTCTTTATTGTAGTTAAGGAGCTTATCTAAGTTAAACAATAATTCCCCGCGTTCACCAAAGTCATCTAAAGCGCCACTTTTGATAAGGCTCTCAAGTGATTTCTTATTTAAATCTTTGTCAGTAACACGTTTGAGTAAATCAAAAATATCTTGATAAGCGCCATTCTTTTTACGCTCACTAATTAATTCTTCAACAATATGCTCACCAACGTTTTTAATTGCTTTTAGGCCAAATCGGATTGTGTCTAACTTAGCTTCTGGATCTACTGCCTGATTGTCTTTAGTGCCAGCAGTGACCACTGTAAAAGAAGCAAAGGACTCATTGATATCAGGGGCCATAATCTTTATCCCCATATTACGACATTCCTCAATTTCAATCGCAATTCTATCATTATCAGCTTGATCAGCGGTTAATAGGGCTGCCATAAACTCAACTGGCCAATGAGCTTTGAGATAAGCAGTCTGATAGGCAATTAAAGCATAGCAGGCAGCATGAGAGCGATTAAAACCATAGCCAGCAAAAGGCTCAATAAAGGAGAAGACCTGTTCAGCCAATTCTTTGTAGACTCCATTTTTGACACAGCCATCAACAAAGCGCTCTTTTTGCTCTGCTAATAAGCTCGGGATCTTCTTTCCCATCGCTTTACGTAAAACATCCGCTTGACCCATTGAAAAGCCAGCTAGATCACGGGCAATTTGCATCACTTGTTCTTGATAAATAGCAACGCCATAGGTTTTATTCAAGATGCCTTCTAACTTCGGGTGCAGATAGGAAACTTTCTTTTTTGCCTGCTTGCCAGCAATATAGTCTGGTATCCATTCCATTGGCCCTGGCCGATAAAGGGCAACCATGGCAATTAAGTCTTCAAAAACGCTGGGCTTCAACTCCCGCAAATAGCGCTTCATCCCACTTGATTCAAATTGAAAAATACCAGTAGTTTCTCCTTTTTGAAACAGCTGATAGGTTAATTCATCAACTAGAGGAATTTTGTCAATGTCAATCTCAAGATTACGAGTATTTTTGATGATTTTGAGAGCTGATTCAATAATAGAGAGATTTTTTAATCCCAAAAAATCCATTTTCAATAAGCCCAAATCCTCAATTGGATGAAGAGAATATTGAGAGATGATAGTTTCATCAGCTGAAGAAGCCCGTTGCAAAGGAACGTATTCTGTCAGGGGAGCATCAGTAATCAAAACTCCACAGGCATGAGTTGAGACATGGCGCGCTACTCCCTCTAGTCGCATAGCATAGTCAATAATTTGCTTTGCCATCGCCTCATTTTGATACATCTCCCTTAACTCCGGTACTGCTTTGAGCGCCGGCTCCAATTTGGTAAACATCGGAATGCTTTTTGAGATCTTGTCACAGTATTCATAGGGTGCCCCCAAAACCCGACCAACATCACGGACAGCAGCCCTTGCTGCCATCGTCCCAAAAGTAATAATTTGAGCAACATGGTCATGGCCATATTTATCAGCAACATATAGCAAAACTTCATTTCGTCTAGCATCAGCAAAATCAAGGTCTATATCTGGCATCGAGATACGATCTGGGTTAAGGAAGCGCTCAAACAAAAGCTCGTATTTAAGAGGGTCAATGTTAGTAATGTCAGTTAAATAACAAACTATAGAGCCGGCTGCACTGCCACGGCCAGGGCCAACAACTATTTTCCGCTCTTTAGCCCAGTTGACCAGGTCAGCTACAATTAGGAAGTAAGAGGGCCAGCCCATCCGAGCAATAACATCAAGCTCATAATCTAGCCTTTCTTTTACTTGGGTTAACTCTTCTTCATTAGCCTGCGGATAACGTTTATTAATATTTTTCTCGCACCACGAGCGTAGATAAGAATTGCCATCATTTGGTGCTGGCACTGGAAAATAAGGCAACTTCGTCTTGCCTAACTCAATCTCAACATTACATTTCTCAGCTACTACTAAAGTGTTCTCGATCGCTTCAGGAATATGACTAAAAGCTGATATCATATCAGCATTAGAGCGCAAAGAATAATCACCACTGCCCTTCATCCGAAAGCGGTCAGTATCGCTTAGCTTTTTCTTACTTTGAATACAAAGTAGAATATCTTGAGCATCTTCATCTTCTTTACGAAAATAATGAACATCGTTGGTTGCTAGTAAAGGCACAGATAACTTCTTTGAAAATTCAATCAAAGTTTCATTTACTAAGGCAAGCTCTTTAATCTCCGGGTGATCCATTAACTCCAAATAGAAATTACCTTCCCCAAAAAGATCACGGTAGGCAATAATCTTCTGCTCAGCTTCAGCCATTTGCCCAGCAACTATTAGGCGCGGTATTTCTCCGGCTAAACAAGCAGTTGAAGCAATTAGGCCCTCATGGTATTTAGTCAAAAGCTCCCAGTCAATACGGGGTTTGTAGTAGAAGCCTTCTAAGTGGGCAGCGGAAACTAGGGCTAATAGATTTTTGTAGCCTTGATTGTTTTTTGCTAACAATAAAAGATGGAAAGATTTAGCATCTTCGTTACTAGTTTTGTCAAAACGAGATCGTGGTGCTAAATAGGCCTCAACACCAATAATCGGCTTAATGCCCATCTTTTTAGCTTTTTGATAGAACTCTATCACTCCGTACATATTACCGTGATCAGTGATTGCAATCGCTGGTGAGCCTTGGTTTTTGGCAAATTCCAACATTTCGTCTATTTTGGTAAGACCATCGAGTAAAGAATAATGGGTATGATTATGGAGATGGACAAAAGACATAACAATAAAGTAAGATTAGGCTAAAATAATTATTAACAATATCTATTCTGACCTTATTTTAGTACAAGCTAGCTTTTTGAGCAAATAAAAAAAAGACAGCTTCAAATTTAGTTAAACTGTCTTTTTCTGCTTAGGCTTTTATCTTTGCTACTAAGTCTCCCAGCTCTTCATCGTTAAAGAATTCTATTATTACTTGTCCACTGCGACGAGTCCGCCTAATCTCTACTTTAGTTTTGAGGTAATCAGCTAAGTCTTGCTCAAGGCGCTCATCTTGACTACTTTTTTTAGTAACTCCGGCTTTAGTTCTGATTCGTTTTAGCTCCTGATCTACATCAGCTACAGTTAGGTTTTGGCGTAGTATTTTTTTTAACAAAATCTCTTGCTCTTTTGCTGATTCCAGTGATAGCAATTGCTTAGCTTGAGCTTCATTAATAGAACCTTGAGCTAAGGCCTCTAAGGCACTGTCTGGTAATTTCAGAAGACGGAGACTATTAGTAACACTAGAGCGGGCCTTACCTACTTTCTGAGCTATTTCTTCTTGAGTCAAATCAAACTCAAGGGCTAGGCGTTGATAGGCTTTAGCGGTTTCTAAAGGATTGAGGTCTTCACGCTGAATATTTTCAATTAAAGCTATTTCTAATTTTTTCTGATTAGACTCATTTTTTACCAAAGCTGGCACTGTCCTTAACTCAATTAATTTCGCGCTACGTAAACGGCGTTCGCCAGCAATAAGTTCATAACGGCCATCTTTTTTAGGGCTAACAACTAAGGGTTGGAGGATGCCGTGTTCTTTAATTGAGTCAGCAAGACGCATCAGAGCAGTTTGAGAAAAAAAACTGCGAGGTTGGTAGGGATTAATATCAATTAAATCTGGATCAATCTGCCAAATTCTATCAGCATCAGAGAGAATAAGTTGTTCTTGCTTGACTGGAGTAGCTTCATTGCTAGTAGCGACATCGTTACTGACGTTAGTTGTTTTTTTTGGGATTAGGGAGCCTAAGCCCCGACCTAGTCCTTGTGCCATAAGTTTTAGTTAATTTTATCTTCTAAGCTCAATATTTCCAAAGCCAAATTCTCATAAGCTTTAGCACCCTTAGAGTTAGGGTCATACTGCAAAATAGGGCGCCCATAGCTTGGTGCCTCAGCTAAGCGGACTGAACGCGGAATAATCGAGCGAAATATTTTATTAGGAAAATACTTATACAATTCTTCCATCACTGCCCCTGAGAGCTTATTACGCCTGTCATACATGGTAATAACCGCTCCCATTATGCCTAATTTAGGGTGAAGATTATTCTGGACTAAAGAAATAGTTTCAAGAAGCTGACTAAGACCTTCAAGCGCATAATACTCACTTTGAATTGGGATCAAAACTTCATCAGCAGCTACTAAGCTATTTATCGTCAGTAGTCCTAATGATGGCGGGGCATCAATGATAA
>CAYQEI010000014.1:0-2947 GCA_964416495.1 uncultured Gammaproteobacteria bacterium
ATAATTGCATCTTTATCTAATAATAAAGCTCCTAGGAGTGATTCCTCTGCTTCTATGCTCTGTGGTGGCATCTTCTCAAGAGTGTAGTCAGCTTTATTCATACAATAAATTTAAGTTTTTATTTTATCTTATCTTATCTCAATTGCCTAAAAATTTCAAGTTGATAATTTGGGGAAATCAAGAGCTAATTATTGTACTAAAGTAAGGGCCCTAAACCCCAAATAAATTAGATTAGTAAAAGAAAAAAAGTGCTAAACACTTTTTGTAGATAAAGACTTTGACTTGGAGCCGACTGTCGGGCTTGAACCGACGACCTGCTGTTTACAAGACAGCTGCTCTACCAGCTGAGCTAAGTCGGCTATTTAGGTGCGCCCACTAGGATTCGAACCTAGGACCATCTCCTTAAAAGGGAGTTGCTCTACCGGGCTGAGCTATAGGCGCAAAAAAATAAATATTATTTAATATTTTGATGATAAAATAATAGCAAAAGATTTTTTATTTGGCAAGAGCCTAATTAGATTAGATTAGCCAAACATTAGCCAAGCTGGCTTGAAAATCAGTAAGAGACCAATGGCAAGCATTATTAAACCGCCAATTAGGCGAGAAAGTCGGCTATATTTAGTGGTTATTCCAGTAATTTGGAGAGTTATCATAGCGAGGACAAAAACAATAATATCATCTAGCATAAAGAAGAAAATATAGAGAAGGAGGTAAAGATAGTTTTGCCAACTAGCTAAGTTATTTAACGCTAACACTTGGGTATAGACAGCAGGGAAGCCAGCTGAGCAAATCAGCTCAACCAAATTAACCGCAAAAGCAAGAGCAATGATCCCCAACAATGATAGGAAGAGGCTTTTTTTGGCAACTAAAGATCTTAGTTTAGTAAAGGTCTTCTGTTTCTTTTGAGCATCACCTACTTTGCAACTGGCATCCTTGTTAGTAAAGTATTCCTTGAGGCTATAGCCACCGCCAATTAAGGCTATAGTTGCAATCGCTAGCCTTACCCAAAGAATAAAGCCCAAAAAGATGATGAGGTTAAGCCAGGCACTCATAAAGATAAAGTAGACTAAAGCCGAGCTAGCAATAAAAGTTAGGCCAAGAGTCCAACGTCGGCGTTTATCATCTATATTTATCAGTAAGCCAATTAAAAAGATCAAGACCCACATCGCGCAAGGATTAAAGCCATCAAGGATGCCGATGATGATGGTAAGGGCAGGAAGAGAAAAGCTAAGCGCATCTACTTCCCCTAAAATTGGCAACTTAAGCATCTTTTTCCCGGCTTGTTCTAAGTTAGTATTAAGCAGAGTGTTAGTCTTTCCGCTAGCACTGCTTTTTCCATCAGCCAGTAAGGGCTCAGTTGGCTCAATAAGGCTAACCACTAAATCAGAGCAAGAGCTTTGTTGGCAATTCTCAATTGCATTAATTATTTCAAGAGAAGTAACTCCAGCTAAATAGCCGACAAAAGTTTCTTCACCAATAATGAGAAAAGGGACACCAGCAACATCAACTTGAAGTTTTTCCGCTATTTTTTGGAGTAAAAGAGCATTTTGCCGATTACTATAAATCTCATATTCATTGATGACTAGCTCAGGGTATCTATTTTTGAGTTCAGTTTCAAAAAATGCCTTTTCTTGACTGCAGTGAGGACAGCCAGTGCCATAGAAGAAATAAATGTTGAGGGGATCATTTGGCTTAGTTTCAGCTTGGAGTGAAAAAAGGGGGAAAAGGAAAAGAAAGAAAGCAAACAAAATGGAAACTTTGAGTCTAAATTTCATAGTGATAGTAAATAATTAAGGGTATTATCATTATTCTCTATTTATAGTACCACTTAGGCTAGTAGGGGTCAAAGACGACTGTTTTGCTTATATTTAAATATAAGCTAAAATAGTATTAATAATATTAACTATTTTTAGTAACTATGTATTGGAAGAAATATGCTTTAGCAGAAATTGATGCTATCTCAGCTGAGTTTGACAGTGATGTTGAAAAGGGTCTTAGCCAAGAGCAAGCACAAGAAAGACTAGAAAGCAGTGGACCTAATTTAATGGCAACTAATAAGGTTTTAGCTTGGCACATTTTTCTGCGTCAACTCAAATCTCCTTTTATCTATTTACTCTTCTTTGCTGTAATTCTTTCTTTCCTGATGCAAAATTGGGTAGAAGGTTTGATGATATTGCTATTTATTTTCATTAATACTTTTTTAGGGTTCTTTCAAGAGTTTCGTTCGGAAAAAACCGCTAAACTTTTATCAACTTTAATTTCTTGGCGCAGTCGGGTTATTCGCTCTGGTGAAGAGAAGGTGATCCCTACTGAGGAGTTAGTTCCCGGTGACCTTATCAGTTTAGAGCCAGGAGACAAGATTAGTGTTGATGCTCGAGTAGTAGAGGCACAAGATTTTAGTGTTGATGAGTCCGCTCTATCAGGTGAGTCAGTAGCAGTTAACAAAAATAGTGAAATAATATTTAGTAAAGAGCTAAGTGGCTTACACCAAGCTGGTAATATGGTTTTTTCTGGCACGAGTGTTAAGTCTGGTAAGGCTTTAGCAATTGTGGTCGCAACAGGCAATCAAACCGAGTTTGGTAAAATTGCCAAATTAGTAAGTAGCACCAAGAAGGTAAGTAACTTTGAAGTTAGCATTGGACGTTTCTCTTCTTTTATTTTGAAGCTAACTGTGGCGACTTTAGTCTTTGTTGTTTTACTCAATGTTTTACTTAAAGGAGCTTCACTAGATTGGCCTCAACTCATTATTTTTGCCATTGCCTTAGCAATTGGCGTTATTCCAGAAGCACTACCATTAGTTATGACTCTGTCCTTTTCAAAAGGAGCAGGTGTTTTAGCAAAGAAAAAAGTGGTAGTTAAGCGCTTATCTTCAGTTGAAGACTTAGGTAATATTGAAATACTTTGTTCTGATAAAACTGGGACTTTAACTGAGAATAAAATGAGGGTA
>CAYQEI010000014.1:3047-18056 GCA_964416495.1 uncultured Gammaproteobacteria bacterium
ATAAAACTGGGACTTTAACTGAGAATAAAATGAGGGTAGCCGAGACTTTCTCTTTGGAAAAAGATAAAGAAGACCAAGTGCTACTTTTTAATTATTTAGCCTCAACTTCGGCAGTGGAAAAGAATGATTCTTTTGATGAAGCTATTAGGGAGACTATTAGTAAAGAGTTGGTAGCCGTAGCAGATAACTATGAATTATTATTTGATTCACCTTTTGATCCTCGCTATCAACGTAATAATGTTTTGGTAAGTAAAGATAATAAGCCTTATTTTGTCGTTCGTGGTGCTTTTGAAACAATCGAGCCGATGTGTCAGCTAACTAACAACAAAGAAGCAATGCTTTGGGCTCAGGCGCAAGGCAAGCTCGGGCGTCGGGTATTAGCGGTAGCAATAAAAAATATAGTAGATTTAGATCTAGATTCTTTTGAAACTAGTTTTAGGCGAGAAGAAGACCAATTAGAATTGCTAGGTTTAGTGTCATTTTCCGACCCAATTAAAGAGAGCACCTATTCAGCTGTAGAGAAAGCTAAGAAATGGGGAGTAGGCATTAAAATCATTACCGGCGATAGTGCCGATGTTGCTGGTGCAGTTGCCTATGAATTAGCCCTTTGTCAAAATATCGATGAAGTTTTGACTGCCCAGGATTACGAGCGCCTCAGTGACAAAGAAAAAGATGAGGCTTTAGTGAAATACAATGTTTTTGCTCGCGTTTCACCTGAACAGAAACATGAGATGATAAAGCGTTACCAAGAAAAGTTTAGTGTTGGCTATTTAGGCGATGGGATCAATGATGCCCCCGCTCTTAAAGCAGCTAGTGTTTCATTAGCGGTTGATAATGCCTCAGACATTGCCCGAGAAACTGCTGATATCATCCTACTGGAAAATGATCTCAATACTATTATTGAAGGCATTCATGAAGGCCGAGTTATATTTACCAATAGCATTAAATATATCAAGGCCACTTTAGCTTCTAACTTTGGCAATTTTTATGCTGTCTCAATTGCCTTCCTTTTTATTGATTATCTACCGATGCTACCCCTCCAGATCCTACTCCTTAACCTACTAACTGACTTCCCGATGATTTCTTTGTCAGGAGATTCAGTTGAAGATGATGAGCTAGTTAAACCTAAGGCCTATGATGTCAAAGATATTATTATTGCTTCCCTTAGCTTTGGTGTAATTAGTGCTATCTTCCATTTCATCCTTTTCTCTATCTTTAGTCGGATCTCACCAGCAGTACTACAAACTAACTGGTTTGTTGCCAGTACCTTAAATGAATTAGTCTTTATTTACTCTATCCGTAGTCGTCACTTTTTCCTATCAGCTAAGCGTCCAACTCCAGTCTTAGCTTACCTCACTATTCCCGCTGCCTTAGTAGCTATTATTTTACCCTACACTTCTTTGGGACAAACCTTATTTGAGTTTGCCCGACCTGAGCCTAAGTACTTACTCTGGATTTTAGGGATCACCTCACTTTACCTAATTGCCACTGAGGCCTTCAAATTACTCTATTACCCTAAGCCTAAAGTTGCTCATAAGGGTTAAGGACTAAAAAAAGAAGTCAAGTTATATAACTTGCTTTTTTATTTTATTTAATTTCTTTTAGCATCTCTTTTAAGGGGTTGAGAAACACCCATAAAAGGGCTGGGTAAATGTCTTGACCGCCAGAATGGCTAAGACATTCTAAGTTACCCCCATGAGAGTCAGCGGTTATACCGTTTAAATAGAACCAGTAATTGGCTGAACTGTGACTGGTTGTAACAGACAAAGTGATTGCCCATGGTTTTTTCTCTTTCTCCCTTTTCTTAAAGGAGAGAGAAAAATCTTTAGGCTTTTCAATGCCGATAAAATCAATCGCTCTTTGAACAAACAACTGATTGTAGTCTGTTAAAGAGCAAAGATTTACTAAAATGGTCGGCATATACCACCCGCCACCATATAGCCCATAATTAAGAGCATCGTCGTATGAGAATAGACTAAAGCCTTCACTTATCCACTTATGGACGAGATTGACTTTTTTTATCAAGTCGCTACTAAGTGTCAGACTTGAGTCATCTTTGCTAAAGATCAGGTCAGTGTCAAGCTTAATCGACGCTTCTTGAACCATCCTATTTTGGCCCGATCTCCAGCGCCAAAATAAGAGTAGGTTGCCTGCCTCTGATTTTCGGAAATTGCGCAGGCACCATTTTGATAATGGTGGTGGAGTAAATGTGCCAGCTTTAACTTCCTCCATCTCCACGCCCCAACTTTCAAGGGCGATGGTCCATTCTTCGTTATCAGAATAACGAATAAACTTCCCATTACCTGTAAAATAAGCCCAGCGGGGAACACCCTAAGTTTTCCCCAAAGCCACAAGAAAATTGCCGTTGCTTGTTTTTAATTTTCTCATTGTTTTTGCCATGCCTAGTCATGGACTTTATCATTTATTCTAGGGAGTTCTCTGTCTTTCCAGAGCTGTCAGCTTTCCTACCTTCTGGCCTCCTGACTGGCAAGTCTTTATCCTTTTTACTTTATAGAGGGGCGTGCATAATGCATACCTTGGTAAGAGCTAAGAGACTACAAATAGTTATAGACTCTTAGCCCTTACCAAGTTTAATTGGTAAAGAGCTTTAATTGACTAATTTAGCATATATTGAGTTATTTGTCAATGTAAAATAATAGACAAATTGCTCGGATTTAGCTATACTATTAGTGTATTTAATAAGATTCGGGTATGATAAATAATAAATTGATTTTTTAATTTAATAACATCAATAATATTAATTTTGAAAATCCAGGGATAGGCTCACTGCTTGGAAAAGCAGAAAACCCTGAGCCAGAAAAAGAGTCTCAAGAACTTGTAGCTGAAACTAACCAAGAACTTGAATCGGTAGCTAAAATTCCGAAAGAGATCTCACTTGAACTAATGCTTCATAGGAATCATATGGAGTTTGACAAAAAATTTGCACCTTTGGTTACACAAAGACTACAATTGGACGGGCAACTAGATTATGTTTTTTTGCAAAAAGACTTGGAAAGTTTCCAAAGATTGCTGATCCAGAAGTATGAGGTACAAATAAAGCTCCTTCAATTAGAAAACGAAAGAATAAAGATAAGTGCTTTACTAAGAGGGCCTTCTGATCTTCATAGCGCTTTAGACATTAAGAGTAATGAAGATAGGATTAGGGATTACCAGGAAAGGATTGAAAGAGCTAAAGCGGATGTAACCCAACTCAATGAGTATAGCGCTCGTGTTGATAGTCGTGAAATGAAGATAAACGGGCTTAGCCCTTACCAGCTAGCCTATAAATATTATCAGGAGATAGAAATATTTAATCAAGATGATAGACGACATTTTGCTCCAGGCAATAAAGGCACGAATTTTCCTAATAAGTTTGATAAATTAAGTGGCTTAATTGATATTGCTAAGCAAGAGAAAGACCATCGGACTATAGAAACTATTAAACGATTTAATTTAGACTTGCCTGAAGAAATTAAAGCAAAGCTAGAGTCTTAATAAATTAGATCTAGTTTCTAGTATTAAACTTTAATTTAAGATTAAAATAAAAAGGAGCTACTATTTAGTAGCTCCTTATTAGTAGTCCCTAGGGGAATCGAACCCCTGTTTTCAGGATGAGAACCTGATGTCCTAACCACTAGACGAAGGGACCATTATTATTGTAAGGTTTGGCCAATTATTTCTTGATGACCACTGAGGAAATCTTTAGCTGATAGAGCTTTAGCACCTTCAAGTTGTAAGTTTAATATAAGTAAAGAATTTTGTCCACATTTAATTGCTAAGTTATTATTATTTAGGTAAACTTGTCCGGGTTTCATGGTTTTATCATCAGCTAATAAGACTTGAGCTTGGTGAATTTTGAGGAGTCGATTATCTTTGGTGTAAGTAAAAGATCCTGGCCAAGGGTGATAGGCTCTAATTTGTCGCTCTAGCTGGGTGGCACTTAGTTGCCAGTCTATTTTACCCATCTCTTTTTTAATTAAACTAACATAACTAGCCTGGCTATCATCTTGGGCTTGAGGGATTAATTCCTGCCTAAGATATGCTTCTAAGCTTGGCACTAGTTTTTCTCCACCTAAGTGGGCTAAGTCATCATGAACAGTTTGGAAAGTGCTGGTTTGCGTTAACGGGATTTCAAATTGAGCAATGATAGGGCCAGTATCCATAGTCTCATCCATTAGCATTATGCTAATACCAGTTTTTTCATCACCATTTAGAATTGGCGCATTAAGACAAGAAGCACCACGGTATTTAGGTAAGAGTGAACCATGGACATTAACACAGCCATGTTGAGGGATTGCTAAAATCGAAGCTGGGATTATTTTGCCATAGGCAATAACAACAATTAGTAGAGGAGCTAAGTTAGCAATTTCGTCTTGATAGTCTTTAATTTTAGCTGGTTGATAGAGAGGGATGTTATTTTGGACAGCAATTTGCTTAACTGGGCTAAATTGGGGCTTTTGATGACGACCTGAAGGTCTGTCTGGCTGGGTAAAGATAGCGGTTATGTCAAAGCTTGGGCTAGCAAGTAAAGCCTTTAGTCCGGGGAGAGCAAATTCAGGTGTACCCATAAAAATAGTTCTGATTGCCTTGTTATTTTTATGATTAATCATTATACTTTATCTTAGTTTAACTAATTTAATTGGAGCAATGTTTAGTCAATTGTTTACTTTCCTATTAACTATCACTCAAAATTTAGGGCACCTCGGGGTTGGGGTTTTAATGGCAGTTGAGAGTTCCTTTATACCAATGCCGTCTGAGATAGTAGTCCCGCCCGCTGCTTACTTAGCTAGCCAAGGAGTGATGAATCTATATCTAGTAGTTCTAGCTGGCATTGTTGGCAGTTTAGTTGGTGCTTTATTTAATTATTTTTTAGCCTATTATCTAGGTCGTCCTTTAGTCTATAAACTAGCCCAGCATCGCTTTGCTAAATATCTTTTAATTAGTCCAGAAAAAATTGAACGGGCTGAGCAATACTTTGTTGACCGTGCTAATAGTGCTACTTTTCTTGGGCGTTTAATTCCGGTTATTAGACAGCTAATATCTCTACCAGCTGGTTTCTCAAAAATGCCTTTGAAAAATTTTATTTTCTATACTTTTTTAGGTTCTAGTTTGTGGGTAAGTATTTTAGCTTTACTGGGCTACTTTATTGGCAGTAATCAGGCTTTACTACATACTTATTACACGGAAATAAAATGGATTGCTTTGGGTCTAGGTCTAATCTATATTATCTGGCAGTTGCGGAAGATAATCAATAAAAAGAATGCCGTTTAAGTGATCAATTTCATGCTGGATTACTCGAGCTAAAAAACCTTCAGCATTAATTGTTTTCTTTTTGCCTTGGCTGTCATAGTATTGACAGCTTATTTTTTTATGACGAGAGACAGGAGCAAAAACTAATTGGCCAGCTTTATCCAGAACTGATAAACAACCTTCGTCTTCGCTTTCTTTGGCCCAAGATTTTTTAGTGAGCTTGGGATTAATCAATACTAAAATACCTTGATTATCAGTAGCGATAGTAATCAAGCGTAGGTCTTGAGCAACTTGGGGGGCAGCTAAGCCAACCCCGTCTTTAGCTAACATCGTTTGACTCATTGCTTTTATCAATTCTTGGATTTTGGGAGTCTTGATTTTAGCCAAATCTAAGTCTTTAGCTTTGATGCGCAAAATAGGGTCAGGGTATAATTTTATTTCTAATAAATTATCCATATTATTTCTTTTTACTCTCAGCGATAAGTTTGAAAAAATAGCGCCAAGTTTCACCAGTCTTGCACAGCTCTTTAGTATCAGTCAGAGCTCGCTTGATGACATTGGCATCATTATTCCTGCAAGCTTGAAATATCGAAGAGCGCTTGTCACTAGGAATAGAAAGCTCATCTATTACTTGCAGGGCAAGTTCCTGCCACTGATAGGCTGGTGGTTTCTTGGTCGGTTTTTTATGGGCAATAATATCTCCCAGAGATAGTAAGTCTTTATTGCTGTCAGACATATTAATTGATTTAGAAAATAAATTCAAGGCTAAGGTAGCCAATCCCAAAGTCAGTTTGATAGGCTAGAGATTCTGTTTGCCACTCAAGCTCTGAAAGTGCCCCTAAGAGGATAAGGGTAGGTTTAAGGGCGCATTGGCAAGATTCTTTGATTAGTTTTGGGTCTAGTTTGAGAAGATTCTCTACTGCTAGGCTAGGATTTTGTAGGTGCTCGATGAATTTGTTATCAAACTTAGCGCCCCGCCATGAGTAGCCACCAGGTGATTTGGGTAAGAGGCGATGAGACAAGTCACCGGAAGCAATTAACGCTATCCTTTTCTCACTACCAGCTAAAACAGGGGCTAAGTCCTTGCCAAAGCTATAATGAGCCTCTAAGGATAGATTATTAGCTGGGATTATGCTACTTGCCAAAAATTTAGCAGTTTGTGATTTGAGTAAATAGATTGGGATGCCACTACCATAATCTAGCTCAGCTTGGTTAAGGAAGTGGAGCGGATGTTTTGGTTTTAATTGATTAAAGATAAGATCGGACAATTGAATTGCTCCAGAAACAGTAGTTTGTTTTGGGATGAAGCCAAATTCAGGGAAACTCAAATTCATTTCTGGAGCACAATTAATCACTAAGTGTTCATCTTGAGCTGGTCCATGTTGAGAAATAACAAGCACTACTTCAATTGCTTGAGCTTCTAATTCTTGAGCAATTTTCTTATAAACTAAATTAGTCTTTTGTAAGATTTCGTGATTAGCTTTACCAATTTCTGGTATCAAAAGCGGGCTATGGGGAAGGAGATAGCTTTTTATTATTGGCATAATTAGTTTTAGTTAATTGAGTCGCCTTGTTGGTAGAGGTAAAGAAGTTGAGGTGGGACAGTGATGACGTTATCAAAGCGATAGCCAAGACGATTAAAGACTTCTTCAGTTGGGAAGGCGCGCTTGAGGCTATCTGAGATTAGGTAGACAGTAGCGGCGGTGGTGGATTTAAGGAGACTGCCATCAGGGAAAAGAACAGGATTAATCTTTGGGTATTTATCTAAAACCTCAGGTGAGACTTTTATGATTTCTTGACCTTTGAATTTAGTGTCTAATAAGATGCGATCAAGGAGAGGAGCTTTATTGCCATTTTCTACATAGTAGACACCACCATTGCTAATATCTTGCAGTAGGGCACCGGTAACATAAGTGGACTTAATGGTAATTTCCTCACCTCTATTATAGCCGAGCAATTCTGCTTCAGTGGCGGGCTCTATTTCTGTTTCTTGGAAGCCAATTCGCTTGAAAACTTCAAGGTTGGTAAAGGGTCTTTTCTCATTACCGACTAGTAGGTAGATTTGACCATTTGGCGTTTGCACTAAAGAGAAATTAGCGAACTTAATCGGATCTCCATCAGGGTAGGCGTTTAGGATCTCAGGACTGGTAACAATGACTTGTCTTTCTGAGAAGCGAGAAATGAAAGCAGTGTAATTACTAAATGGTCTTTTTGTTCCCCCTTGAATTAACCAAATACCAGGCTCATCAGCAAGTTTCAAAACAGTGGCATCAGGATATACTTTGGGAAGAATATTAGGGCTAGAGACTGAGTCATTATTACCAGTACTACCAAAGTACTTTTTATATAAAGTATCAAAATTATAATTACCATTATAAATATGAGGGGTGTAGATGTAGAGAGCGGCGGTAGCTTGATTTTCAATCGTGACATTTACAAAATCAGGTGATCTCACTATCGATTCATAGCTTCCATCCTTAATGGCAGTGTCAACACTTTTTAGCATGGTATATTTATCTTTAGCAATATAGGTTTCACCCACTTTGAAATTATAGGCTTGGGGGCTTTCCATGTAATGTAGGAATTGGAGAGCTGCGCTATTTATTTGTTTACCAAAGCCTTTCCAATAGGGATTACAAAGACCACCAGTAGGGCAACCATAGCCAGTGGCCTCGTTAAGGGCCTTTTCAGTTGGATTAGTTTTTTCAATTAAGCTTTGTTCTTTCTGGAGTAGGGTTAATAAAACCTTGGGGTTAATGGTAGTAATTTTACGGCACTTTTCTTGACGTTCAGCTTCAGTCGGATTATCACTTAACTTTACGCCATCACAATTATAGTTATTGACACTAGCATCATAGATGATCTCAGCAGCGCTTTTGACTAGGCCGTAGGCATTGATAGTTTGATAGTTAGCTAAGAAGCTATTCTTGCTAGCAAGGAATGATTGGATTTCTAGTGGGTTTAAAGAATAGACATCAAGCATTTCCCGATTTGAGATTATATTGTTGGGATTAAAGACAGTATCGGCGCTTGAATAATAGAGAGGAGTAAGTAGTAATATAAGAGAGAAAATAGTTAATTGAAAGACATTTAAAAGGGGTTTATTTTTCATTTTTTTTAGATTATTTATCACTTATTATTAGCTTAGTGCCTATAATTATAATATAGTTAATTTATTTAGGCAAATAGAAAAAAGACTTCCTAGTAGAAGTCTTTTTATCTAAATAAATAAAATTATTGAGCTGAAATTAGGACCTTATCTTCCTTGTCTAAATTGATCCTGACTTTGGCGCCTTCAGCGATTTTACCCTCAATAATCTCTAAAGCCAACTCATCTAAAATAAGGTTTTGGATGATGCGCTTGAGTGGCCTCGCCCCATAGGTGATATCATAGCCTTTCTCAGATAGCATCCGTTTGACTTTAGCACCAATTTTAATGTGGATGTTTTTAGCGGCCAGACGATGTTCAACTTTAATGAGCTCAAGGTCAACAATCTTTTCGAGAGCTGTCTTAGATAGGCTCCTGAACAGGACAATTTCATCTATCCGGTTCAAGAATTCAAGTTTGAAATTCTTTTTCAAGATATCATCAATCTTTTCTTTCATTTCATCTAGCCTGATTTCAGTTTCAGATTTTTCACTGGTATCAGAGCTAAAACCAATCGTGTATTGCTTGATGACTTCATTACCTAAGTTAGAGGTCATAATGATGATAGTGTTTTTGAAGTTAACTGTTCTACCTTTGGAGTCAGTTAGCCGGCCGTCATCTAAGATTTGCAGTAAGATGTTGAAAATATCTGGGTGAGCTTTTTCAATTTCATCAAAAAGAATAACACTATAGGGACGACGTCTAACTTGGTCACTTAACTGGCCACCATCATCGTGACCAATGTAGCCGGGCGGGGAGCCAATGATTTTAGCGACAGAGTGCTTTTCCATAAACTCACTCATATCTAACCTAATCAAAGACTTTTCATCATTGAACATAAAGCGAGCTAGAGTTTTGGCGAGCTCAGTTTTACCAACACCGGTGGGTCCAACGAAGAGGAAGGAACCAATTGGTTTCTTTTCTTCATTAATACCAGCTCGACTGCGACGGAGGGCATTGGCAATTGCTGAAATAGCTTCTTCCTGGCCAACTACTTGTTGGTTCAAGAATTTCTCAGCTTGGCTTAGCTTTTTAATTTCATCTTGGAGCATCTTATTAACTGGGATGCCAGTCCAACGAGCAACTACTTTTGCAATATCTTCTTCATCAACTTCTTCTTTGAGTATGCGCTGACCTTTTTTCTGGATTTTGAGTAATTCTGCTTGCAGAGTATTAATCTTTTTTTCTAATTCAGGAATGAGGCCATACTTGATTTTGGCGACTTCGTTTAAGTCAGCCCCTTGCCTTTGCGCAATCTCAGCTTTAATTTTGAGCTTGTCAATTTCCTTTTTTGAAGCCCTGATTTTAGAGATGATGTTTTTTTCATTATTCCAATGGAGTTCTAATTGATTAGATTTCTCCTTTAGTTTAGCTAGTTGGGAATTGAGATGTTTAATCTTGGCAGTTTGCTTTTGGCTATTAGTGGCCAGACCAGCTTTATTTAGCTCAAGCTGAGCAATGCTACGCTTGAGCTCATCTAATTCATCAGGCATAGAATCTATCTCCATTCGTAATGAGGAGGTAGCTTCATCAATTAAGTCCACGGCTTTATCCGGTAAAAAGCGATCACTGATATAGCGACTGGATAATTTAGCAGCTGAGATTAAAGCATTATCAGTAATTCTGACACCATGATGAACTTCATATTTTTCTTTAATCCCTCTTAACATGCTAACCGTATCATCAATACTAGGCTCAGTTACCATAATAGGTTGGAAGCGACGTTCAAGAGCTGAGTCCTTTTCAATATAGCGTTGATATTCTTTAGTGGTGGTAGCGCCAATTGTTCTCATTTCGCCACGAGCTAAGGCAGGTTTGAGCATATTTGAGGCATCCATTGCTCCCTCAGAAGCACCAGCGCCAATAATAGTATGGAGCTCATCGATAAACATGATGAATTTGTCATTGTTGCTTTGGACTTCTTTAAGGACCGCTTTGAGCCTATCTTCAAATTCACCTCTGAATTTAGCTCCGGCGACTAAAGCCGCTAAATCAAGACTAACAATTTCTTTATTTTTGAGGTTCTCGGGAACATCACCAGAGATAATTCTCTGAGCAAGACCTTCAACAATAGCAGTTTTACCAGTCCCAGCCTCACCAATCAAAACTGGATTATTTTTGGTTCGGCGGAGTAGGACTTGCATGATTCGGCGGATCTCAGTATCACGGCCGATGACTGGGTCTAACTTTTCTTGCCTGGCCATCTCAGTTAGGTTAGTTGTGTATTTTTCCAAAACTCGGTATTTATTTTCTGGGAAAGGGTCACTAATGGTTTGAGAGCCCCTTAATTCTTTGAGGATAGTTTTTATTTCTTCATAGGCTACTCCTTCAGCCAAAAGAAGCTCTTGAGCAGGGGAAGGAACGCCAACCAATGCTAAAAAGATATGCTCAGTGGAGATATATTCGTCATTCATGCCATCAGCCTCTTTTTTAGCTCGCTCTAAGATAGTAGCTGTCTCAGCGGTACCAGATACAGCTTGAATTGGACCACTAACTTGCTTAGCTTTGCCTTTGGGACTAGCTGAGAGTAAGTTAATGATTTTATCTTCAATCATATCAGGATCGATTTTCATTTTCTCTAAAATCGGCTTGACTAAGCCTTCATTTTGCTGGAGTAGAGCCAAGAGAATATGAATTGCTTCAATATTGTTTTGGCCATAAGTACTAGCGATAATTTGTGAATTAATTATCGCTTCTTGTGATTTATCAGTAAATTTATTAAACATAATATTATTTGATTATTAGCAGTCACCCATAAAGAGTGCTAATTTCATCTTAGTCTATCTCTTTAGCCTTGTCAATGCTTTTAGCTTGATAAGTAAATTGTCGCTCACATTATTTTATGCTAAAATAAACTCAAGCTCATAATCTATGTTTAAACATAATTTTTTTACTTACGGTAGCCAAATAATAATAAAAATATTGTTGGAAATTGTTTATTTTCCGATTTGGTGGTATAGCAGTGGTTTAGTTGAACTGATAAAGAGACTATGGCATTTTCTCGAGCAAAGAGAGCGCTCGTTGGGTTTTAGTATTTGGCTCAAAAACATCTTAGTGCCAATGTATGGTCAAAATGATATTGCTGGCCGTATTATTAGCTTTGTCATTCGTTTAATCCAAGTAATATATCGTGGCGTGGTTTTGTTGATATTAGCAGTTATTGCTTTATTCATTTTATTATTCTGGATTTTAGTGCCAATTATGTTACTGCTAGTAACGCTTTATCAAATAGGATCTTTCTATGAAGTTTGAAGATAGAGAACAACTTGAATTTGTCCCTGATACTGCCGGCTCAGGTCAAGGAGCTTGGTTTTTGGGTTATTTTCTCTATTTCAAGAAAACAATCAATAAGTCTATTATTGCTCTTGATCGGACCAGGAAGCAATTTGACAAGTTTCTTGGTATCATCGCTTGGTTAATCATTTTTGTTGGCTGGCTTAGTTTTGCTCTTTTTATTTACCTAAACTTTGAATTAATTGCGACTGAGCCGAGTATAATCTTTTATGCTTGGCAAGAGCCTAATGCTTTAATTACAGTATTCCTTCTTTCATTATGGTTTGATTTCTATCTTTTCTATCGCTTGAGTTTAGCTAAAAAAGACGCCAAACGAATTGATTACAAGTTTTTCCAAAAAACCACTAAAGCCGGCCGGCGCTATAATGTAGCCTTGTCACTTTCACCCTATAGTGAAGAGATATTAGCTGATGCCTATATTCTGGCTAGTAAATTAAATACTTCACTTGAAATTATTCATTTTTTTAGGGCCGCTTTAAAGGACAAGAAAGTGCAGAGTTTATTCATCCGTCTTGATGTTGATGCTGAGAAGCTAGTTAATATGGTTGATAGGCAGATAGTAAGGAGTGCTAAAGAGTTAAGTAAGGGTGCTGATAAGTTTAGCCAGCCATTATTACGGGCCTTTATGTCCGCCTTTACCCAGAGCTATTATACTAAACAGGCAAGTTTAGATATCTTAGATATTTTAGCAAGTTGTTTAGCTGAGGATGAAATTTTACAAGAAATCTTATATGAATTAGAAATAGATCAAGATAAGATTGATAATGTAGTTGCTTGGTTTAGGGTGGACAAGGTATTACAAGAGCGCTATCGCTCTTTTCGCCGACTCTCACTTTTCAAACCAGATTCAGGCATGAATCGAGCCTACACCGCGATAGCAACGCCAACTCTAGATCACTTTTCTCATGACTTGACTATTGAAGCTAAGCTTGGTCGCTACGATCTCTGCGTTGGGCGTGATCAAGAGCTCAAAGCCATTTTTGATAATTTAAGTAGTGGCCACAATGGTCTTATTTTAGTGGGAGATAATGGCGTTGGTAAAAATTCTATTATTGAAGGCTTGGCTCAGTTAATGGTAGCAGAAGAGGTACCGCAGTATCTCAAAGATAAGCGCTTAGTAGAAATTGATATTTCTCGTTTAGTTAGTGGTGTAGATGCTGCTACTGCTCAGGAAAGACTGTTGCGCTCAATTTCTGAAGCTAATCGCTCTGGTAATATTATCCTTTTTATCGACAACATTGAAAAGATGGTCGGAATTAGCTTAGGTGGTGGTGAAAGTATGGATTTATCAGGCGTTCTAGCGGAGTCGATTAAACGGGGCCATATTATTTGTTTAGCTGCCGCTACTAGACTCAACTATGCCAATCATATTGAAAATAAATATTTAGGGACTGTCCTTACCAATATTGCCGTCAAAGAGCCTGAAAAAAATAGAGCAATTCAGATTTTAGAGAGCAAAGTCGGAGTAATCGAAGATAAATACGGGGTTTATGTCGTCTATAGTGCCATTGAGGCAGCAGTAACTATGTCGGTGCGCTATTTACGAGATAAATCTTTACCTGCCAAAGCAATTGATTTATTAGAAAAATCAGCTATGCTTGCTGCTAAGACTAGCCTCAAGCAAGCGGATAAGAACTTTTGCTCTAAAGAGGATGTTGCTTTGGTGATCGAAGAATTAACTGGCATACCAGCTGGCAAGATTAGTCAAGAAGAGGGAGACACTTTGCTTAATTTAGAAGAAAAAATAAAGCGACGCTTAATTGGACAAGAAGAGGCAGTCAAAGCAGTTGCTTCTAGTTTGCGTCGAGCTCGAGTCGCGCTAAAAGACAAAAAAAGGCCAATTGCCAGTTTCTTATTCTTGGGACCAACTGGTGTTGGTAAAACTGAGCTCGCTAAAACCGTGGCTGATATTTATTTTGGTAGTGAGGACCAAATGATTAGATTAGATATGAGTGAATATCAACATGGTGATAGTGTCAAGAAAATGATTGGTGCTAGTGATGGTACTTTAGGTTATCTTACCGAAGCTATTAGGAAGAAACCTTTCTCACTGATTTTGGTAGATGAGATTGAGAAAGCAGATGCTAATATTTTGAATTTGTTTTTACAGATTTTAGATGATGGTCGCTTAACCGATGGTCAAGGGCGAACAGTGAGCTTTGCCGAAAGTATTATAATTTGTACCTCTAACATTGGTGCTACCTATATTCAAGATAGTATTAAAGCTAAATTGAAGTTAGCTGAGATTAGACAAGAGTTAATAGATAATCAGTTGCGGACAAAGATGCAACCAGAGCTAATCAATCGTTTTGATGGCATTATTGTCTTTGCGCCTTTAACAAAAGTAGAGTTATTCCAGATTGCGACTTTGATGCTCAAGGATATTAAAAAGAATTTAGCTGAGAAGGGCATTAATCTAAGGGCTGATAAAAATGGGGTAATGGCTTTAGCCCAAGCTGGCTATGATCCCAAGTTTGGTGCTCGTCCTTTACGCCGTTTATTACAAGAGCGAGTGGAAGATGTTATTGCGAATAAGATTTTAGCGCAAGAGTTAAAACGACGAGATCAAGTTTTGATTAATCACCAAGCAGAAATAGTGGTAGAGAAAGCGGTAGAGTTATAAAAAAAGGTGCATGTACTGTGCACCTTAGTTCTTTTAGATGTAGAGTCTGACCCGATTAAGAGCCCGAGTGGCTTTATTGAGCTCTTTTTGCCAAACTTTTAGTTTGGGATTGGGATTTTGCGACTCTTTTGCTACTTGGATTTTTCGTTTGAGGTAAGAAATGTTTTCCATAATTCTTACCATTCTCTCAGTCTTTTCGTCACCGTATTCCATAATATATTTGTTAAAGAAATTAATAATTAATTTAATACTAAATAGGATTTAAGTTTGTGTCAATTCTAACCTACATTTCAGCCTTTCTTCTTAGCTTTGCTTTTAGCTTGGCTTTGGTTCCTATTTGTCAACGCCTAGCTAAGCATTACCAGATAGTAGATAAGCCCGGAGCTAGGAAAATACATCAGCAAACCATTCCTTTGCTAGGTGGTTTGGCTATTTTCTTTAGCTTTTACTTAGTTTTATTTATTTTTAGTTCAAGTTTTTTAAGTGGTAATTTAACCTGGACACATTTACTAGGTTTTAGTATTGGTGGTCTACTTATCACTATTGGTGGAGTTTTAGATGACAAATACAACCTAAAACCACAGTGGCAAATAATATTTCCCCTATTAGCAGTTGTTGCTCTTTTAGTTGGAGGAATTAGTATTGATAAATTAAGTAGCCCTTTTGGTCGGGTGATCAGTCTAGAGCAACTCCG
>CAYQEI010000015.1:0-304 GCA_964416495.1 uncultured Gammaproteobacteria bacterium
AATCGGAGTTTAATAGATTAATAGATTAATATATACTGATTTTAGCACTTAGTCAAGGACGATAATAATTGACTAAGCCGGTATTTTTTGATAATTTAGTATTATGATAAAGGAAATTCCTAAAGTTTATCAAGCTTTAGATCATGAGGAAGGAATTTATAAAAAGTGGGAAAAATCAGGGTTTTTTAATCCTGATAATTTAGTTTTGCCTGAAAATTCACCTAATTACACCATAATATTACCACCGCCTAATATAACCGCTAAACTTCATTTGGGCCACTCAGCGATGATAGCGATAGAGGAT
>CAYQEI010000015.1:314-15423 GCA_964416495.1 uncultured Gammaproteobacteria bacterium
AAGAATGAGAGGTTATCGGACTTTATGGCTACCAGGCACTGATCATGCTGCTATTGCTACCCAAAATGTAGTTGAAAGGAAGATATTAAAGGAACAAAATAAAACTAGACACGATTTAGGCAGAGAAAGGTTCTTAGAAGAGGTCAAATCTTTTGTTAATCAGACTCAGAATGAAATTATTAGTCAAATTAAGAAAATGGGGGCCTCACTTGATTGGTCACGACTCGCTTTTACTCTTGATGAAAAAAGAGAAAGGGCGGTTCGAGAGATGTTTTGTCAAATGCATCAAGAGGGGGTAATTTATCGGGGTGAGCGCTTAGTTAACTGGTGTCCGCGGTGCCACTCTACCTTAGCTGATGATGAGCTAGATTATGAAGAAAGTAGTGCTAAACTCTATTGGATCAAATATGGGCCTTTTGTTTTGGCAACTACTAGGCCAGAGACTAAATTAGGCGATACCGCGGTTGCGGTCCACCCTAAAGATAAAAGGTACAAAGATTATATTGGTAAAGATTTAGAAATAGAAGGGGTTTTGGGTAAATTTATGGTAAGAGTAGTAGCAGATGAAGCGGTTGACATGGATTTTGGCTCTGGTGCCATTAAAGTTACACCAGCCCATAGTTTTGTTGATGACCAGATTGCAAAAAGGCATAATTTACCAAGCAAGAAGATTATTGATGAAGATGGGAAAATGATGGCTAATTGTGGCAAATATCAGGGTATGACGACACAGGAAGCAAGAGAGGCAATAGTAAAAGATATGGAAAAAATGGGCCTGATAGATCATATTGAAGATGGCTATTTAAATAAGGTAGCTCATTGTTATCGCTGTGGTGCCATTATTGAGCCTTTACCTTCAAAACAGTGGTTTGTTAATGTTGATAAAAAATTAGCTCGTTTGGGTAATAAGTCACTTAAAGAAAAGGCTTTAGCAGTAGCTTTAAGCAATGACATTGAATTTGTACCTCAGCGCTTTAAGAAGCGCTACACTGATTGGATGAAAAATCTCCATGACTGGTGTATTTCTCGGCAGATTTGGTATGGTCATCGCGTGCCAGTTTGGTATCGTGGTGAAGAAATCTACTGTGGCCTTAAAGAACCACAAGGAGAAGGCTGGCAAGCTGACCCTGACACCTTAGATACTTGGTTTTCATCAGGGATGTGGACTTTTTCTACCCTTGGTTGGCCAGAAAATTATATTGATGGCAAGAAAACTGGTGATTTGGCTAAATTTCACCCCACTCAAGTAATGGAAACTGGTTATGAAATTATTACCCTTTGGGTTTCTCGAATGATCATGATGTCTTATTTTGCTCTAGGGGAGCAACCTTTCTCAGTTGTCTATCTCCATGGCATGATTTTAGATGAGCATGGCAAAAAGATGTCAAAATCTAGAGGCAATGGAATTGATCCAAAAATAATGGCTAAGAAATACGGAGCTGACTCAGTTAGATTGGCCTTACTAATGGGCTACACTCCTGGAAATGATGCTCGATTTAGTGAAGAAAAAATAGCGGTTAAAAGAAACTTTATTAATAAAGTGTGGAATATCTCCCGCTTTATCATTAATTATAGCGAGTCTAGCCTTGAGCAGATAAAAGAATTAGAAGAATTAAAACTAGAAACTGAGGCTGATAAATGGATAATTGCCTCACTTCTAGAGACTGCTATTAGTGTTGAAAAAAATGTAGATGAATATAATTTTTCTCAAGCAGCGGATGTGCTAAATGATTTTACTTGGAATAAGCTAGCTGACTGGTATTTAGAGATTGCTAAGATTGAGAAGAATAAGGATGATATCTTATTATTTGTCTTAAGGCATTTGCTCAAGCTCTGGCATCCTTTTATTCCTTTTGTTAGTGAGGCTATTTGGTCTAATTTTAATAAAGACTTACTATTAGTAGCTCCAGTTAAAAACTACGCCAATGATGATTATGCCCAAGGTTTACTCAAGTACCTTGATACTAATAATTTTGAGATTATAAAAAATCTGGTGGTAAATATAAGGAATGCGCGCAGTGAGAATAAGATTGCCCCAGCTAAAAAACTAAAAGCAGTATTTTACTCTAAAGATCACCAGGATCTACTACTTAATAACAGAAATATAGTTGCCCAGCTAAAAACTGGAATAGAAAGTCTTGAACCAAAAGAAAATGACTATAGGGCTAATGATTCCATTGTTGTTATTAGTGGTGATATTAAGTTAACCTTACTCAAAGCTATTAATAAAGAAGCAGAAATCAAGAGATTGAATAAAGAGAGGGATAAGCTAGAGGTTTTAATTAAAAAACAGACCGAAAAACTAGATAATAAAGAATTTGTCGATAATGCACCAAAAGAGATAGTACAAAAAGAAAGAGACCGCTACGACCAATTAGTCAGCGACTTAGCGGAAATAGATAAATTAATAAAATCATATGACTCTTAGAAGTTACCTTACAGTAATGAGTATTCTCACCCTAATAACCTGGGGTATATTTCTTTTTGTTGCTAGCACCGTTGACCCCTATAGCACTAATTGGTTGGGCTTTGTGTTATTTTATGCAGCTTTATTTATCGCTTTAGTTGGTCTTATAACCTTAATTGGATTTTTAATTAGATTTGTTATACTCCAGCAGGGCCTAGCCTTTAATTTGATAAAATTATCTTTCCGCCAATCTTTTATTCTCGCTGCTTTTATCATTTTTGGCCTTTACCTCCAAGCCCATAATTTGTTGACTTGGTTAAACTTAGTATTTTTAGTTGGGGTTTTTTCAATCTTAGAAATATTTTTAATTACTAATCGCAATAAAGCTAAATAAATATATGAAAAGTCAGTTTGAGGAATTAAAGAAAAAAGTTACTACCGCTTTAGAGAAAGTAAAAAATGAAAATGACTTAGATGAAGTTAGACAACGCTTCCTGTCTCGCAAAGGGGAGTTAAGGACACTTATGCTTAAGCTAAAGGAATTAAGTGAAGAGCAAAGAAAGGAGATTGGCGCTATGGCTAATAAAATTAAAACTGAAATTGAAACCAGCTTCAACACTTTAGTTACTACATTAAGGCAAGTAAAATCAAGTAAAGAAAAAGTTGATGTCACCCTACCAGCTAAGCAACTAGAACGAGGCCATCTCCACCCGATTACAATTATTCAGCAAGAAATAGAAGAGCTCTTTATCTCTTTGGGCTTCTCTGTTTTATATGGACCAGAGTTGGAAAGTGATTATTATAATTTTACTGCTCTTAATGTACCACCATTACATCCTGCACGTGATATGCAAGATACTTTCTATGTCGAAGAGATCGATGATGATAATAAAGAGCTTGATTTAGTGATGAGGACTCATACTTCACCTGCTCAGATAAGAGTAATGAAAAAATACGGTGCCCCGCTTAAGGCAATTATGCCTGGGCGCTGTTTTCGTAATGAGTCAACTGATGCTAGACATGAACATACATTTTATCAATTTGAAGGCCTGATGATAGGAGATAGCATCAATTTTTCCAACATTAAGAGTATTTTAGAGTTGGTTGGTAAAAAGCTATTTGGTGCTGATACTGAGTTGAGACTAATGCCTAAATTCTACCCTTTTGTGGAGCCTGGGGTAAGTGGTCAATATACTTGTTTTCTATGTCATGGTAAGGGTTGCCGGGTTTGTAAGCAAACTGGTTGGCTTGAGATTGTTGGTGCTGGTTTGATTCATCCGAAAGTATTAGAGGCGGGTGGCATTGATCCGAATAAGTACTCTGGTTTAGCTTTTGGCTTTGGCCTAACTAGATTAGCGATGCTAAAATACGACGTAAAAGACGTAAGACAGTTTAACAATGGCGATATTAATTTTTTAGAACAATTTTAATATGTATATATCATATAAGTGGTTACAAGATTATATTAAATTACCCAACAAGATAGGTTATAAAGAGGTGGCTCAAGCTTTCATTAACCATACTGTTGAAGTTGAGTCTATTAAGAATCAAGCTGAGAGCCTGGATTCAGTTGTTGTTGGCCGAGTCCTTGAAGTCAAGCCACACCCAAACGCAGACAAACTAAGGATTGCTCAAGTAGATGTAAAAAAGGAAGTCCTACAAATTGTTTGTGGCGCTAAAAACTTAGCAACTGATCAATTAGTTCCTGTTGCCCTTGAGGGCGCCGTTTTGGGGGAAGATTTTGAAATTAAGAAAACCAAAATAAGAGGCGAATCTTCTAACGGTATGATTTGCTCAGAGGATGAGCTTGGTGTTGGTACAGATAAAGAAGGAATTATGGTCTTAGAAAAAAGAGCTAAAGTTGGACAGGAGTTTAGTTCTTACCTTAAGGCTGATGATTATGTTTTTGAAATTGACAATAAATCACTGTCTAATCGCCCTGACTTATTCTGCCACTATGGCTTAGCACGCGAGCTATCAGCAATCTATAACCTTGACCTTGAGCCTTATAATAAAAACACAATAAAAATAACTAGTGCCAAGTTAGAGTCAGAAGTCAAAATTGAAATAGAGGCGAAAGAACAATGTCCACGCTATAGTGCGGTAAGAGTTGATAATATTAAAGTTGGACCATCACCGCAGTGGTTACGCGAGAGATTAATCGCCATTGGCCAAAAGCCAGTTAATAATATTGTTGATTTAGCTAATTACGTTATGTTTGATTATGGTCAGCCTTTACATACTTTTAGTGCGGATAAAGTAAAGGAAATCGAAGTCAGACTAGCAAATGAAGGCGAGACAATTGAGGCTTTAGATGGGAAAGAATACACTTTAGCAAGCAATGATCTAGTTATTACTAATAATAAAGAGGTAATTGCTTTAGCTGGTATTATTGGTAGTGTTAACAGTCAAATTGATGAAAAATCTAACTCTTTAGTTCTAGAGTCAGCTAATTTTTCTGGAGAATCTATTAGGAGTACGGCTCGTCGACTTAATTTAAGGACAGAAGCCTCGCTACGTTTTGAAAAATCAATTGATCCTGAATTAACTACCATCGCAATTGAAAGATACTTGTACTTATTGAAAAAAGTATGTCCAGAGATGAAACTAGTTTCAGTTATTAGTGATAAGTATCCCAATAAAAATAAAACTATCAGCATTGATTTAAACTTTGCTTGGCTTAGCCAGCAAGTTGGACAAGAGATTCCGCAAACAGAAGCAATTAAGCACCTTAAATCTCTTGGATTCAAGGTTGGCCCCGTAGAAAATGGTCAAGCGAAAGTTGAGGTACCAAGTTGGCGTGCTGGTAAAGATGTTAGTAGCCGTGAAGATTTAGTTGAAGAAGTGTTAAGGATATATGGGTATAACAAGATTAAATCACAATTACCCAAAGAAGAGCTCCGTTTACCTATTCCTAATCCTTTACGTGATGTAAAGAATAAAGTAAAAAATATTCTAAGTCACCGCTATGCTCTAACTGAAGTGCATAACTATTCCTTTGTTGGTGAGCAACAATTGACTAAGCTAAACGTAGATTTTAGTAACCACCTGCGTTTAGCTAATCCATTATCAAAGTTAAGCAGTTTACTCAGACAGTCTCTTGCTCCTAACTTAATTACAAATATTAAGAGTAATCAGGCTAAGCGGGATCATTTTGGCTTCTTTGAATTGGGAGATGTTTTTTTCAAGTTTGAAGGAGAGCTGGAAAAGGGAGACGGTAGTGGCAAATTACCTTATCAAGAAAAAAGGTTAGGAATAATTTTAGCCAATAATAAAAATGATATTTTCTCTGAGCTTAAAAACATTACTGGTAGCTTATTAGCGGAAATACTTGGGAAAGAAGGCAATCTTAGTTTCGCTAGCTTAGAAAATTTACCTGGTTGGGCTCAAAAAGAAAAATCTGCCTCAGTTAATTTTGCCGATGAGAGTCTGGGCATAATTGCTCAAGTTGATGATAAAGTAGCAAGCGAGTCTGGCCTTAAAATGAACAGCGCAATAATTGAACTTAACTTTTCTAAGCTAGTAGACTTAATTGACCACTTCCATGACCTTAAATTAACAGAACTAGCTCGTTACCCTGCCGTCCAAAGAGATGTTTGTTTTGTTGTTTCAGAGGAAATATTATATAATGATATTAATCAGTTAATTGTTAATTTTCATCCCTTGCTAAAGAAAGTAGATTTAATTGATGTTTACCAAGGTAATAAATTAGAAGCTGGTAGCAAAAGTTTTACTTTTCACTTGGAATTCCAAGATTCAGAAAGAACTCTAGTCTCAGCGGAGGTGGAAAAGATTATTAAAGAACTGGAAAAAGATTTAGCTGATAAAATTGGAGCAAAAATTAGAAATTTTTAAATAAAAAATATGATTACTAGTAGCGGAGACATTCTAAATCTTGTTTTAGCTATTGCTATTGTTATCTTTACCACTTTCATAGTAATAGCGATATATTATTTGATTTCAAGTATAAAAGGCGTTTATCGTATTATTCATCGACTTGAGAGCAGTGTTTCTAAAGTTGAAGATTTAATTGAATTAATTAAAGGGAAGGTATCTAGCACTAGCGGGCACTTGCTCATGTTCGTTGAGCTCGCTAAGCAAGCTATAAGCTTCATTCAAGACAATAAGAAAGGACAGACTACGGCAGAGAAAGTAAAAAAAGCTAGTCCTAAAAAAACAAGTACTAAGACTAAAAAATAGAGGCAAATAAGCCTCTACTTTTTTAACTTAAACTTTCAGTATTATAGTTTAAACTATTTATTTTTTTTACACTCTCTATTGCTACAGACAGGAGATCCGCTTTTGTTCAAAATCATTAATGCGCCACATTTTGGGCAATCTTTGCCAGTCGGTTCACCTGAATAAATGTTTTTACACTGAGGGTAGTTATCACAGGCATAAAAAGGACCACGACGACCAATGCGTTTTACTATTTTACCAACTCCACAAACAGGACAAGGAACTGGTTCAGTGTCAGTAGTTGATATATTCTCTAGGTATTTACATTTCGGGTAAGCACTACAACCCAAAAATGGCCCGTATTTACCCACTCTTACAATTAAATCAGAACCGCATTTTTCACATTTCTTATCTTTGTATTTTTCTTGCAGTTTTTTAACTTCGGGGCTTGGCTCAGAGCCACCCTCTTTTTTGTTAAGGCTTTTAATGTTTTTACATTCAGGGAAGCCACTACAAGCTAGGTACTTGCCATAACGGCCAGTTTTAATTATCATTTCGGATCCGCATTTTTCGCAGACCTCATTTGATTTTTCGGTTGGCATAATATCGTCTTTACTTAATTCTTTATCTTTTTTCTCTAAAACTTGGATCAAGTCTTGATAAAAGTCAGCAATAATAGTTTGCCACTTTTTTTCACCGTGAGCAATCTGGTCTAAGTCCCCTTCCATTTGCGCGGTAAATTTGTAATCAACAATTTTAGGGAAATGAGACACTAAAAGATCGTTTACGATAAAGGCAATATCGGTTGGCTTTAGTCTTTTGCCCTCATCACGCTTAACATAATTACGTAGCATTATTGTATTAATAGTAGGGGCGTAAGTTGAAGGGCGTCCAATGCTATGCTTCTCTAAAACCTGAACTAAGCCTGCATCTGAATATCGAGCTGGAGGCATTGTTTCATGCTCTTCTTTTACTACCTTTATTAGCTCTAGATTATCCTCTGTCTTTAATTCGGGTAAAACTTCTTGACTAGTCTTTTCCGGCCAGATTTTTAGGTAACCATCAAAATCAATAATTTGACCATTAGCTCTTAAGGTATAAGCTTGTTCTTTGGTATTGGCGTTGATATCAATGGTAGTAGCATTTATTATTGCTGGTGACATTAGGCTAGATAGAGCTCTTTGCCAAATTAACTTATACAACCTTGCTTCACCACTCTCAAGTTTTTTCTCCATTTGCTCTGGAGTGCTTTCTATCTCAGTCGGTCGAATAGCCTCATGAGCCTCTTGGGCGCCTTTATTCTTTATTATTCTTTTAGTAGTGCTTAGATATTTTTCTCCCAAATTATTTTTCAGCCATAAGTTAGAAGATTCTCTAAACTTAGAGGAGAGATTATAGGAATCGGTTCTCATGTAAGTGATATAACCTTTTTCATATAACTTTTGTGCTAAAGTCATGGTCTGTTTAGCACTAAAACCTAAATTACGGTTAGCGGTCTGTTGCAAGCTAGCAGTAGTAAATGGTAGTGGAGGAGATTTTTTGACCTGTTTTTTGGTAACTTTAGCGACTGAATACTTAGATTGCTTTAGCTTTGATTCCAACTCCTTTGCTTGATTTTCTTTAATATCAAGACGACCTATAGTTTTATCATTAATCTTTACAAGCTTTGCTTTTAATTCATCTAGAGCCTTACCTTTAAGGAGGGTATCAAGAGACCAGTAGCTCTCACTAACAAAGACCTGGATTTCTCGTTCTCTTTCAACAATAAGTCTAATCGCAACGCTTTGTACTCGACCAGCTGATAGGCCCTTGGCTACTTTTTTCCATAAAAATGGAGAAAGTTTGTAGCCTACTAAACGATCTAAAATACGACGAGCTTGCTGTGAGTCAACCATAGCGAGGTTAATTTGACGAGGATTAGCTAAGGCATTAGTGATAGCGTCTTTGGTGATTTCATGAAAAACAATTCGCTCATAGCTATTGTCAGATAAGGATAAAACCTGTTGTAAATGCCAAGCTATTGCCTCACCTTCCCTGTCTTCATCAGAGGCAAGAATTACTCGATCAGCTTGTTTAGCTAGAGCTTTTAGGGTAGAGATAGTCTTTCTAGCCTTTGGAGGAATAACATATTTTGGTTCAAAGCTATTATCAACATCAACTCCCAAAACAGTTTTTGGTAAATCTCGGATATGACCAAGCGAAGACTCTACTTTGTATTTACCTGAGAGGAAGCGACTAATAGTCTTAGCTTTTGTTGGTGACTCAACTATTATTAAGTTCATATTTGTAATTTAACAATTTAAAGGTTTATTTTAAGTGTACTATTAATTGATGAACTGTCAACTAATTTGTAATAAAGTTTATTAAGTCAGACTTAGTAGTAATAGGGTAAGCACCAGACTGAATTAACTTATTACTACCAAGATGAGTCGGCGAAAGAATGCTTCCGGGTACTGCTAAGATGTCTTTATTTAAATCAAGACCGATGCGGGCAGTTATTAAAGCCCCTGACCTTTGACCAGCTTCAATAATTAGAATTGATTGAGCTAAAGCTGAAATTAGACGGTTTCTTTTGGGAAAGTTGGACGCTAACGGACCACTGTTGGGAGCAAATTCAGAGATGACCAGGCCGTTGTTGTTCACAATCCTTTGCACTAGCCCTGTATTTTCTGGAGGATAAATGTTTTCTTGGAATAAACCAGAACCAAGAATGGCGATGGTAGGTAGTCCTTGATCTAGGGCAATTTGGTGCGCTAAAGTATCTACTCCTCGAGCTAGGCCACTTATAATAGTGATCGGTGGAATATTAGAGTTAAACTTTAGTAGCTTATCAATCACTGCTGGTGCGTTAATGGAGTGTTGACGTGAACCAACAACAGCTAAATTGTAGTTATTGCTAGTTAGTAGCTCTAAATTACCCTGGCAGAAGATAAAAGGGGGCGGGACAAATAGATCCCTAAAACAAGCAGGGTAATTAGAATCAAATAGACTGAGAAAGTGAATGGAATATTTCCTTAATAGAGCCAGCTCATGGTGATAGTTAAATCCCGCTTGATAATCGCGTAATTGCTGGCTAGTATTTTTACTGAGTAAATCAGGTCTTATTTGAAGCAAAGCCAAAATCTCCTCTGTGTCCAAAAAGGGACAATAGGCAAGACTAAGTAAATAACTTGGAGAAAGGTTTAAGCTCATAGTATCTCTATAGTAATACTTAGAGCTTAAACTAGATTAATAATTTACTGTTAAAGCTATAAACTCAAAAATTGTTCTAATGAGTAAGTCTTAGCTTTAGCTTCTAGAGCAGTTAATTCTTGTTCACTAAAGTTTTGGAGGACAAAGTTTTGTGGAGGGATTTGTTGGCGCAGTGAGTCATTTTTTATACCCAAGCGAAGACGACTAAAGTTTTTAGTTTTTAAGTGGTTAATGACAGATTCTACACCACGGTGACCAGCACTACCGGAGTTAAGAGAGAGTTTCTCTTGATTAAAGTTTAGATCAAGGTCGTCATGAATGACTAATAGGATTGAACTGAGGTCTTGTTTTTGTTTTGTAATCAAGCCAAATTTTTTTGGCATTAATTTGTAGTAATCAAGAGCGCGTCTGACAGCTAGGCCAGAGTTGTTCATAAAAGTAAGCGGTTTGAGATAAATAAGGTCACTATTGCGATAGACTAAGGCATTAAATTTTTTATTATGCTCCCAAGTAACATCACCGAGATGATTATCGATAAAAATCCAACCAGCATTGTGACGTGATTTAATATATTTATCACCTGGGTTACCCAGGCAAGCAATTAATTTCATATAATTACTTTATTTAAATTATCTCCACCTTTTTTGTTATTGATGACTGAAATCACAATTGGTGTCCCTAAAAAGCTTGTTTTTTCTCTTAGTCTGTTTTCCATAAAACGAACATAAGAGAAATGAAGGTTATCGTTAGCGCCAATTCTAACAATAAATTTAGGGGGGTTACTTTTTATTTGTCTAAACTCAAAAATGTGCGGTGCCTTAGTACCCTTACCTTTTGCTGGTTTGTGAATTTTTACAATTCGTTTTAACAACTTCTCAGTTTGCGAAGGACTTAACTCTTGTTGTCTCTCATCAGCGATGGTTAAAATGGTATCCATTATTTTATTTACTTTTTCTCCTGTTTTAGCTGATAAGAATTGGAGTGGAGCCCAAAGGGCAAAAGGAAGTCGAGTATAGACATAATTAGTCCATTTCTTTGTATCCCTATCCTCAACTAAATCCCACTTATTAGCAATAATATATAAGCTGATTTGTTCTTTGACAATTTCATCGACTAAACTTAAGTCTTGGTGGGTGATAGGCTCACTAATATCTAAGATGAGCAAAGCGATGTCTGACTTTTTTAAACTGTTAATTGATTTTTCTATTCCCAGTCTTTCCAAGCTCTTTTTTCTCTGAGTTTTCTTAGAAATACCAGCGGTATCAATAAAGCGGATCAAGCGATCTTTATAAGTAACATCAACATGTTGTGGTTCTCGGGTGGTATGAGCTTGTGGACTGACAATGACCTTGTCATAACCTAAAATAGAGTTAAATAAAGATGACTTGCCTACATTTGGTTTTCCTAGCAGACAAACTTTAATAAGATTTTGTGGTTCTGGAGTTACAGTTTTTTTCTTTTTATTCTTTGGTTTAAGTTGAGATACAATTAAGTCAAGCAGGTCGCCAGTGCGAGAGCCATTAATAGCAGATACCGCCAAAGGCTCACCTAAACCCAACTTATTAAACTGAGCGACTTCACCGAGCAGTCGATTATTGTCAACTTTGTTGGCCACTAAAATAGTTCTTTTTTTCAGACGCTCTGATTGATAGATTGCTCGAGCTAAATCTAAATCTTCACTGGTAAGGCCGACTTTTACATCAACTAAAAAAATTATCAAGTCGGCTTGCTTGAGGTAATCAATGGTTTGGCCGTGAGCTAGTTGATCAATTTGGTCTTTAACCTTAATTTTCTTCTTGGAAAGAAGCTGGGCTTCAAGGAGACCAGCTGTATCAATTAAACTAAAACTTTTTCTATTCCACTCAACTACTCCCTGGTTGCTATCCCTAGTAGTACCAGCGATATCGGAGACAAGGGCATGGTTTTTTTCAATCAAAGTATTAAATAAAGTTGATTTACCTACATTTTGACGCCCACAGATTACTACAGTTGCTAAATTGTCACTATCGTTTTTCATTTATTTATTATTATCGGTTCCTAGTAAAATTATTATATCTATATCCGGATTTTGATTTTGATAATTTTCTAACCAACTCGGCTGGGAAAAGCTTTGTTCAATACCAGTCGTATTTTCAAGATCGGCGATTATCTCTTTTAGTTGGCCATAGCTTAAATCTAATAAAAATGAATCACTGTAGTCTCGCTCAGGGGCATTTTCGGTAAGAGAGACCCGGTAGCCATCGCTGTTTAATAGGTTTGTTGTTTTGGCAGCTAAACCTGTAATCCAAGTTCCGTTTAAGACCGCGATTTTTATGGTATCTTTTTTCAACTCAGTAGCGATTGGCAAAGTTTCACTTAACTCCTCTACTTCATCCTCTTCTTCAATAACCTCTATTTCTGGAAAGATAGATTTGATCATAGATTTAATTGCGGAGAAGTTACCAGTTTTTGGACTCAAGATGAAGGCGCCAGAGTCAGCTGTTGAAGCTACTAGGAAATTATTGGGGGCATCGCTTAGAACATTATTTATTATATTATCGCGAGGCGTGTCTTTGAACATACTCCAGATCCGTAATATTTCCCAAGATTCAAGATTGGTATTGATGTGCTGGTTAAATTCTTTAATTAAATGAGAAATAGTAACAGGGTTGAGGAGGGTTTGCTTAGAAAACAATTTGTTTTTTACCGCCTCTAGGACTAATTGTTGTCTTCTTGCTCGAGCAAAATCAGACCCTTCACCATTATAGCCATGGCGAGAGCGAACAAATTTGAGAGCAAGGCTTCCATCCATTTTCTGTAGGCCAGCTTTGACATATAGATGCTCAAAGCGAGCATAATAATTAGGATTGTCTTCTTGTCCTAAAATAGGATAGGCAGGATCTTCAAGTGTATTTTCAACATTAACATCAATTCCACCAATTTCATTAATTATGTTAATAAATCCTTGGAAGTCAGCCCGGACATAATAATGGAGCGGAATATCAAATAGTTCAGCTAAGGCATTTGCCGTTTCCAAAGAGCCGTTCTTCTTGTTAGCCTCAGCATAAGCGTTAACATTGTTAATCTTGCCCCAATTATAACCAGGAATAGGAATATAGAGATCACGAGGAATAGAAAGAAGAGAGACCTGCTTGGTAGAAGGTTTCAGGCTAGCAATCATAATAGTATCGGTTAGATAGGGTCCATCATGACCTTCACCGCCCATCCCTAAAAGAAGAATATTAATTCGATCCTCATTTTCTCCAGCAACTTGTTTGTTGTCACTAGGAATAAATTGTTTTAGAGTATTAAAAAAGTTATGGTTACTCAACCACTCTTGAGCGTTTTGGCTAGACATGATTACTTTTCCAGAAAACACTAAGGCAACAACAAGAAAACTGATTATATAAAAAGAGAATTTCTTCCTTTTTTTAGTGCTTACAGGAGCATCTTGATTGAAATCATTGATATCATGATCTTTATCTAACTCATTAGTCTCTTCCTTTAAGTCCTTATTAAAATCTATCATAGGTGATAATTCTTGCGCTATTAATTAAAACAAAATCTCGGGGTGTCGGGCTGCCCGGAATCGAACCGGGTCTACATGCACCCCATGCATGCGTACTACCAGTATACTACAGCCCGAAAAATTAAAAAAGTTTATTGATAAACTTAAATTATAGTACCATAAATTAGTAATAATTCAACCATCTCTTATTAATTTATTTATCTCATTGTTTAATTGCTTTTCCCTAACTTTTAGATTAAAATGAATAAAGATAATAAAAACATATGTCAAAAAAACAAATTCTATTTTCTGCAGTAAAGCCTAGTGGAGATTTAAGCATTGCTAATTATATCGGCACCATAGTTGATTGGTCTAAATTGCAAGCTGACTACAATTCTATTTTCTCAATTGCTGATTACCACGCCATTACCGTCTTCCAAGACCCTCTAGCCTTGAAAGAAAACATCCTTAAACTAATAAAAGTCTATTTAGCAGCTGGTCTAGACCCAGAAAAATCAATAATTTTCCAGCAATCAGCCCTTTGCGCCCATACTGAGCTAACTTGGATTTTGAGTTGTTATGGAGCAACCATGTCTGAGCTAGAAAGGATGATTCAGTATAAAGAAAAGAGAGTAAAGGAAGGGAAAAATGTCAGTGTTGGCTTATTTTCTTATCCAATTTTAATGGCAGCTGATATTTTACTCTACGATACAGAGGTTGTTCCAGTCGGAGAGGACCAAGCCCAGCATGTTGAGTTAGCCCGGATTATAGGAAGGCGTTTTAATCAATTGCTGAAGACAGAGACATTTGTATTACCTAAAGCGGTGATTAAAAAAGAAGGTTTTAGGGTAAAAGCACTTTTAGACCCAAGTAAGAAGATGGATAAAAGCGATGCTAACAAAAACAATACCATTTTCCTATTAGACGATCCTATACTAGCAAAACAAAAGATTATGAAAGCAGTAACAGACTCTGGCTCTGATATTTACTATAATTTAGAGATAAAACCAGCTCTAAGCAACTTACTAACAATTTACGCGCAACTAGGTAATCGTGAAATACCACGTCTGGAAAAAGACTATAAAGATAAGACTTATGCCCAATTCAAAACTGATCTAGCTGAAGTGGTGGCAAAGTTTTTGAGTCAATTTCAAGACCGCTATAATCAGATAAGTGATGAGCAGGCCTTAGCTGTCCTAGAGCAAGGTGCAGTTAAAGCTAATAAGCTAACTAAAGCTAAGCTTAACCAGATTAAAGAATTAATTGGGTTGAATCTTTAATCTATTGAGTAGTGGCATATAAATCAAGGAATAGGGAAAAAATATTAGAAAATAAGATAAAAAAAAGAGTAGCAAACACTACTCTTTTTCTATTTATGGTGAAATTATGAGTCTAATAAGCATCAATTCTTTTTTGTTACCAAGTATAAATACCGAGCAACCACTCTAACCCAATGTTAGAGGCGACCATTTCTTCTCATTTAGAGAAGAAATACTCCCTAGAAAGGAGGTGATCCATCCGCAGCTTCCGCTACGGATGCCTTGTTACGACTTCATCCCTGTCATCAGCCTTGCCTTCGTCCCACTAAAGTGAGCCTTCGGGCACTGCCAACTTCCTTGACGTGACGGGCGGTGAGTACAAGACCCGAGAACGTATTCACCGTGGCATAGCTGATCCACGATTACTAGCGATTCCAACTTCATGGAGGCGAATTGCAGCCTCCAATCCGAACTGAGAAAGGTTTTTAGGGATTGGCTCCACCTCGCGGTTTGGCTTCCCTCTGTACCTCCCATTGTAGCACGTGTGTTGCCCAAGGCGTAAGAACCATGCTGATTTGACGTCAT
>CAYQEI010000016.1:0-3560 GCA_964416495.1 uncultured Gammaproteobacteria bacterium
CTTTCCAGGTTATTCATTTAACTGGAGTAGGTAAAGGTCTTGAGCCTGAGGCAAGGAAGTCTTTGCTGAGTGAGAAAGACTACCAGCAACATGAGTTTGTCAGTAATGAGGAGATGTTAGCTTTATTAGCTTTAGCTGATATTGTCGTCTCACGCTGTGGTCTAGCTACTATCACTGAGTTATGTGCTTTGCGGAAGCTGAGCGTTCTTATCCCAATCCCCAACAGTCATCAAGAGGATAATGCCGATATTTTTATAGATACTGAGTCAGCTTTAGTGTTAGAGCAAACTAAACTTGGGGCGGAAAGCTTTGTTGAAGCAGTCCTACAACTTTGGCAGGATAAAGCACGAATTGATCTGTATCAGAAAAATATTGCTAAAGTAATGAAAACTGGAGCAAGTCAGGCTCTAGCTCAATTAATTTTAGATATAGCTAAAAAATAATGTTAACTAACAATAAACAACATAATATCTATTTCATCGGCATTAAAGGGGTAGGGATGACTATGTTAGCTCAATTCTTGCAACAGTCTGGACAGATAGTTAGTGGCTCAGATATTAGTGAAACATTTTTGACCGATGAGGTTTTAGCCGGGCTAAAGATTCCAGTGAAGAGCCCTTTCTCTGTAGCTAACATACCTGCTAACTTGGATGTAGTAATTCATTCAACTGCTTATACTAGAATCAACAATGAAGAGCTTAAGTATTTAATTAAACGGCACAAGAAAGATAAAAGTTTTTCTATCTATAGTTACCCACAAGCATTAGCAGAGCTCTTTAACGCCAAAAAGGGAATTGCTGTTTGTGGTAGCCATGGCAAAACAACAGTGACTGCCTGGTTGGGCTATGTCTTATCACAAGCAGATTATCAACCCAATGTTTTAGTTGGCTCAAGCGTTCCCCAGTTTGGCGGTAGTGGCTTAGTTGGTAATTCTGACCTATTTATCGCTGAAGTTGATGAATATCAAAATAAGCTAGCCTATTTCCAACCTTGGGGAGTTTTGTTAAATAACATTGACTTTGATCATCCTGACTATTTCAAAGATAAGCAAAGCTACACTCAAGTTTTTCTTGATTTTATAGAAAAGATTCCTCACTCCGGGTTTTTAATACTTAATGAAAATGATCCTCATACTGCTTTGATTAAAAAGCAGAGCCTAGCTAAAACCATTAGCTATGGCATCAGTACTGATAGCACTGCAGATATAAAAGCAGACTACCTGGCTTCAAAACTAGAGATCAAGAATGGTCGCCAGTATTTCCAAGTAAATGATTTAGGGCAGTTTGAGATTGCTTTAGTGGGAGAGCATAATGTTGCTAATGCTTTGGCGGTTATTGCTACTTGCTTCCATTTAGGTTTAGATGAGACTAAAATAAAAAAATATCTAGCCAGCTTTACTGGTACAACTAGACGAATGGAAAAGAAGGGATACTCCAATGATGCTCTAATTATTGATGATTACGCTCATCACCCGACTGAAATTAAGGCCTCCTTAGCTAGCATCAAAGCTAGTTGGCCTGATAAGAAAATAATTTTAGTTTTCCACCCTCACACCTATACTCGAACTAAGTCTCTATTTGCTGACTTTGTCTCCAGCTTTACTTTAGCCGATGAATTATTTATTTTAGATATCTATGGCTCTGCTCGAGAAAAGCAAGGTGGCACATCTAGTGCCAAGCTGGCTCAGGCGATAAGGGAGTATAATAAGAAAGAGGGCTTATCCCAGTTGGTTCACTCAAAGCACCAGATGGACGAGATTTATCAAGCCTTGAAAACAAGTTTAGATCAAGATCAGGTTCTACTTTTAATGGGAGCAGGCGATGTCTTTCGTTTAGCTGATAAATTATTAAATAAAAATAACTAAATCTATGCTCAAGATTGAAGAGAACTACAACTTAGAGGCACACAATACCCTGAAGCTAAAAGCTCAAGCCCAGTATTTTGCTATTGTTACCAACAAAGAGGAGCTAATGGAGGCAATTAAATTTGCTAAGGAGAAGAATATAAAAGTTACTGTTTTAGGGGGTGGCTCTAATGTTGTTTGTCAGGCACAGATAGAGGGTTTGGTGATAAAAAATGAGATTCGGGGTAAGCGTATTGTTAGTGAAACTGAAGATGAGACAATAATATCAGCCTATAGCGGTGAGATTTGGACAAGATTAGTTGCTTTTTCGGCTGAACATAATTTATATGGTTTGGAAAATCTTTATCTAATCTACGGAACAGTGGGAGCAGCCCCAGTCCAAAATATTGGTGCTTATGGAGTTGAGCTCAAGGATACATTTCTGAAGTTACGAGCCTTTGATCTAACAAGTGGCAAGGAGCGTATCTTTAGCAAAGAAGAGTGTCAATTTGCCTATCGCGATAGTATTTTCAAAAGAGAGTATAAAGGACGCTACTTTATTTATGAAGTTTTCTTTACTTTAAGTAAACGGAAGAAATTAAAATTAGACTATGGTAGTATTAATAAAACCCTTCTCGAAAGAGGTATTAATGAGCCTCAATTAAAGGACGTTATTGAGACAATTGCTAGCATTAGGGAGCAAAAACTACCTAGCCCCTATCGCCTACCCAATGCCGGTTCATTTTTCAAAAACCCAGAAGTCTCAGTTGAAACCTACCAGACCCTTAAAGAAAAGTTCCCTGATATGCCTTGCTATCAATGTGATTTGGGCTATAAAATTGCGGCTGGATGGCTAATTGATCAAGCTGGTTTTCGGGGTAAAGATTTTGCTGGGGTGAGAATGTATGAAAAACAGGCCTTGGTATTAATTAACGAAGGTGGTGATGTTGATAAGATTTTTCAACTAAGTAGGTTAGTTCAAGAAAAAGTCAAAGCGATGTTTGGGCTTGATTTAGAGCTAGAAGTTAATATAATATAGCTAATAAGAAAAGTATTAAGTTATTATGACTGCTAAGCAATTGCGTGAAAAATTTATTAAATATTTTAGCGATCGAGGGCATACTGCAATCTCGAGTGCTTCTTTGCTACCAGAAAATGATGCGACTGTGTTATTTACCACTGCTGGTATGCAACCCTTAGTCCCATATTTGTTAGGGGAGAGGCATCCTGGTGGTAAGAGATTAGTTGGTGCTCAGAAATGTATTCGTACTAGTGACATTGAAGAGATTGGTGATAAAACTCATCATACTTTTTTTGAGATGTTAGGTAATTGGTCATTGGGTGATTATTTCAAGAAGGAAGCAATTGACTACAGTTTTGAGTTCCTCACTAGTCCTGATTATCTCAATTTAGACCCTAAGCGCTTAGCGGTTTCTGTTTTTGCTGGTGATGATAACGCTCCTTTTGATGAAGAGTCATATCAAATTTGGCAAGAGATTTTCAAAGCCCATAACTTACCCCTGACTCGTTTAATCAAATTACCCAAAGAGCATAATTGGTGGGGTCCAGCTGGAGAAACTGGCCCTTGTGGGCCTGATACTGAGATATTTTATTGGCCTTTAGTAGCTGGATCAGTTCCAGAGCAGTTTGATGCTGATGATGATACTTGGGTTGAGATCTGGAATAATGTTTTTATGGAATATAATAAAGACAAAGC
>CAYQEI010000016.1:3660-8387 GCA_964416495.1 uncultured Gammaproteobacteria bacterium
TTATGGTTAGCTGATTTAGCTAAGCTGGTGATTGCTGATTATGAGGATTTCTATCCTGAGTTGAGACAAAATGAAAGCGTAGTTATTGAGGCAATTAGCACTGAAGAGCATAAATTTAGGCAAACTTTAGAGCGTGGCTTAGTTGAGTTTAACAAAATTAAGCAAAGTGATATTAGTGGAGTTGAGGCCTTTAGACTTTACCAAAGTTATGGCTTTCCTTTAGAGATCACAATTGATTTAGCTACTGAGGCTGGGGTCAAGGTTGATAAGGAGGGCTTTGATGAAGAGCTCAAGAAACATCAAGCTTTGTCTCGCACAGCTGCGGCGGGAAAGTTCAAGGGTGGCCTAGCAGATAATAGTGAAGCAACTACAAGATTGCATACCGCAGCTCATTTGTTGTTAGCGGCTCTTCGTAAAGTCTTAGGAGACGGGGTAGAGCAAAGGGGAAGTAACATCACTGCTGAGCGACTTCGCTTTGATTTCTCCTATGGCGAGAAAATGACTCCTGAGCAGATTAAACAAGTAGAAGATTTAGTTAACCAGGCCATAACCGCTAAGTTGCCGGTAACTCAAACTGAGCTTAGCCTAAGTGAAGCTAGAGAACGTGGTGCGATTGGTGTTTTTGATTCAAAATATGAAGAAAAAGTGAAAGTCTATACTGTGGCTCCAGTAGTTAACGGTGTAGTTGACTATAGTCAGGCTTTTTCCCAAGAAATATGTGGTGGTCCTCATGTAGAAAATACAGCTCAATTAAGTCATTTTAGGATTAGTAAAGAAGGATCTTCTTCTGCTGGAGTAAGACGGATAAAGGCAGTTTTAGGGGAATAGTGAGTTATAGTTCTAGTAGAGTTAATTAATTTAGCCAAGAATAGCTCTAAGCTTGACAAGGCAGTAATTTATCTCTATAATAAATTTATTAAGAATATTATTGTAAATAAAGTAATAAAATATTTTTAAATTTTGATAAGATTGACAATCTTTATCAAACTTTTTTTTGTTAAGATTAAGAACATGAGTAAAAACAGCAATAGCTCAGAAACTCTCAGTGCCAAAGATTTTATTGAGATGAAAGGAGAGGTAATTGAGCTGATGCCAGCTGCTAGCTTTAGAGTCGTACTTGATAATGGCCATGAAGTCATGGCTCATTTATCTGGTAAAATGCGGATGAATCGCATCCGACTGTTACCGGGTGATAGAGTGCGACTGGAGATTAGCCCCTATGATTTAACTAAGGGACGAATCACCTATCGGCTCTAAGTTAGCCCAAGTAAAATTTATTTTGTTGATAGATTAAGGTATTAATTAATATGAAAGTAAGGTCTAGTGCAAAGAAAATCTGTAAAGACTGCAAAGTAGTGCGACGCAAAGGTCGGGTCCACGTTATTTGCAAGAACCCTAAACACAAACAAAGACAGGGTTAATTTTTATTTTATGGCAGTAAGAATATCAGGAATTAACATTCCAACCGAAAAAAGAGTCGCTATCGCCCTAACCTATATTTATGGGATAGGTCGTTCACTGGCAACTAAAATACTACTCGAAGCTAAGATTGATACTAATAAGCGAGTAAGTGAGTTAAGTGAAGCGGAAGTAAACACTTTACGTGACTTAGTGGAGAAGAAATATGTCGTTGAGGGTGATTTGCGTCGTGAAGTGCAAGGAAATATTAGGCGCCTTAAAGACATTAATAGTTTGCGAGGGCTAAGACATAGCCGGAGGCTACCAGTTCGGGGACAAAGAACCAAAACTAATAGTCGAACTGTACGGGGTAATAAAAGAGTTACCATGGGTAGCGGTAAAAGTAAGGCTGGTCTACAAAAGACTTAATTTAAAAATTATTCAATTTTATTATGTCAGATAAAGAAAACAAAGAAAGGCAAAGTGATGCTCAAGCGGAGTTAAAGACTGATGAGCCTCAAGCTAAAGAGCTTGATGTTAAAGATACTCAAGTAGAGCCAGAACTAGAAGTAGCTGGAAAAGAGGAAGCTGATTCAGATACTTTTTCATTTGATGCCACTAGCGATGATCTCCCTGAAGACATCAAGCAGAAGCTTGAGCGTAATAAAGCAGCTCGAGCTAAAAAGCAAATCAAAAAGAAGAAGAAAAAAGTAGCTAAAACTGTAAAGTCTGGTAATGCCTACATTCAAGCAACCTATAATAACACCATCGTTACCCTAACTGATAATAAAGGTGATGTTATTTCTTGGGCTTCTGCTGGTGTGGCTGGTTTCCGTGGAGCAAAAAAATCAACTCCTTATGCAGCTCAGATTATTACCAAAATTGCTGCTACTAAAGCTAAAGAAGAGTATGGTTTAGCTGAGGTTAATGTTTATGTTTCTGGAGTTGGCACTGGCCGTGAGTCAGCTATCCGCGCTTTAAATGCTAATGGTCTTGAGGTTATTTCGATTAAAGATACTACCGCTGTACCTCATAATGGTTGTCGCCCTAAAAAGCCACGCCGAGTTTAATAAATATATTTAAGTAATTTAGTATGGGCAGAAATTTAGATAGTCAATGCCGGCAATGTCGTCAAGTTGGAGAAAAGCTTTTTCTCAAAGGAGAACGTTGCTTTGGTCCTAAATGTGCAATAATAAAAAGGAATTATACTCCTGGAACTGATGGTAGTCGACCCCGTCGTCGCCTCAGTGACTATGGGACACAGTTAGCTGAGAAGCAGAAAGCAAAGCGCTATTATGGTTTATCAGAAAAGCAGTTCCGTCTTACTTTCCTTAAAGCCACCAAAAAACAAGGTGATGCTGGGAAGAATTTCTTAGGCTTATTAGAGTCTCGTTTAGATAATGTTATTTTCCGTTTAGGTTTTGCTACTTCAAGAGCACAAGCTCGTCAATTGGTAAATCATGGCCATTTTATGGTTGATGATCATAAAGTTGATATTCCTTCCTTTATCGTCAAAGCTGGTCAAGTAATTAAGGTTAGGAAAAAGAGTGAGAAGAGCCCTTACTTCCGTAACATTACCGAAGCTCTTACTCGTACGGAAAGACCAGGTTGGCTAAATCTTGATCCCAAAACTCAAGTAGCCAAAGTTCTTCATCTCCCTAAAGATGAGGACCTGCCACCAGGTATCAATATGCAAATGATTATTGAATTTTATTCAAAATAAAAAATAATATGAAAAAAATCGCTAATCCTAAAAAAATTAGTTATCAAGCTAGCTCTGATCCCAATCAAGGAGTAGTTACCATTGAGCCATTATTTCCTGGCTATGGCATGACTCTAGGTAATTCCTTGCGTCGGGTATTATTGTCTTCTCTACCAGGAGCAGCGGTAACTAGTGTCAAAATAAAAGGAGCTAGTCATGAATTTATGACTCTAGCTCATATCCAAGAAGATGTTTTAGAGATTTTACTTAACTTCAAAGAGTTAAGGATGAAAATATTTAGCGATGAAGAAGAAGATATTCGTCTAGAACTTAAAGTCAGTGGCAAAAAGACTGTTACCGCTGCTGATATTAAGAAAGATAGTCGTTTAGAGATTAAGAACCCTAAATTAGTTTTAGCGAAAATTACTGACCCCAAAGGTAGCCTTGAAGTTGAAATTATCGTTAACTCAGGCCGTGGCTACAAGATTGCTGAAGGTAATAATGAGAATAAAGAAGTTGGTTTCCTTGAAATTGACTCAATATTCTCTCCAGTTTCCTTAGTTAGCTTGAAAGTAGAAAATACTCGAGTCGGAAAGATGACTAACTGGGATAAGCTAAGCTTAGACATCAAAACTGATGGTACGCTTAGCCCTGAAGATGCCTACAAGGCTGCAGTTGATATTTTAGTTGATCAATATCAAGCTTTAATGCCTGGTGCTGAAGCTGATGACAGTCAAGAAAAAGAAGAGGGAGAAGAAGAGACAGAGAAAGAGGCAAAGAAGCCAGCCCCTAAGACTGCCAAGAAGGCAACTAAAGCTAAAGCTGAGGACAAAAAAACTACCTCTAAAACTAGTAAGAAGTAATTATAAATATTTATTGATTTTATTAAGTAAGGAATATGCGACATCGAAACAAGACCACTATATTAGGCCGAGAGAAAAGTCAACGCGAGCTGATGTTAAGGAACTTAGCTACTAGTATTATTTTATATGAAAAGGTAAAAACAACTGAGGCTAAAGCCAAAGCGGTTCGACCTATTTTAGAAAAATTAATTACTAAAGCTAGACCAGCTGATCTCAATGCTCGTCGAGCCCTACTTCAAGTATTACCTGATAAAAAAGCTGTCGAGAAAGTACTGGAGGTCTTAGTTCCTCGTTACCAGGAAAGACCAGGTGGTTATACCCGGATAGTTAAGTTAGGTGTCAGACAAGGCGATGGCGCTGAGATGGCACAAATAGAATTAGTCTAAACCTATGAATAAAGTAGAAAGAAAAACTCATAAAATAGATGCCACTGGGCAGTCACTTGGTCGCTTAGCAACTCAAATTGCCCTTTTACTCAGAGGAAAGAATAAGCCCGAGTTTCAAGCTCACCTTGATTTAGGTGATATTGTTGAAGTAACAAATATCGACAAACTTAAATTTACTGGCAAGAAATTAGAACAAAAGGAGTACTACCAACCGACTGGTTATATTGGTAATCTCAAAACTACCAAAATGGCTGAAGTTTATGCCAAAAATCCCGCTTTAGTCCTAGAGCGGGCAGTCCGTCAAATGTTGCCAGCAACTAGATTAAGGCCAGCAATGCTAAAAAGATTAATAATTAGATAATATGGCAGAAGTATCAA
>CAYQEI010000016.1:8397-14982 GCA_964416495.1 uncultured Gammaproteobacteria bacterium
AAGAAAAGAAAGCTACTAGCTCAGCTAAAGTCGATAATAAAGACAAAGCCAAGAAGGAAGAAGCTCTAAGCAGTGAAGATTTTAGTGGTGAATATAAAAAAAGTATCGGCCGACGCAAGCAAGCCGTTGCTCAAGTACGCTTATATCCTCAAGGTAAAGGAGTTTTAATGGTAAACAATGTTAAAGCTAGTGAATACTTTAGCCCTGATGCCTATAGCATAATGGTACAACCCCTAAAGGCGACTGGTCATGCTCGTGACTATAATTTCTCCGTAATTGTAAAAGGTGGTGGCAATACTGGTCAACTTGAAGCTATTCGTCTAGGCATTGCTCGCGCAATTTTATTAGTTGATCCAGAAGCAAAAGAAGTCCTTAAAGCTCACGATTTCCTTACCAGTGACCCGAGACAAGTGGAAAGAAAGAAGCCCGGTTTGAAGAAAGCCCGTAAAGCTCCACAGTGGTCAAAGCGCTAATCTGTTCATCAATTATTTTATTAAATTGTAATACATAAACTCGACTTTTTAGTCGAGTTTTATTATACTAAATAATAGTTAAACCCCAATCAATAAATAATAATTAAACCCTAATATTTTTATTTGTGCCTCTTAGTAAACTTCAACAATACAAAGAACAGTTAGAAAGCTTAGAAAAGGACCTAGATTTTACTAGTCAAACAAAGAGGTTGACTGAACTTAATTTAGAGTTAAGTCGACCTGATTTTTGGCAAGATCAAATTCGAGCGCAAGCTTTAAGTCAGGAGCAACAAACTCTTAGCTTAGAAGTAGGTCAAATAAAGGAATTAAGGGATAAGATTGATACTTGGCTAGAGCTTGCTCAAACTGAATCTGGTTGGGAAAAGGAATTTATTGGCATTAGCCTGGAGATTGAGCAGGCCTTAGTAGAGCTAGAACAACGGCTCTATAGTCAAGGTGAATACGATAAATATAATGTAATTTTGAGTATCTATTCTGGCGTCGGTGGAGTTGATGCCCAAGATTGGGCACAAATGTTAGAGCGGATGTATTTACGTTTTTGTGAGCGCAAAGGCTTCAAAGCTAAAATTTTAGATCAAAGTTACGGTGCTGAAGCCGGCATTAAAAGTGTTAGTTTAGAGATAAAGGGCCTCAATGTCTATGGATTACTTAAAGCAGAAATTGGTGTTCATCGCCTCCTACGTAATTCACCCTTTAATGCCGATAATTTACGTCAAACTTCCTTTGCTTTAGTTGAAGTCATTCCGATTTTACCGACTGAGCTAGTGCCACAAATCAATGATAATGATATCGAAATTACCACTTTTCATGCTAGTGGTCCAGGTGGGCAAAGTGTCAATACTACCGATTCAGCGGTCAGAATAAAACATAAAGCCAGTGACTTAGTAGTGACTTGTCAAACTGAGAGATCGCAACAACAAAATAAAGAAAATGCACTAAAAATCCTTAGCCAACGTTTGGCACAAAAATTAGAAGAAGAAAAGAGGGCTCAAACTGATGAGTTAAAGACTGGTCTAAAGCAAGCTACCTGGGGTCAGCAAATTCGTTCTTATTTTCTTTATGGTAATAGGTTGGTTAAAGACCATCGCAGTAATTTAGAAATTAAAAATGTCGAAGCAGTTTTAGATGGTGATTTAAATGATTTAATTAGCGCCACCTTAAAGGCTGGGCAGTTTTAGTTTAGTGCTAGCTTAAATTTAATCCTTTAAACTACTGCTTATATGAGCAGTAGTTTTGTTTTTACAAAAGGGAGATTCTTTTTTAACCTTAATCTATTATTGTTCGTTTTTTTACTTATTTTAGGCTACCACCCTTATCAAGATTATCACCAAGCCCCGCTTTCAATCAGTAGTCATTATGGTAAAAAGCTGGAGTTTGTCGCCATAGTTTGCCAAGCAGTTGGGAATAGTGTTAGCAGTCAAAGTGTAGTCGTTTGTTTGGAGGATAGTAAGATACTTTTGACACTAAGACTTCAGCCTAGCTACAGCTATGGCGATAAATTACTTATTAGTGGACGCTTAGATGAAGCTCCTATTTTTGATGATTTCAATTACTACAATTATTTAGCTAGCCAGGGAATTTATGCAACGATGTATTATCCTCAAGTTAGTTTAGTAAGTAAAACTAAGTTAAGTCAAAACTACAAAGCAAAGTTTAGTCAAATAAAAGCTAGGCTAGTAGCTTTAGCTAATCGAAATTTAGCTGAGCCTGAGGCGTCACTGGCAAATGCCTTGATACTGGGGGAGAAGAAAAATTTATTTAAGGAAGAAAAAGAGGCTTTCCGCCAGGCTGGCCTCAGTCACTTACTAGTCATATCTGGCACTCATATTACGATTTTGGTGGCGCTATTTTTTGCTATATTTACGCGCTTGGGCTTTTCTTTTCGTTGCTCTTTGCGTTTAGTCTTTTTATTCCTATTATTTTATTCTAGTTTACTCAGTTATAGTCCCAGTGCGATAAGAGCAATAATTATGGGAGCTTTAACTTACCTAGCACTCTATCATCATCGTTTAGCCAGTAGTCAAACTTCATTGTTAGTAGCAGCCAATGTCTTATTGCTAATAAATCCTTTATCAATCTATACTGACCTTGGTTTTCAGCTATCTTTTTTAGCAGTAGTGGCTTTGATTTATATTTACCCACTACTGCCGGGTAGCTTAGCTAGTACCAAAACTAGCCTAGCTGTTAAAGTACTAAGGTATCTGAAAGATAGCTTGCTTATTACTACAGCTTGCCAAATTCTTTTATTTCCTTGGCTTAGCTATCACTTCGATCAGGTTTCTTATTTAGTCTTTCTTAGTAACCCCCTACTAGCTTGGTTGGTGCCACCACTCTTATTTAGCTTGGTTTTTAGTTATAGTTTGAGCTTAATTATTCCTGCTTTTAGTTTGTTTTTCTTTAGTCCAAGCTATCTTCTTTTAACACTATTTAATAATTTAACTAAAACCGTAGCGAGCCTAGCTCCTGCTAGCCAGGGAATTAATTTTAGTCCAGGATTAATGATAGCTTATTACTCTCTAGTTATACTCCTAGTAGTAATCGCTCGCTATCGTCGTTTTAGGAGGGGAGAGAAGAGAAGATTGGAAGTCAACAAAAAATTAGAGCTAGCTCTAATTCTTGAAAGGTAAATTCTTTAACAGAGAAACTACTCAGCCTTCTTACTGACTTCAGGCTTTTTCATCGTTCTAAGGCAACTAGTACAAATCTTGAATTTAGTTCCAGAAATAGTCTTAGCTTGAAGATTAATATTTTGTTTCTTTAAAGTCTTTACTTTTGAGTGTGATCGACTAGCTCCTTTAGTTGCTCCGCGTCCACATAAGTCACATTTTTTGGCCATATTATTATTTTAGGGGAAATTTAATGATTTTACTGTAGCAATGTTTTTAAAATTAATCAAGTCGTGATATACTACTTTACATATGATTCAGCTATTTTTAATTATCGTCCTAATTTTTTCCGCTGTTATCCATGAGTATATGCATGGCTTTGCTGCCTATCAACAAGGAGATGACACTGCCAAGCGAATGGGACGTCTCACGATAAATCCGCTTCCACATTTAGATTTGTGGGGCTCGATTATTCTACCAGGAATACTAATCATGTCTGGTCTTAATTTTGTAATTGCCTGGGCAAAGCCAGTCCCTTATAACCCCAACAATTTAAGAGATAAAAGATTTGGTGAAGCTAAAATTGCCCTAGCTGGACCTTTAGCTAATTTTGCTCTGGCTCTATCTTTGGCGCTGATAACTCGCTTTATTCCAGGCCTAAGCCCTAGTTTTCTAAGTTTTATTGATTTAGCTATTTTTGTTAACTTGCTACTAATGGTTTTCAATCTTTTGCCTTTCCCACCTCTTGATGGCTCCAAAGTCTTAGGCTGTCTGCTTAGCCCTAGCACTAAAGAAAAGTATTATCGTCTTAGTAGTTATGGTCTTATTTTTGTTCTAACAATTGTTTTCTTCTTTCCTGAAATTATACTTTATCCAGTCTACTTTCTCCATCACCTTCTTGTTGCCTAAAGATTGCCTAAATTAATTTAGAGTGGATGGAATAAGGGAAGTGAATAATTTGTCTATTTTAGCTCCACTTAGACCTAAATCTCTGGCTTATCTTGACTTATCTATTATATTTTGATAAATTATGAAGTATAAAAATATAGTCCTGAGTAGTCAGGATTGTTTTAATGTTTATAATTTTAGAAATTTTTAATGTAAATAAAAAGAAGTATGCCTACAATCAATCAGCTAGTAAGAAAAGGTAGAAAGAAAATCAAAGCCGGGACTAAATCTCAGGCTCTTCATGTTACCCTCGATTCTCTGCATCGCAAGCGTAAAGAAACCGCTAAAGGTGCTCCTTTCAAGCAGGGCGTTTGTTTGAAGGTAACGACAACTACTCCAAAAAAGCCGAACTCAGCTTTACGTAAGATTGCTCGGGTTAGATTAACTAATGGTATGGAAGTAACTGCCTATATTCCTGGTATGGGGCATAACTTGCAAGAACACTCTATCGTCTTAGTTAAAGGTGGTAAAACAAAGGATTTACCCGGTGTTCGTTATAAGGTTGTTCGCGGAGTCTATGATGCCGCTGGAGTTGAAGGTCGACGTAATGCTCGCAGTCTTTACGGCACTAAGAAGCCAAAACCAGAAAAATAATTTATTAACTATATTATTAACAGTTAGAATAGCTGCTAACTAATTATTCGTATGAGAGGAAAACCAGCTCCAAAAAGAGATATCAAACCTGATCCGAAGTATAGTGATATTAGTATCGCTAAGTTTATCAACTACATTATGATAGATGGCAAGAAAAGTACGGCTGAGTCTATCGTCTATGACTCATTAGAGATTATCAAAGACAAGACTAAGCAAGACCCCCGTCATATTTTCAATAAAGCAATTAAGAAAGTTTCACCTTTAGTTGAAGTTAGGGGTAAGCGCGTTGGTGGTGCTAACTACCAAGTCCCTTACCAAGTTCGTGGTGAGCGTCGTTATTTTTTAGCTAGTAATTGGATTATTAAGGCAGCTAAGGAAAGACGTGGGCTTTCTATGGCTGCTAAGTTGGCCAATGAGATTTTAGACGCCGCTAATGGTGAAGGCAATGCTTACAAAAAGCGAGAAACAGTTCATCGTATGGCTGAGGCTAACAAGGCCTTTGCTCACTTCGCTCGCTAATTTATAATTATTTAGAAATAATACATCAAGATTATGTCAAGGGACTACAGTTTAGAAAATATAAGAAATATTGGTATCATGGCTCATATTGATGCTGGCAAAACCACTTTTTCCGAGCGGGTACTTTTTTATACTGGTAAAAAGCACAAAGTCGGCGAGACTCACGAAGGTACTAGTGATATGGATTGGATGGAACAAGAAAAAGAACGGGGAATTACTATTACTTCCGCTGCTACCACTTGTTTCTGGAAAAACAAAAAGATTAACATTATTGACACCCCAGGTCATGTTGACTTCACGGTTGAAGTTGAGCGCTCACTGCGAGTTTTAGATGGAGCAATTGCTGTTTTTGATGCTCAAGCTGGAGTTGAACCACAGTCTGAGACTGTTTGGCGCCAAGCTGATAAGTATAATGTTCCTCGTCTTTGTTTTATTAACAAAATGGATAAGATGGGGGCTGACTTCTTTATGGCTCTTCAGTCAATTAAAGACCGCTTAAACAAAAAAGCGGCAGCAATTCAAATTCCAATTGGATCTGAGAGTAATTTGACTGGCGTGATTGATTTACTAGAAAGAAAAGCCTATAAATTCACTGGTAATTTCGGTATTAATGTTGAAGAGATAGAAATCCCAGCTGACCTCAAGGACAAAGTGGAAGAGCTCCGTGCTGTCTTAGTGGAGCAAGCTGCTGAGTGTGATGAAGTGGCGATGGAAAAATATTTAGCTGGAGAAGAGCTAGATCTTGCTGAACTCAAAAGCGCTATTCGTAAAGGGGTAATTAACAATGAAATCTATCCGGTTCTTTGTGGTACCGCTCTACAAAATGTTGGTGTTCAATTAGCCCTTGATGCTATCGTTGACTACCTGCCATCACCGCTTGAGGTGCCAGCAATTGAAGCTCAATCAGCTAGTGATGAGACTGAGCTAGTCAAAATTGAAGCTGATGATGGCAAGAGCTTTGTTGGACTTGCTTTCAAAATTGCGACTGACCCTTTTGTCGGTAAGCTTTGCTTTGTCCGTGTCTATCAAGGAGTACTAAGCTCAGGTTCTTATGTTTTGAATGCTTCAACTGGTAATAAGGAAAGAATTGGGCGCTTAGTGCGGATGCATGCCAATCATCGTGAGGAAATTAAAGAAATTTATGCGGGTGATATCGCAGCTGTAATTGGTTTGAAAAATACTACCACTGGTAATACTTTATGTGCGGAAAATAAGCCAGTTTTACTGGAGTCAATTAGCTTCCCAGAACCAGTCATTAAAATTGCAGTTGAACCAAAAACTAAAGCTGACCAAGAAAAAATGGGCGTTGCTCTGGTGCGTTTAGCTGAAGAAGATCCGACTTTCAAAGTTGAAACTGATGAGGAGACTAATCAAGTTTTGATTTCAGGTATGGGTGAGCTTCATCTTGAGGTTATTGTTGACCG
>CAYQEI010000017.1:0-9292 GCA_964416495.1 uncultured Gammaproteobacteria bacterium
AACCTCGCTGTATTATAACAACGAGGTTTATTTTTATGGTCTATAGGCAATATATTGCGTGCCAAAATCACGCTCATCGATAAATTGCCTACTAATATTTTCAGCCCATCCTGCAGGTGCTAGGACCAGTGAATAGTGATCCGCTCCAGACCCAGATGGTCTTGAGTCAGTCACTAGCCTTTCTATCGGCCCAGCCTTCTCCCAATTAACCCAAAATCCTGGCCATCTTTTTGCTCCCGCCCCTGGGTTGTACTTACAATCTTCCCACTTTCCTGCTCTTATGTTAGAATAAAACAAAATAATTAAGCTACTTAAGTATGAAAGTATTAAATGCTAGGAGCATAAGGACTATTCCTGAGGAGAAGGCAAAGAAGTTAGGTCAGAAATTAAAGCGTAAAGATATTTATTTTATTTTAGAAGACATTTTTGACACCTATAATGTTGGTGGTTTTTTTCGTTTAGCTGATGCTGTCGGTGCCAAGAAAATATTTCTTTGTGGACAAACTGAAACCCCACCTAATACCAAGATTAAGAAAGCTTCTATCGGAACCTATAAATTCACCCCTTGGCAATACTGTAAAACTATAGACGAAGCTATTAGTGAAGTAAAAGCGATCAAGAATCTTGAAGTAGTTGCAGTTGAGCAACACCGGCGATCAGTCCGCTATGACCAAGCTGACTACAAGCTACCAATTGCTTTTGTTTTTGGGAGTGAAGTCTATGGTTTAAGTAAAAAAGGTATAAAATTAGCCGACAGAATTATTGAGATACCAATGCATGGTATCAATAAATCACTAAATGTCATGATCGCTGCTGGTATTTGTGTCTATAAAGCTCTGGAATAAAAAAACCAGTGTCTAAACACTGATTATTTTGGCGGAACGGACGGGACTCGAACCCGCGACCTCCTGCGTGACAGGCAGGCGTTCTAGCCAACTGAACTACCGCTCCAAACTAGATTAAAAGCTAGAAAAAGAGGCTTTATCAACTAGCCTCATAGAAAAGAATAGCAAATCAAAAATATTTTGTCAAAGATAAGAACAGTCTTTACACCCTTGATTTTTTACTTAGTTTGAGCTAGTATAGAGATAGAACTTTTGGTTCGTATTTTTATTATCTAAAGAAACCTATATGGAAAAGGAAGCAATGTTTATGCCAAAAAATAATGAAAAATCAAACATTTCCCCTGAAATCCTTAAGCAAATTAAGGCTGAGCTTTTAGTTGAAAAAGAAGAGGTTATTGCTAAATTAGACGAGATCTCTAAAGTTGATGATCACGAAGCTGATGACAGAACTGCTAAGTTCCCGGAGTATGGTGATAAACCTGATGAAAATGCTCAAGAAATCAGTGACTTCTCTACTACTTTTGCTACCCAAAGTTTACTTGAAAAAAGTCTCAAAGATATTGAGTCTGCCCTAGATAGGATTGACAAGGGTACTTATGGTATTTGCAAGTATTGCCAAAACCCTATTGGCGAGAAACGGCTTTTGGCAAGACCAACTGCCGGCGCCTGTATTTCTTGCAAAACAGAGTTACAAGAGAATGACTAAACCCACAAAAAACAAGATACTTCAATTTATAGCTATTAGTGTTTTAATAGCTATATTTTTTGTCTTTGACCGCTATCTCAAGCTCCTTGCAATTAGGTTAGGCGAGTTAGGCACAATTAACTTAATCGGTGATTTTTTCTATTTCAAGCTAGTAAAAAATCCCTATATTGCCTTTTCCATTCCTCTTAACCCGCAAATTAGCATCTATCTAATTTCACTCCTTACCCTAGCTTTAATTGGCTATACTCTCTATGCATTAATAAAGAAAAACTTAAGTAAAGCTCAACTTATATTCTTGACTTTGATTAGCTTTGGTGCTATAAATAATTTGGTTGATCGCTTTCAGTTTGCTTACGTTATTGACTATTTCAATATCGCAAATCTATCAGCTTTCAATCTTGCGGACAGTCTTATTCTCATTGGTATAATAGGGCTTGTTGTAAAAAAAGATAGTAACTTAAAAATTTAATAATTGATGAAAAAAAGAAGTGTTGACGAACTAGTGAAAAAGACATTGAGTTGTCGGCTCCAGGAAGGATACGTTGCACATTGTGTTTGCACAAAGTGCTTAAACTCGTATCAAATGAGGCCGAGTGGTTACAAACGTCTGCTAAATCAGGTAGAAACGAATGGGGCAAAGTTAACTGCACCAAATGATTTCAACCTAGAGCAGATCGGGAAATATTACTTTATTTTCGGTCCTTGTTTTATTTGTAAAAACGGGGAGCCGATATCAGTGGAAGTCAAATTAAAACCTAACCAGTGCCCATAGCACTGGTTTTTTATTTTATCACTTTAAAAACCCTCTTGTTCTCATCAAGTGCTTTAATAACAATGGCAATCGCTGGGAAATCAATAATATCACTGATATGTTCTGGCCATTCTATCGCAGTAATAGTATCTTTTTTTTGCCAAATTTCTTCAATCCCTAAATCAATTAATTCTTGTCCTGACTGCAAACGATAGGCATCGATGTGGCAGAAGGTTTTGCTTTTATTTTGGTCTCGATACTTATATAAGTGCATTATGTTAAAAGTTGGACTATTTACCACCTCTTTAATTCCTAGACCTTGCGCCAAACCTTGAATAAAAGAGGTCTTACCGGCCCCAAGCTCTCCTGACAGCAGTATCACCTCGCCACCTTCAAGAACTTGGGCTAATTGAGCGCCCAATTCCTTTGTTTTTTTAAGACTAGTACTGATAACTCTTTGCATAATATTATTATTTATCATCTTAGCCTAGTTATCTTTATTAGTAAATATCTGTATTTATAAGTAAGAACATAATTGACAGTTTAAGCTTATTTTGCTAGATTATTAATAGTAATTTGAAAAGATTTAGTACCCACCAATTAATTGTGTACCAATAAAAATGGCTATTTTCTCATAGCAAGTATATAATTTTTTTAGAAAAACCCTCAAGATGTTGATCTTGAGGGTTCTTTTTATCTGTGGGCACACAAGGATTCGAACCCTGGACCCCTTCGGTGTAAACGAAGTGCTCTAACCAACTGAGCTATGTGCCCTTACTGCGGTGGGCGAAAGAGGATTTGAACCTCCACGGTCTTGCGACCACAAGCACCTCAAGCTTGCGTGTCTACCAATTCCACCATCCGCCCTTAGCTTATAAACAACTATTTAACAACCTTTTCTCTCAATCTCTTCTTATAACCAGAGCGAAGATAATAAAGCTTAGCTCGTCTTACCTTAGCTTCTTTCTTGATCTCTATTTTAGTAATAGTTGGTAGGTTTAAAGGGAATATCTTTTCAACGCCAACACTATCAGAAACCTTACGAACAGTAATCGTTGCTCCGACTTCCTTATTATGCTTTCGCGCAATAATAATACCCTCAAAGAATTGGATTCTCTCTTTTTCTTCACCTTTAGAGTTAAGTTCTTTAATTTTTTGGTAAACCCTTACCGTTAATCCGGGCTTTAATTCCATTTTTGTTTCAACCATATGATTTAATAATATAAACGAGATATCTAATAAATCTCGTTATACCTCCATTTATTTATTTATGCTTCTCAATAGTATAATTAAATTTGCTCTCTGTCAAGCCTCTATATTAGCCTTGCTCAGATTAGAAATAAAGCTGTTTTTAATTAAATATCTAGCTTTGAGTTGGAAAGAAGCTATAGGCATCTTGATCCACCTCCCTAAATCTATAGTAATTATAATTAATTAGGAATATAATTAAATTAGCTTATCATTAATCTAAAAATATGAAAAAAATTATTTGGTTTGTTGTTGGCTTATTTATTCTCACCTTACTCCTACTAGCCTCTGCTTTTATCGCCTACCTTAACAGCCATGAAAGCATGATCACTGAGCGACTTAATCAGTCTGAATCAAGCTCTAGTTTAGCCAACCCAGCTTCTGAGTATTGTTTAAGCCAGGGTGGTAAGCTTGAAATTCAGGACAAAGAGGATGGCTCTCAATATGGACTCTGTTATTTTGAGGATAATAGGGCTTGTGAAGAATGGGCTCTATTTCGAGGCTATTGCCCGATTGGTGGGCGAAAAACTACTGGCTTTGATACGATTGAACAAATGTTTTGCGCTTGGAGCGGTGGTGAAACTGTAGCAATGCCTGATTCTTCCTGCACTCTACCTGATGGCCGGTCTTGCCTTAATGAAGATTTATATACTGGCAATTGCCCCCCTCAAGAAGATTTAGTTTTAGCGGATTCTAATGATTTCTATAACATCAAAATAAATTTACCCCAAGAAGAATGGGACTACACTAATAAAATAAACGAGTGGGCTGATTACATTTTTGCTGATAGGCAAGAGGCCTGGAGCTTAGATGGAGAAATCTATCAACTAGAGCAAGAGATAAATAAAGACTTCCCAGAAAGAGCTGAGATTAAGTATGAATTAGCGGTAAATTACGACTTGAATTTTGCCAGTGATTATCAGACTCGCTCCTATCGCTTCCATGTTTATGAATATACTGGTGGTGCCAATGGTAGAGAAACAATCAATAGCTATAGCTTTAATGAAGCTGGACTAGTCTCAATTGAGGATATTCTATTGTTAGCATATAACAATAATGACATCACCCTGAGTGAAATGATGCGGACAAAAATCCTTGCTGATCCTCTGCTCAAAGATTATACCAATAAGGAGATGGTAGACCAGGGTCTTGGCCTAAACTGCCTCAATGCTGATAAGACTTTCAATACTCTCGCCTGCCAATTAGATGGCTACTTCTATGGCGCTAACTTGATGAATTTTAGCATTAGAAACTCAGGCCTTACCTTTACCTTCAATGAATACGAAGTCGCTGCTGGTGCTGTTGGCACTCCTAGTATCTTCTTTGGCTGGGAAGAGCTAGAGCCTTTTCTTAATCCTAACTGGGACAAGCTTTAAGCTTATTTGCTTGCCTTTAGCTTAGCGTAAACAAAGTCTTCTACTTGTTGGTAGACTTGCTCGATATTGAGCTTGCTGGTATCTAAATATAAATCGTAGTTTTCTTCCCTATCAACATCAATGCCGTAGTAACTCTGATAGCGTTTAGTGTCGCTAGCTACTCTTTTTTCATTACTCAATAAAACTTGTTGCCAAGTGTCTAAGTTTGCACCTTCGTTTCTTTCATTACTAACTTGAAGATTGGCAAATATTCTTTTGGCACCAACTTCTTTGTCAACATAAAGGTAGATCTTGAGAGAATGGGGAATAAAATACCAAGAAGTACGTCCTTCAATGATAAAGTTGTCTTCACTTTTACCTAAATTCTCTTGATAGACATCTACTTCTTTGTCAGTGCTCGGGTCTGTTTCACCTAATTTATTATATTGGGCTAAATCCATCCCTCGCGAGAAGGCTGCTTGACGTCTGAGCTCACCCATATAATAACGAGGCCAGCCTAACTTACCAGCTAGCATTTTTGCAATAGTGCTTTTACCAGAGCCAGGAGAGCCACTAAAAGATATAATCATAGTATCATAATATCGCACTAACTTTGATAAATCAATTATTTCTACTATAATATTAGCTAGGGAACTCTAGCCCTTTTTAATTTGAAACAAAAACTATGTATTTAGAAAAACTAGAAATTCAAGGCTTTAAATCATTTGCAAACAACAATAAACTAACTTTTTCCGGAACTGATCAAAAAAAGAGTAAAGGCATTACTGCCATCGTTGGCCCCAATGGCTCTGGTAAGTCTAACATTGCTGATGCTATTCGCTGGGTTTTAGGGGAGCAAAGTCTCAAAACTTTAAGAGGTAAAAAAAGTGAGGATGTAATTTTCTCTGGTTCTGATAAAAAAAGTCAACTGAGCTTGGCTAAAGTAACTTTGTTTTTGAATAATGAAAATAATGTCGCTAAAGCTGAGAAGAAAGCAGAGTCTGAGCCAGAAACAAAGGATATAATTGATAAGCTAATCTCTAGCGCTAAACAAATCATCATCTCTCGTCGCGTCTACCGTAATGGTGATAGTGAGTATTTACTCAATAACGCCCGAGTTCGCTTAGCTGATGTTCAGATGTTGCTAGCAAAGGCTAATTTTGCCCAAAAAACCTACAGCGTCATTGGCCAAGGCACGGTTGGTAATTTTCTCCAAGCCTCTGCTTCAGAAAGAAAAGACTTCTTTGATGAAGCTACTGGGGTGAAACAATTCCAAATTAAACGTGACTCTGCTCTTAGCCGGCTTGAATCTACCTATGAAAATCTCCAACAAGTTGATTTGTTGTTAACTGAAATTAAACCACGTCTGAGAAGCTTAACCCGACAAATGGACAAATTAAAGAAAAGAGAGCAATTAGAGCAAATCCTCAAGGCTACTCAACTAAACTATTATGCGCATCTGACTCAAAAACTAAATAAAAAGCTTAGCGACTTAAACCAAGAGCATCTCAACCTTGAAAATGATAAAGCTAAGCAAGAGCTTGATTTAGAGCGCCTCAATAAAGAGTTAGAAACTATTAGGTTCAGCGATGATCAGGCCGACAACTACAGCTACCAAGCTCAGCTCAGAGAACTAGCTCAAGAAAAATCAACTTTGCAAAATAAAATTAATTTACTAGAGCTAGAGCTAGAGCGCGAACTTGAAGCCAGGGGTAAATTTGACCTTTCCTGGCTGAACAACAAAAAAGTTGAGTTAAGCTCACAGCTTGAAAAAATTCAACATGAAGTTCAGGCACTTGATAATAGTCGCCCAGAACAGGAAAGAAGCGCACTAGAGTCACAATTAGCTACGCTCCAAGAAGAGTTAAGTGATAATAATCAACTGGTTGCTCAAATCAGAGCCTTAGCGGAAAAGAAGCAAGACCTACTAATCAAACTAAACTTAGCTCAAGTTAATCTTGAAGCTTTCAACCAACGAGCTGAATCTGACTCTGATAAATCACTAAGGCAAGAAAAGGCCAGATTAGAGTCTGACATCAACTATCTCAATCAAGAATTGGTAAAGCTCCAAACAAGCATTAATCACGATAAAGAAAAGGAGTTAAACCAGCTAAATCAATCTTTAAAAAGTCAGATCAAACAACTAAATGGCCAACTAAAGGCTCTCCAACAAGAAATAAAAGAGAAAAACAAAGACAGCGACGACAAACAGGCACTAGCCCAATTAGTCGAAGAATTCTTACTCAAACTTGAAGAGTTAAACCAAGCCCAAGATTTAGCTAAAATTAAGGAGCAAATTAAGACAATTAAAGCAGAATTTCGAGCTAAAGCTAGTCCTTTTCTTGATGGTAGAGCAGAAGAAGAGCTTAAACGAGTACAAGCAATGCAAGCTGAAATAATTAGCCTTACCGAAAAAAGACAGACTCTATCAGAAGAAATTAATCAATTAGCACAAGCAAAACTTGAAACTAATGAAAAAATATCACAACTAAACAATAAAGAACAAAATCTAAGTTGGCAACTGAGCCAGGTTGAGAGCAAATTAGCTAACATCGATCCTAATAAAAAATTAGAGTTAGAAAACAATCTCACTCAAATCAAAAAAGAGCTAGATTTATTAAACGCTGATTTAAGTAAACTAGAAACAAAGAATAAAGCTGATAGTCTAACTAGTAAAGAGCAGGGGTTAAGACAGCGCCAGCAAGAAAACGCCTTAGAAGATTCTTTAATTAAGGAACGAATTAAACTTTTACAAGAACAAGCGGTAGCAATAGAAAATGAGCTCAGTACCTTGGGAGTAAAAATTCAAGCTAACCAAAAAGATTTTGATAAAGCTGAATTTGACAAGAAAAAGGTAGAATTAAAAAACCAAGTTGAGCAAATTACTAAACAAGAACAAGAAATTAACGACAAGCTAGACCGCTTAAATCAAGCTAAAAATGAGGAAAAGATGAAAATGTTTACTTGCCAGAAAAATATGCAAGAAAACCAGCTTAAACTAAACTCGCTTAATGAAAGCTTAGCTCAAATTAAAATTGAAGCCACCCGTCAAGAAACGATTCTAGAGGAACTGGAAAATAATTTAAGGAATGACGGCCTTTCCCTCCGTGAAGTTGAAGATAATGACTTAAGTGGCCTAGAGATTGACTTAGATAAATGGCAAAAAACTATCCAACAAAATAAGAGCCAACTTGATCTAATCGGCTCTATTGACGAAGAGACTAAGCAGGAATTTAACGAAACTAGTAAACGTTATGAGTTTTTGAGTAAACAAACCGATGACCTCAACCAAGCAATTAAATCCTTTGAGCAAATCATTAAAGAGCTCGACCAAGATATTAAATCTCGCTTTGAAAAAGAGTTTAAAATTATTGCCGAAAAATTCAATGAATACTTCCGTATTCTCTTCAATGGTGGGTCTGCCAAAATAAATCGTCTGATGTTTTCTGATCTTGAGGAAAATTTGGGAAATGCCAAGACTTTAGAGGACTACCTTGAAGCTGGCCTAAACAAAGCCGAAGCTGAAATAAAACTAGAAGCTCAAGTTAAAGCTACTAAACTAAAAAATCTCAAAAAATATAATGCAGTTGGCTTAGCCGGTATTGACATTCAAGCTGTTCCTCCCGGCAAGAAAATACAATCAATTTCAATGCTTTCCGGAGGAGAAAGGGCTCTAACTGCTATTGCCCTTATCTGTGCTATCATTAGCGCCAATCCTTCACCTTTCGTCGTTTTAGATGAAGTTGATGCCTCCTTAGATGAATCAAATTCTGAACGACTCGCTAAAATCTTGGAAGACCTTTCCCACAAAGCTCAATTTATCGTAATCACCCACAATCGGGCCACTATGCGTAAAGCAAACACCCTTTATGGTGTAACCATGCAATCTGATGGGGTTAGCCAATTGCTCAGTGTCAAGCTAGACCAAATAAAAGAATAGAATAATCTTAATTTCTTTGCTATACTAAGATTAGAAATTAAATATACTACTATGATTAAGAAAATAAGTGCTTTAGGTTTTTTATTAGTATTTATTCTTAGCAGTGGCATTAGTTGCAAAATACAAGATAAGGCCACAACTCAAGCAATGGAGCCAATTACGCTTACTTATTGGCGTGTAATTGATGGCCCTGATGCCTTCACTGAAATTATTGACAACTACAAGGCGATGCACCCCTACATCAATATTAATTACCGTAAACTACGTCTGGAAGAATATGAAGACGAGCTTCTCAACGCTTTAGCTGAGGATAGAGGTCCGGATATATTTTCTATCCACAATACTTGGATTAAAAAATATCAGACTAAGATAGAGCCGATGCCGGCTTCAACCACCTTAGTTTACCCAGTCGCTAAAGGTAGTATTAAAAAAGAAATTGTTAATGAG
>CAYQEI010000017.1:9392-14582 GCA_964416495.1 uncultured Gammaproteobacteria bacterium
GGTTTAATCCAATCTGGTATTGCCTTAGGTACTAGTAAAAATATTGAACGCTATTCCGACATCTTGAGCCTATTGATGATGCAAAATGGGGCTGTAATGATGGATGATAGCAATCGCGTCAGTTTCCATAAAGTGCCTGACTATGCTCGTGATAGCGAGTATAATCCTGGCCTTGCTGCTCTCCAATTTTATACTGACTTTGCTAACCCCTCAAAAGAAGCCTATTCTTGGAATGATGAATTAGGCGATTCAACTGAGATGTTTATCAGTGGTAATTTGGCAATCATGTTTGGCTACTCCTACCACATCCCTATTATTCAAGCAGCCGCCCCAAAGCTAAACTTCTCTGTTACCGAATTCCCTCAAATTGAAGGTGGCGGTCCAGCCAGTAATATTAATTTTGCTAACTACTGGGTAGAAACGGTTTCTAAAAAAAGTGCTCATAAAAATGAAGCCTGGGACTTTTTGCAATACATTACTAAAGCAGAACAAGCCAGCACTTATTTAAACATCACCAACAAGCCAACTGCGCTTAGATCTTTGGTCCAAGAACAGAGAGGTAAAGATACTGTTGGTGTTTTTGCCAATCAAGTGTTAACTGCCAAAACTTGGTACCGAGGAAATAATGTCAAAGCGATGGAGCAAGTCTTTGCGGAAATGATAGAGGCTAGTTTAAACAGTAGTAATAGTGCTGACCTACAGAAATTCATTAATAATAGTGCCAATAAAATCCAACAAACAATTTATTAAACCTATGAAAAGAATTAAACAAATATTTACGGCCACTTTCTTTCTCTTCTTTGTGCCTACCGCTACAGCTTTTGCTCAGGGTAAAATAATACCGTCACCTTCAGGCAAATCAGAGGGAGACTACACCTTAAATGATGTAATGGTAATGGTGGTAAATATTTCTGATATAGTTCTTGGTTTAGTCGGAGCTTTAACTCTACTGATGTTTGTGGTTGGTGGCATTACTTATTTAACTTCAGCTGGCTCAGCTGATAAAGTAAAGTCGGCTACTAAAACCATTATTGCTTCAGTGGTAGGTTTAGTTATAGTTTTTGGAAGTTATTTAATCATTAAATTTGTCCTCGGAGCTCTTGGTTACAATTTTGACGGCACTATCAAGATTCTTAAATAACTAAAATGCAAGCCTTCATCCCTAAAAAAATAAAGCTAATTGATGATTTTGGTGAAGTTCTCAGGCAAGCAAGGAATCTAAAAAATATAAGCTTAGATGAAGCTGCCAGCGCCACCAGTATCCGCAAAGAATATCTGCTCGCCCTTGAGATGAATGACTTTGCTAAATTACCAGCCGGTATCTATAGTAAAAACTACCTCAAAACCTACGCTAAATTACTGGGAATCAGCAAGGAAGAAGTTGAGCGCTTAAGCGAGGAATTATCTTCTGAAATTGAAGAAGATGAGCCTTTTTCAACTAAGGTTCTCAAGCGAAGGCAGTTTATCTCTTTTCCAAAAATAGTTAGAAACTTTCTAATTAGTCTCGCAGTTCTAGCCTGCTTCCTCTATTTGCTTTTATACTCAATAAACATTGTCTCGTCACCCAAGCTAGAGGTCAGTGAGCCTGCCGATAACTTGAAAATAAGCGAGCAAACACTCCTGGTAAGCGGAAAAACTGAGCTTGGATCAGAACTTTTAATTAACAACGAGTTGGTCTTGCTAGATAAAGATGGTAGCTTCTCGCAAGAAATTAACTTGAAAAAAGGTCTAAATACCCTTAAGATATCAAGTAAGAAGAAGTACAGTCGAGAAAACATCATAATAAAACAAATTTTAGTCGAATAAATCTATATGAGCATCAAAAACAAAACAAAATTACTAGATATTGACAAAGTTATTTCCAGACTAGACCTCGAGCCTCGTCAAAAAGTGGCTGAGCTAGGTTGTGGTAAATATGGCTTTTTTACCTTCCCTTTAGCCAAAATAGTAGGCAAATATGGCCTTGTTTATGCAGTTGATATCATCAAGGATTACTTAACTGACATTGATAGCCGTGCTCGAGAGGATAATTTAGATCAAATCAAGACTGTTTGGAGTAATTTAGAGATTTATAAAGGCACCAAAATTGAAACTAGTAGCCTTGATTTTGCCCTATTGATAAATGTGCTCCACCAATCTGATAAACCTCTTAGTATTTTAGAAGAGGCTAAACGAATGCTCAAAACTAAGGCTAAGCTACTTATTATTGACTGGGATCAAGTCGATACACCAATTGGCCCAGCTTTAGAAAATAGAATAAAGCTTAATTTACTTAAACAAGAAGCGCTCAAGCTTGGTTTTGAAGTCGAGGAAACTTTCAAGGCCGGATCAGAGCACTACGGCCTTATTTTACGAAAACTTTAATTTATTTTAACTAATATGAAAAACTTTTTTACCCTTAAATACTGGTTCACCATTAATCCTGGTCCTCTCAATGGCCTTGGTTTTAATATTTTGCTAGTCTTGGTGGCCCTCTTCTTCGTACTAGCTATGGTAAGTTTTGTAATAAAACAAAAAAAGAGCCTCTACCGTGGTCTAATTTCACGAATTTATGAGTTAGCTCTTAGTAATTTTATTATTGGCCTTCTGTTTACCTTCTTTTACTACGAAAACATCCCTTTCTTTACCGCCCGCTTCTGGCTTTTATTGTGGCTAATAGGAATTATAATCTGGGCCCTATTTATTGTTAAGCGATTCAAAAATATCAATGTTAATAAAGATAAACTAGAACAAGAAGAGTTAAGGAAAAAATATCTACCAAACTAACCCTTTGCTAAATCGCGATAACGTCGTTTTAGTTTAAAAAGGTTTTTTATAAAAATAAAGCTATCAGAAATGGGCTTTATTTTTGTTTTTCTTACTTTATTGCTGTGCTCCTGCCAAGTAACAGGGACTTCTTTTACTCGTAAATTATGGTGCCTGGCAAATAAGAGCAACTCGGTATCAAAAAAATAATTATCATCTTGGAGTTGAGGTCTTAATTTATGATAGGCCTCTTTTTTTATTGCCTTAAAACCACATTGGAAATCGCTGTGGTTAAGGCCTAATATTTTCTGGGATAAACTAATATAAGTTTGAGAAATAAAGACTTTGAAAAAAGAGCGCTTCAACTGCGACTGGGCTAAATAACGGCTAGCAATGACAATGTCTGTATCATTAGTTTGCAGAGGCTTAATAATACTAGTTAGATAACTCAGGGGTACAACAAAATCCGCATCCATAAAAACTAAAATATCGGCCTCGCTCTTATCCCAAGATGCTTTAATTGCCCGGGCTTTACCACTCTCTTTGATGTAGCTACAACTAAATAAATGCGGAAACTTGTTGGCATAAGTCTGGGCAATCTTGAAAGAATCGTCAAGACTGCCATTTACCATTAGACTAACTCGTGTCCTTTCTCTAAAGCCCTCCTCTTGATTATCAACTAAAAAATCCTTGAGCTCGTTTAAATTAGCCGATAAAATGCTTGCTTCATTTTTGATTGGTAAGCAAATTTCAATCTTCATTATTACCTAAACTAAATTGACTCTTATAGCCTCACTTAAAAACCGCTTATCACTCGAAATTTAACTCCTAAAGGCTGATTTTGAATTTTACTATTTTCATCTTATCATAGTAAAAATCATTTGTCTTGTTTTAAAAAATATGCTAATATAGCTATATAAAAAAATAAGTTATTAACTTTTAAGAAAGGGGGTGAAAATATGAAAAAAATTTACAAACATTTACTTTCTTTATCAATTATCGCTTTGCTACTGACACCTATTTTTGCCTTTCAGATTGGCACTACTCATGCGCAAAACACTATCGTCGAAGGTATGAACAAGGTGGATGACGGTCTTGAGGGAGTCTTGGGTAAAGAAGATCCAAGAACTGTTGTTGGTAGAATTATCAATGTCGCCCTTGGTTTCTTAGGTGTTATTGCTGTTGGCATCATCCTAGTTGGTGGTTTTAAGTGGATGACAGCTGGCGGTAATGAGGATAAAGCTGGGGATGCTAGAAAGCTTATCGGTGCTGGCGTTATTGGATTGGCTATTATCCTTTCCGCTTGGGCCATCGCAACATTCGTCCTTGGCCGGCTCCACGAAGCGACTAGTGGCATTTAATTTGTTCTAAAGCTTTAGAATAAAGTGATTCTCATTAAGTTGGGGATCACTCGTCTAGAAACAAATCACTGTTTGTTTCTAGACTAGTGATAAACTCTATGTCTAATAAAAAAACTAAGTTAATTAGCTCTATTATCAATGGTTTCTTCCTATTTTTTTTGCTTTTTAGCCCTTTTTTGACTCTCCAAGCAGCCAACATCCCTACCAACCCGCTTGAGGGTTTAGATCAGGCCGCTGAAAAAGTTGAGGGCTACAAGGCTGAAATGACTAAATATAGGGAAGGAGAATTTTTGCAAACTAAAGTGGGTAACATTATCGGTATTGTCCTTTCTTTTGTTGGTGTTATTTTCTTGATCCTTACCATTTATGCCGGTGTCTTATGGATGACTGCTCAAGGTAATGACACTCAAGTAGCAAAAGCTAAAGATATGTTAACTAATGGTATTATTGGCTTGGTAATTGTTCTCGCTGCCTATGCCATTACTTCATTTATTGGTACAGAGATTATACAATAACTATGAGTAAGCAATCTGTTCTAAAAAAAAATAAACTATACTCTAATTTTGTTAGTTTATTTATTTTAAGCTTACTCTTTTTTATTTCAACCCCTAAAATTACTTTAGCCTGGGATTTTCTGATTGATTCTGGACTAAAAAGAAGTGCCAGCCAAGCTGGTTATGAAGTTGGGGCAAATGCAGAAACGGTTGATAGCACTGTTTCACTCATCATCTCAATTGCTCTTGGTCTTGTTGCTGTCATTTTTTTTGGCTTAATCCTCTATCATGGTATTAAATGGATGATTTCTTTTGGTAACGAGGATAAAATTAGAAAAGCCAAGGATTCTTTGGAGAACTCTTTGGTTGGTCTAGCTATAACTTTGGGGGCCTATGTGATTACTCACTACATCTTCGCTTTCTTTAATTAAGACTCTTATGACTGCTAAAAACTTTCTAAAAAATAGCTTGCTCCTAATGGTTTTTTCTTTATTTTTCCTTACCCCTTTTCAGCAAGTTCAAGCCGGTTTTCTCAGCCCAGGAAAGAAAGCTGAGTTGAGCGAAAATATTGAAACAATTGCTGAGGCAGG
>CAYQEI010000018.1:0-14529 GCA_964416495.1 uncultured Gammaproteobacteria bacterium
GTTTCTAGTTTAGTAACACATGGAGAAAGTGTCTAGTGTTTGGGGTACCTTCCAACTTGATCAATTTTTTGATTATTAATCACCCCAATTTGAACATCTAAGACTGATTTTTTAATGACGGCAAAAATTTTCTCTCGCTTTTTGGCGGTTAATTTTTTAGAGTCAGCCACTAATTTTAATTCCTCGCTATCAATTTTAAAATTTTGGTCAATCACCACCGCGGCGGCGACCACTGGTCCGGCCAAGGGTCCGCGACCAGCTTCATCTACCCCGGCAATTGTTTGGTAGCCAAGGTCAAAAATTTTTTGTTCCGTGTCGAGGTTAAGCATGGCTTTAGTATAGCATATTTTCGCCTTTTTTTGACGGGACGGATGCAATCAATAATTATTTTACTTGGGCTTAAAGCGTTAAAAATTATTAACATCAAAAAAAATTTTCATTAAAAAGTCAGGAAACCATGCACGAACATTAAAGCAAGCCCGGGGATGAGGTCATTAGGGCAGGGAGGAAATGATTATTATTTACAAGATAAATCAGTTGTGGCACTATAATATTAGCTTGCCCGGGTGGCGGAATTGGTAGACGCGCTAGCTTCAGGAGCTAGTCTTCTTTGTTGGAGGTGGGGGTTCAAATCCCCCTTCGGGCACCAGAATTAAATAGGGCTCAAATCCTCCTTTGGTCACCAAAATTTAGCATTCTGCTAATTTTCATAAATTGGTCGTTTAGCTCAGCTGGTTAGAGCGCTGCGTTCACATCGCAGAGGTCAGTGGTTCGAGTCCACTAACGACCACTTTTTTTATCTCTCTTTTCTTTTTCTCTGGAGCGTTTAATGATATAATATAAAATATTAATTTTTATTATCATTTCTTTAGTTTGACTTGTCGATTTTTAATATTATTATTGAAACAAATAATAATTAAAAAATAAGGATTATCTAGTCTAATTATGAAAATAATTAAATCAACAATTAGTTTTACAATTCTTTTTTTGTTTTTTTCTTTGGGAATCGTTTTTGCTCAAAATGAAATAAATTTTTTACAACTCAGCTTACAAGTTCAAGATAACTTAGAAATTATTTTATTTAAAAAAGATTTTTCGATGGACAATCTTGACAGTCGGGCTATTTATAAAAATACAAATCTTGTTTATCAAAAAAATGAGTTATTTGATAAAAATTTAGAGGAATCTTCTGTCGTCGAAGAAAATATTTTAAAAATTTCTTGGCAAGCAGAATTTTTTCATCCTTGGAGCGAGGGAGTTGCTCAAGGTAGATTTTTATTAGAAGAAAATTTAAATTGGGACTGGTTACAAGGTGATAATTCTTTAATTGGTCAAACAAGTATTGAATCTTGTCCAATAGCTTTAGAATATTTTATTGAAGACGGCATTTTAAAAGCTAAGGTGTCATTTACTAATAAAACTGAATATCCAGTAGAGAATTTAATTTATAAATTTATTATTAAATATCCTTCAGAATTTAATTTTCAAGAAGAAAAATTAATTTTTTCCAAAGATGGATATCAACAAGAAATAACCGTAGTTTCTGATATTTTTGAACAAAATTTAAATCATTTATATCAAGGTAGCATTGAAAGCGCAATTCAATATTCTTTTGAGGCTGGCAATATAAACTCCGGTGAGAATTCACAAATAATTATTAATTTATTTTATGATTATGATTAATAAACAATTATTATTTGGTTTATTAATAGTGCTGTTAGGTTTTTTATTTTTTCCTCAATTATCAGTTCAAGCTACATGCAGTGGCACGCCGACAACTTGTGGTAGTTTAATTGAGGGAAGCTGTGTAACTTGTGGTTGTGGTTGGACAGTCGCTAGATGTAATAATAATGGTACCTGTGGTAGTTGTGCTGATCAAACCGCTTGCAATAATTGTTCTTGCGCTAGCTGTTCTTGGGGTGGGACTAGTTGCCCCTGGATAGGGTCTTGGAATGGGGATGAGTGGATTTTAGAGCATGAGGCTTTTCCTTTTGCTATTTTTCAGGGATCAGCAACCACTACCTATGATGGTTTGCCCAATTTAAAATGTATTGATGGTGAAGTAAGAGTTAAGATTTATGAGGGTTTACAAGAAAGGACTTTTTTACAAAATTTCTCAGTTTTTAAGGGTTCAAATATAGATGGTTGGCTAAAACCAGACTTAGAAGGGCGCCCTCGGATAATTCAAGAAAGAATAATAGCTAATCGCTGTTTGTCTTCTAGTGAGGATATATCAAGCTCTTGCTTGTCTCTTATTAGCGAGGCTGATGGTGTTTTTTATGAACCAACATTTGATTATGAAAAAATTGATGATTGGCTTGTTTTAGAATTTGATGAAATAGTGTCAGATTCTCCTAAGTTATATTTAAGAGCTCGTAAACAAGCACTTCTTACTACCTATTATGAATATATGGTCCATAGCTTGGGTTCAAAAAATTTCTCTCTTTTTAATAAAATTTCTAATAAAAAAATAATTAGCGATTTAGTTAATAACTGGTGGGAGAATAATCTTAAAATGCAAATTGAAGTTTGGTCGGGTGAAAATTGGGAAAAACAAGGTTCAATTTCTGCCGGTTATCATATGCCTGGTAGCGGAGCTGATGATTTTTTAGTTTCTCTAAAAAAAATTGATAAGCAGTCTAATGCTTTGAAAGTGAGGTTAAGGTTTATTACAGGAGGTTTTGGCATTGATTATGTTTTTTTAGATCAGACAGTTGATCCGGAATTTTCTATTGCTGAAATTTTGCCCAATCAAATTTTATTTAATAATTTTCCAGTATCGGAAATTGCTCCTCGCGAAATGGTTTATGATGATATGCTAGTAATGACTTATGATTGCGAGAGTCAGGATCAGTTTTATATTTCAACCACTGGATATTATTTGCCGGAAATTTTTCCTCCAGAAAGACAAAAAAGTTCAATTTGTTCCTGGTTAAGTTTTTGGCAGTTTTTTACTAAAGATAAGGAGCATGTAATTAAGAATGCTTATGATAAAGGTTTATATAAGCAAGCTCCTAGTTTGGATTATTTTACTACTGAAGAATTGGCCAACCAACAACAAGAATGTTTTTGGCTTTATTTTTTTCTAACTATCTTGGTTTTGTTATTGATTGCCATTTCATTATTTTTGTATAAGAGAAAATATAAAAAAATATTTATAGTTTTTATAACCTTTTCTTTAATTATTTTTTTACTAATTGGTCGAGCTATTTTTGTTAAGGCAACCGCTAGTTGTCAGGGAACATTAAATTGCAGCAACTGCTCACAGGTTAATTGTCAAAATTGTACTCAATGTTCTTGGGTGCCTGGTAACTGTGGGGGCACACCGTCTGTTTGCAGTTCACATACCACGGAAGCTAATTGTACCAGTTGTGGTTGCACTTGGACGCAGCCGCCAATTTCTATTAGTTTAGATACGGACGGGGTGATTGATTTTGGGGCGATACCCCTAGAGAGCACCAAGAGTGCTGGCCCAGAGGTGGTGAGAGTGGACTCCGGTCCCGCTGACTTATTGGTTAAGAGCACTAACTTCACTCATGACGCTAACACTTGGACATTGGGGGGCGCGATTGATACTTATGTGGTTAAGTGGGAATATTCCTTAGATAGCAGTACTTGGTCTACTTTTTTAGTAGCTGATGATGATTATTCTTTTGATAGCAATGTCGCTACTGATGCTACTCGAAACTTATATTTACGAATTAATACGCCGACCGATTCTGTTTCCAATGGTCCTTATGGAGCAACCGTTACTATTTTAGCTGTTACTCCTTAAATTTTTCTTAAAATCCTTGTCAATATATAGGAAAATTTGTTATAATATTAATAGTTGATTTTTCGCCCTGTTTAGCAGGTGAAAATTAATTATTTTAATAAATAAAAATTAATAAATCATAAAATTTATGAAACAAATTTTAACAATTGTTTGTATTGTCTCTTTAGTAGGGGCAGCTATTGGAGTGAGAGTTGGGGCTCAGACTGCTAATGTTACCGCATCAGTTACCGTTGGTGCTGTATCTGTATCCGTTGATCCTGGTAGTTTTGATTATGGTACTTGGCCATATAATAAATCAATAGAATCTTTTAATGTTTTATCATCGAATAATATTAAGGCAACCGTAGGTGGTGTAGTAACAGATCTTGATATAAAAGGAGCTACCACTACAGCCTGGACATTAGCTGGTACTGCTGATGAAAATACATATGTTCATGCTTTTGCCACATCTACTAACATCTCAACTCAACCAACTGGTTATACACCTTTAACCACGAATAATGTAGTGCTTGCTACTGATGTTCCGATCGGCGGAAATATATTTTTTGGTTTAAAAATTACTACTCCAACCGCAGGAACAGGCACTCAACAAAGCGCTGTGGTTACCTTAACTGCTTCTTTTGGTGGATAGTTATAGTTTATAAATAATATACTTCTTATGAAAAAAGCTTTCCTAGCTCTTTTGGTTCTGTTTATTCTCATGCTTGCCGTGCCGGTTTTGGCTAAAGTTGGGGTCGGTGTTGGTACTGGAAAAATAGAAGTTTCAGAAAAATTAAAAGCTGGCTCAACAACTAAAATTCCATCTATTGTGGTTATTAATACTGGTGATGAAACCTCTTTTTATGAAATTCAGATTGATTATCGGGATAATGTGCCAGAAATAAGGCCAGCTAAGGAATGGTTTGTTTTTGAGCCCCAAGTTTTTGAATTAGATCCTGGAGAACAAAAAGTTGTTAATATAACCCTAAAACTTCCAGTAAAAGGGGTTGAGCCTGGCGACTATTTTGCTTTTGTTAGTGCTAGCCCAGTTAAAATTTTAGAGGAAGGTAGGGCCTCAATTAATGTCGCGGCTGCTTCACGTTTGTATTTTTCAGTTGATTATACTAACATTTTCCAAGCTCTCTATTATCGTTTTGCTAATTTTTATTCTAATTATCACCCCTGGAATACAATTGTCCTAGTAGTTATTTTCTTAGTGACTTTCATAATGATTTTTAAGAATAAGTTTAAGATTCAGATTGCTAAAAAATAATAAGGAAAAAGATGAATGAGTCACTTAAGCTACAAAAAATTAATTATATTTTTAATTATTCTCCTGATTTTTGGTTGGGCTAGTTTTTCCTTATCACAATCTAATTATTTGACTTCTACCGTTCGCATTGCCATTTGTGGCAGTAATTATATTGATGACGGTGAAGTCTGCGACGGCAATGATCTGGCAGGGAAGACCTGCCAGTCTTTTGGTTTTACCCATGGAACCTTGTCTTGCTCGCCCGCCTGTGATGAATTTATCACTTCCGCTTGCTATACTCCACCTACTCCACCAGCTGGTGGTGGCGGAGGTGGCGGCGGAGGAGGTGGTGGCACCTTGCCACCTTCAGTGACTGAGAGTCGAGTTAATTTTACTGGTCGGGCCTATCCTGGTGAAACAGTCACTATTTTAAAAGATGGTCAAATCGTTGCCCAAACCGTGGCTGACCCGGAGGCTAATTTTTCCGTTAGCGTCCTTGGTTTGTCCAGCGGAAGCTATGTTTTTGGTGTTTATGCTCAAGATAAACAAAAAGAGCGCTCCTTAATGTCCACTTTCCCTATCACCATCACCAACGGCACAATTGTCACGATTAGTAGTATTTTTTTAGCGCCAACTATTTCCGTGGATAAGAGACAAGTTTTATTAGGTGATAATTTGGTAATTTTTGGTCAATCAGCCCCTGAGGCGGCGACCACTGGTCCGGCCAAGGGTCCGCGACCAGCTTCATCTACCCCGGCAATTGTTTGGTAGCCAAGGTCAAAAATTTTTTGTTCCGTGTCGAGGTTAAGCATGGCTTTAGTATAGCATATTTTCGCCTTTTTTTGACGGGACGGATGCAATCAATAATTATTTTACTTGGGCTTAAAGCGTTAAAAATTATTAACATCAAAAAAAATTTTCATTAAAAAGTCAGGAAACCATGCACGAACATTAAAGCAAGCCCGGGGATGAGGTCATTAGGGCAGGGAGGAAATGATTATTATTTACAAGATAAATCAGTTGTGGCACTATAATATTAGCTTGCCCGGGTGGCGGAATTGGTAGACGCGCTAGCTTCAGGAGCTAGTCTTCTTTGTTGGAGGTGGGGGTTCAAATCCCCCTTCGGGCACCAGAATTAAATAGGGCTCAAATCCTCCTTTGGTCACCAAAATTTAGCATTCTGCTAATTTTCATAAATTGGTCGTTTAGCTCAGCTGGTTAGAGCGCTGCGTTCACATCGCAGAGGTCAGTGGTTCGAGTCCACTAACGACCACTTTTTTTATCTCTCTTTTCTTTTTCTCTGGAGCGTTTAATGATATAATATAAAATATTAATTTTTATTATCATTTCTTTAGTTTGACTTGTCGATTTTTAATATTATTATTGAAACAAATAATAATTAAAAAATAAGGATTATCTAGTCTAATTATGAAAATAATTAAATCAACAATTAGTTTTACAATTCTTTTTTTGTTTTTTTCTTTGGGAATCGTTTTTGCTCAAAATGAAATAAATTTTTTACAACTCAGCTTACAAGTTCAAGATAACTTAGAAATTATTTTATTTAAAAAAGATTTTTCGATGGACAATCTTGACAGTCGGGCTATTTATAAAAATACAAATCTTGTTTATCAAAAAAATGAGTTATTTGATAAAAATTTAGAGGAATCTTCTGTCGTCGAAGAAAATATTTTAAAAATTTCTTGGCAAGCAGAATTTTTTCATCCTTGGAGCGAGGGAGTTGCTCAAGGTAGATTTTTATTAGAAGAAAATTTAAATTGGGACTGGTTACAAGGTGATAATTCTTTAATTGGTCAAACAAGTATTGAATCTTGTCCAATAGCTTTAGAATATTTTATTGAAGACGGCATTTTAAAAGCTAAGGTGTCATTTACTAATAAAACTGAATATCCAGTAGAGAATTTAATTTATAAATTTATTATTAAATATCCTTCAGAATTTAATTTTCAAGAAGAAAAATTAATTTTTTCCAAAGATGGATATCAACAAGAAATAACCGTAGTTTCTGATATTTTTGAACAAAATTTAAATCATTTATATCAAGGTAGCATTGAAAGCGCAATTCAATATTCTTTTGAGGCTGGCAATATAAACTCCGGTGAGAATTCACAAATAATTATTAATTTATTTTATGATTATGATTAATAAACAATTATTATTTGGTTTATTAATAGTGCTGTTAGGTTTTTTATTTTTTCCTCAATTATCAGTTCAAGCTACATGCAGTGGCACGCCGACAACTTGTGGTAGTTTAATTGAGGGAAGCTGTGTAACTTGTGGTTGTGGTTGGACAGTCGCTAGATGTAATAATAATGGTACCTGTGGTAGTTGTGCTGATCAAACCGCTTGCAATAATTGTTCTTGCGCTAGCTGTTCTTGGGGTGGGACTAGTTGCCCCTGGATAGGGTCTTGGAATGGGGATGAGTGGATTTTAGAGCATGAGGCTTTTCCTTTTGCTATTTTTCAGGGATCAGCAACCACTACCTATGATGGTTTGCCCAATTTAAAATGTATTGATGGTGAAGTAAGAGTTAAGATTTATGAGGGTTTACAAGAAAGGACTTTTTTACAAAATTTCTCAGTTTTTAAGGGTTCAAATATAGATGGTTGGCTAAAACCAGACTTAGAAGGGCGCCCTCGGATAATTCAAGAAAGAATAATAGCTAATCGCTGTTTGTCTTCTAGTGAGGATATATCAAGCTCTTGCTTGTCTCTTATTAGCGAGGCTGATGGTGTTTTTTATGAACCAACATTTGATTATGAAAAAATTGATGATTGGCTTGTTTTAGAATTTGATGAAATAGTGTCAGATTCTCCTAAGTTATATTTAAGAGCTCGTAAACAAGCACTTCTTACTACCTATTATGAATATATGGTCCATAGCTTGGGTTCAAAAAATTTCTCTCTTTTTAATAAAATTTCTAATAAAAAAATAATTAGCGATTTAGTTAATAACTGGTGGGAGAATAATCTTAAAATGCAAATTGAAGTTTGGTCGGGTGAAAATTGGGAAAAACAAGGTTCAATTTCTGCCGGTTATCATATGCCTGGTAGCGGAGCTGATGATTTTTTAGTTTCTCTAAAAAAAATTGATAAGCAGTCTAATGCTTTGAAAGTGAGGTTAAGGTTTATTACAGGAGGTTTTGGCATTGATTATGTTTTTTTAGATCAGACAGTTGATCCGGAATTTTCTATTGCTGAAATTTTGCCCAATCAAATTTTATTTAATAATTTTCCAGTATCGGAAATTGCTCCTCGCGAAATGGTTTATGATGATATGCTAGTAATGACTTATGATTGCGAGAGTCAGGATCAGTTTTATATTTCAACCACTGGATATTATTTGCCGGAAATTTTTCCTCCAGAAAGACAAAAAAGTTCAATTTGTTCCTGGTTAAGTTTTTGGCAGTTTTTTACTAAAGATAAGGAGCATGTAATTAAGAATGCTTATGATAAAGGTTTATATAAGCAAGCTCCTAGTTTGGATTATTTTACTACTGAAGAATTGGCCAACCAACAACAAGAATGTTTTTGGCTTTATTTTTTTCTAACTATCTTGGTTTTGTTATTGATTGCCATTTCATTATTTTTGTATAAGAGAAAATATAAAAAAATATTTATAGTTTTTATAACCTTTTCTTTAATTATTTTTTTACTAATTGGTCGAGCTATTTTTGTTAAGGCAACCGCTAGTTGTCAGGGAACATTAAATTGCAGCAACTGCTCACAGGTTAATTGTCAAAATTGTACTCAATGTTCTTGGGTGCCTGGTAACTGTGGGGGCACACCGTCTGTTTGCAGTTCACATACCACGGAAGCTAATTGTACCAGTTGTGGTTGCACTTGGACGCAGCCGCCAATTTCTATTAGTTTAGATACGGACGGGGTGATTGATTTTGGGGCGATACCCCTAGAGAGCACCAAGAGTGCTGGCCCAGAGGTGGTGAGAGTGGACTCCGGTCCCGCTGACTTATTGGTTAAGAGCACTAACTTCACTCATGACGCTAACACTTGGACATTGGGGGGCGCGATTGATACTTATGTGGTTAAGTGGGAATATTCCTTAGATAGCAGTACTTGGTCTACTTTTTTAGTAGCTGATGATGATTATTCTTTTGATAGCAATGTCGCTACTGATGCTACTCGAAACTTATATTTACGAATTAATACGCCGACCGATTCTGTTTCCAATGGTCCTTATGGAGCAACCGTTACTATTTTAGCTGTTACTCCTTAAATTTTTCTTAAAATCCTTGTCAATATATAGGAAAATTTGTTATAATATTAATAGTTGATTTTTCGCCCTGTTTAGCAGGTGAAAATTAATTATTTTAATAAATAAAAATTAATAAATCATAAAATTTATGAAACAAATTTTAACAATTGTTTGTATTGTCTCTTTAGTAGGGGCAGCTATTGGAGTGAGAGTTGGGGCTCAGACTGCTAATGTTACCGCATCAGTTACCGTTGGTGCTGTATCTGTATCCGTTGATCCTGGTAGTTTTGATTATGGTACTTGGCCATATAATAAATCAATAGAATCTTTTAATGTTTTATCATCGAATAATATTAAGGCAACCGTAGGTGGTGTAGTAACAGATCTTGATATAAAAGGAGCTACCACTACAGCCTGGACATTAGCTGGTACTGCTGATGAAAATACATATGTTCATGCTTTTGCCACATCTACTAACATCTCAACTCAACCAACTGGTTATACACCTTTAACCACGAATAATGTAGTGCTTGCTACTGATGTTCCGATCGGCGGAAATATATTTTTTGGTTTAAAAATTACTACTCCAACCGCAGGAACAGGCACTCAACAAAGCGCTGTGGTTACCTTAACTGCTTCTTTTGGTGGATAGTTATAGTTTATAAATAATATACTTCTTATGAAAAAAGCTTTCCTAGCTCTTTTGGTTCTGTTTATTCTCATGCTTGCCGTGCCGGTTTTGGCTAAAGTTGGGGTCGGTGTTGGTACTGGAAAAATAGAAGTTTCAGAAAAATTAAAAGCTGGCTCAACAACTAAAATTCCATCTATTGTGGTTATTAATACTGGTGATGAAACCTCTTTTTATGAAATTCAGATTGATTATCGGGATAATGTGCCAGAAATAAGGCCAGCTAAGGAATGGTTTGTTTTTGAGCCCCAAGTTTTTGAATTAGATCCTGGAGAACAAAAAGTTGTTAATATAACCCTAAAACTTCCAGTAAAAGGGGTTGAGCCTGGCGACTATTTTGCTTTTGTTAGTGCTAGCCCAGTTAAAATTTTAGAGGAAGGTAGGGCCTCAATTAATGTCGCGGCTGCTTCACGTTTGTATTTTTCAGTTGATTATACTAACATTTTCCAAGCTCTCTATTATCGTTTTGCTAATTTTTATTCTAATTATCACCCCTGGAATACAATTGTCCTAGTAGTTATTTTCTTAGTGACTTTCATAATGATTTTTAAGAATAAGTTTAAGATTCAGATTGCTAAAAAATAATAAGGAAAAAGATGAATGAGTCACTTAAGCTACAAAAAATTAATTATATTTTTAATTATTCTCCTGATTTTTGGTTGGGCTAGTTTTTCCTTATCACAATCTAATTATTTGACTTCTACCGTTCGCATTGCCATTTGTGGCAGTAATTATATTGATGACGGTGAAGTCTGCGACGGCAATGATCTGGCAGGGAAGACCTGCCAGTCTTTTGGTTTTACCCATGGAACCTTGTCTTGCTCGCCCGCCTGTGATGAATTTATCACTTCCGCTTGCTATACTCCACCTACTCCACCAGCTGGTGGTGGCGGAGGTGGCGGCGGAGGAGGTGGTGGCACCTTGCCACCTTCAGTGACTGAGAGTCGAGTTAATTTTACTGGTCGGGCCTATCCTGGTGAAACAGTCACTATTTTAAAAGATGGTCAAATCGTTGCCCAAACCGTGGCTGACCCGGAGGCTAATTTTTCCGTTAGCGTCCTTGGTTTGTCCAGCGGAAGCTATGTTTTTGGTGTTTATGCTCAAGATAAACAAAAAGAGCGCTCCTTAATGTCCACTTTCCCTATCACCATCACCAACGGCACAATTGTCACGATTAGTAGTATTTTTTTAGCGCCAACTATTTCCGTGGATAAGAGACAAGTTTTATTAGGTGATAATTTGGTAATTTTTGGTCAATCAGCCCCTGAGGCGGAAATTCTGATTCAAGTCAATTCTGAGGAGCTATTATTTTTTAACACTTTAGCCGATCCGCAAGGGGTTTATTTATATAATTTTGATACTAGCCCCTTAAATATTGGAGACCACTCCACTAAATCTCGGGCTAATTTTAATGGTGAGGCTAGCCCCTTTAGTCGGGCGGTTCCGTTTAAAGTTTTAACCGAACTACCCCCACCGCCACCAACCACTTGTGGCCGCGCCGATTTAAATTGTGATGGCCGAGTAAACTTATTTGATTTTTCCATCGCTGCCTTTTGGTATAAACGTGATCTCAGTGCCGCCTTTAAAATCATTGAACAGGATCGTTTAAATAGCGATGGCAAAATTGATTTAGTTGATTTTAGTATTATGGCCTATTATTGGACCGGTTAATTTTATTTTTATGAAGAGTTATCTTAATTTAAAATTAAATAAGTTGATTGGCGCTGTAATTATTGTGACGGGCTTTTTATTAGCCCAGCCAGCCCTGGCGGTTGATGTCTTTTTTCAGTCAACTGCATTAGAGCCTCAAATCAATCAGCAACTCAAAGTCAATCTCTTAATTGAGGTTGGTGAGAATGATATTAATGCCCTGGAAGCCGCCATTAATTTTCCGCTTGATAAATTACAACTAGTTGACATTATTGATAGTCGTTCAATTATTAATTTATGGCTCGATAAACCCCAGGTTCAGGACGGTCAAATTTATTTTTCCGGAATTATTCCTGGTGGTTTTCAAGGTATGCTTCGCCCCTATTATCAAGAACCTGAGCCTGGTAATATTTTAAGTTTAATTTTTTTAGCTAAAGCGGACGGGGAAGCGATTCTTAATTTAGAACAAGTGCGGGTGCTATTAAATAATGGCCTAGGTACTGCCGCCGTCGTTAATCAAACAGACTTAATAATTAATATTAGCTCTGAGGAGGCTCCGGAAACAATTTTTGTGGAACGCGAGTTAGATTATGAAATTCCTGAAAAGTTTTTTCCAGAAATTCAACGTGACCCTAATTTATTTAATAACCAATGGTTGGTCGTTTTTTATGCCCAAGATAAGAATTCAGGTATAGCTGCTTATTATGTTTATGAAAGTCCCAAATTTATCGTCCCCTCCCAAATTACAACAACTGCTTGGCAATCAGCCACCAGCCCCCATCTTTTACAAGATCAAACTTTACAGAGTTATGTTTATATCAAAGCAGTCGATAAAGCCGGCAATGAACGAGTAGAAGTGATTAATCCAGCGGTTAACCCCTCACCGTGGTACCAAAATTATCAAAATTTAGTTATAATAATAATTAGTTGTCTTATCTTTCTACTTATCGCCAGTTATTTATGGAAAAAAGTATCCAGAACTCAATAATAAAATATTTTTCTCCTAGTCAGCGTAATTTTTGGCCTCAATTATTGCTCTTCTTTGCTATTTTTTTTAGCTTATTTTTCTTATTTAATCATCAAGCAGTCCAAGCGGCTTCCTTATATTTGTCTCCAGGTTCAGGTACTCATAATGTCGGAGCAACCTTTACCCTTAACCTAATTGTAAATAGTGCCGATCAAGCAATGAATGCCGCCTCTGGCATAGTTAGTTTTCCCGCCGATAAATTAGAAGTTGTCTCCTTAACGAAGGGTGGTTCAATTTTTTCTTTATGGGTCCAGGAGCCGTCATTTAATAATAGTAGCGGCCGAGTTAATTTTGAGGGCATTGTCTTAAATCCTGGGTTTACTGGGGCGAGCGGTCGCTTACTGAGCATCACTTTTAAGGCTAAAGCGGCTGGGAGTGCGATAGTGAATTTTAGTAGTGGCTTGGTGTTAGCTAATGATGGTCAAGGAACTAACATTACCTCTGGTTTAGGAAAAGCTAATTTAACAATTAAGACCCCTGAACCGACCTCTCCTGGACCGACTCCTAGTCAGCCAGTGGTACCAACCCCTGCTCCTACGCCGCCAGTTGATTCTCGGACATCTAAAATTGCTAATTTTATTTCTATAAATCATCCTGATTCCAGTCAGTGGTATAATCAAAGCACCGCCCGTTTTTCTTGGGGCTTAAGCGATGACGTCACGGCCGTTCGATTATTATTAAGTCCTGATCTCAGTGATAAGCCCAGTGTTTTATATCGTCCGGCAATTACTGAGCGTCAAATAGATAATTTAGAAGATGGCATTTGGTATTTTAGTATTCAAGCCCAAAATCAATTTGGCTGGGGACAAATCGAGCAATTTCGTTTACAAATTGACACTCTAAAACCAGATAGTTTAAGCGTCACTGAGGTGGAGCGCTTAGACTCCAGCTCACCAGAAGTTACCTTTATTATTAAATCGAATGATACTGGCTCTGGTATTAGCCATTATGAAATTCAGCTCAATGATCAACCAGTAATTATATGGCAGGATGATGGTAGTAATTTATTTACCGCTCCTGATCTTAGTTCTGGTCGTCATCAATTAATTGTTAAAGCAATTGATCGGGCGGGTAATTTTTTAGTTGATGTTGTTGATTTTGTGATAGCTGATTTAAATCCTCCAGTTATTAATGATTGGAGTACAGAAGTTGTTAGCGGTGATTATTTAATTATTCGAGGTGAGACTGAATATCCTGGAGCTCAAATTACTTTATTTTGGCAGGTTGAAAGCGGGGAAGTACAAAGTCGGCTTTATCATAGCAATCAAGAAGGTAAATTTGTGATTGTTAATCAAGAGCTTACTAAATCAGGCAAATATCGACTATGGCTGACAGTGGAGAATGAGCGTGGTTTGGTCAGTTTGCCGTCGGAAGCAATTAACGTTATTGTCCAGAAAGAATCCTTTATTAATATTAGCTCTCGAGCGGTAAATTCTCTTAAGTTTTTTATCCCCTTATTAATTTTAATTATTGTCTCCTCTGTTTTAGTTATTTATGCTTGGTATAGAATTTTTATTCTTAGAAAAAAGTTGAATGAAAAAATTGAGCAGACCGACTTAGCTATTAATAGCATTTTAAGCGCTCTTAATGGTAATATTAAGAAAAAATTAAGTATTTTAGAAGAAATTCGCCGTAAAAAAGTCAGCTCTCCTCAGGAAAAAAATATATTAAATCAAGTCGCTAGGGACTTAAAAACGGCGGAAAAGAAAATCAGTCAAGAGATTGGTAATATTAAAAAAATTAAAAGATAAATTAGCTTACTTTAAATTTTAATGAAACTCAAAATAAGCCCCGTCTAAAAAAAGCCGTCCCTTAAGAGATGGCTTTTTGAGTGTGGGGAGAGGGTCATTATAATAAATTATACTTATTGGAAGGTACCCCAAACACTAGACACTTTCTCCATGTGTTACTAAACTAGAAA
>CAYQEI010000019.1:0-14400 GCA_964416495.1 uncultured Gammaproteobacteria bacterium
GCATAAGTATATTAAGCAAACTGGTGGTCGCGGTCAGTATGGTCATTGTTCAATTAGAGTTGAACCACTAGAACGTGGTACTGGTTATGAATTTGTCGATGAAATTAAAGGTGGTATAATACCTAAGGAATACATTCCAGCAATTGAAAAGGGTGTCAAAGAAGCAATTAATGGTGGGGTTGTGGCTGGCTATCCATTAGTAGATGTCAAAGCCACTGTCTTCTTTGGTTCCTATCATGAAGTTGACTCTTCTGAAGTTGCTTTCAAAATGGCTGCAATCTTTGCTTTCAAGGAGGCTTGCCAGAAGGCCAGCCCAGTCTTACTAGAGCCGATTATGAAAGTTGAAGTGACTACCCCGGAAGAATATATGGGCAACATCATGGGTGATTTAAATAGTAAGCGGGGTCAGATTGGCGAGATGAGTGATAGGAGTAATATTAAACACATTGAAGCCAAGGTACCATTAGCTGAGATGTTTAGTTACTCAACTAGCCTACGCTCAATGAGTCAAGGCCGAGCTAACTACTCAATGGAATTTTCTCACTATGCTGAAGTACCTAAGAGTATTCAAGAGACCCTGAAAGAAAAAGGTAAGTAATGATAATATTAGGAAGGTAATATAAATAACAATAATATTATGTTTCCACCAAGATTAAAACAAATTTTAGCCTTAGCTAAAAAAACTGGCGAGAGTGTAGTTATCTATGATGCTAGTGAGGAAAATGAAGCCTATGTCCTAAGTCCTCTCGATGATTATTTGGCTAACAATAAGCTAGAGCCTCAAAAAAAGGAAGCTCAATTAGCTAATTTAGAGAGCCAAATTGAGGCTGGAGGGCAAGAGTCAGAAGAAAGATTGACAGGCCTAGATTTAACTGATAAAATAAATCAAGAAATTTCGATGTTAAATCAGCAAAGTGATAGTGCAGTTTTGGCTGAAGAAGATAAAATAAAAAAGAACTGGCAGATTCCTCCAGCAATAAAGAATAAAGCTCTCGACATCGAATAATTTTTGTATTTTAGCGAAATTTAGTAAAATAATTTATAAATTTAATAAATAATTAATTTAATTTAGTTCGGCTGGTTTCCGTAAGGAAAGAAACCTCGTAATAGTGTCAGCTTGTATAAGCTCATAGGACGGGGGCCAAACAATAAAAACATGGCAGAAAAATTTGAACGCACAAAACCCCATGTAAACGTTGGTACGATTGGCCACGTTGATCATGGGAAAACTACCCTTACCGCAGCTATGCTAGCTGTATTTAATGCTAAGGGTTTATCAGCTTCACATAAGAATGTGACTGAAATTGACTCCGCTCCAGAAGAGAAGGAAAGAGGTATTACTATCGCTACTTCTCATGTTGAGTATGAGTCAGAGACTAGGCATTACGCTCATGTTGACTGTCCTGGTCACGCTGACTATGTCAAGAACATGATTACTGGTGCCGCCCAAATGGATGGTGGTATTTTAGTAGTGTCAGCTACTGATGGTCCGATGTTACAAACCAGAGAGCACATCTTACTAGCTAGACAGGTTGGTGTCCCTTACATTGTTGTTTTCCTAAACAAATGCGACATGGTTGAGGACAAGGAGTTAATTGATTTAGTTGAAGAAGAAGTTAGGGATTTGTTAAAGAAATATGATTTCCCTGGTGATGAGACTCCAATTATTCGAGGTAGTGCTTTGAAAGCTTTAGAGAGCCCAAGTGGTCCTGATGCTGAGCCGATTCTTGAACTAATGAAGGCTTTAGATGAGTATATTCCTGAGCCAACTCGAGAAACTGACAAGCCTTTCTTGATGCCGATTGAAGACATCTTCGTAATTGAAGGTCGTGGTACAGTTACCACTGGTCGAATTGAAAGAGGGGTTATTTCAGTCGGTGATGAGGTTGACATAGTTGGTATTACCGAGACTAAAAAAACTACCGTTACCGGTATTGAGATGTTTAACAAGCAATTAGATCGTGGTGAAGCTGGTGATAATGCTGGTCTATTGCTACGTGGTATTAAGAAAGAAGAAGTCGAAAGAGGACAAGTCCTTTGTCAGCCAGGAAGTGTTACTCCTCACACTGAGTTCAGTGCTGAAGTTCACATCCTAACCAAAGATGAAGGTGGCCGTCACAAACCTTTCTTTAGTGGCTACAAACCACAGTTCTACATTCGTACCACTGATGCCACTGGTGAGATTACTCTTCCAGCTGGAACTGAAATGGTTATGCCTGGTGACACTGTTAACCTAAACATTAAGTTAATTGCACCGATCGCTCTTGAGGAAAAGCAAAGATTTGCTATCCGTGAAGGTGGACGCACTGTTGGTGCTGGTGTTGTTACCAAGATTCTTAAGTAATCATCTAAGTTTGCTCTCAGTGATTGAGGGCAAACTTAATATAATTATTTAATAAAATTATAATTTAATACATTTCCTCTATGTCAGATAGCAAAGCGCAAAGCAAGGAGTTTAAGCAAAGAATTAGGATCAAAATAAAGTCATTTGATCACAAAATTATTGACCAATCAACCCGGACCATCATTGATACTATTACCAGAACTGATGCCAAGTTTTTTGGACCAGTCCCTCTACCAACTGAGATGAGGAAATACACTGTTAATCGGTCTACTTTTGTTCATAAAACAGCTCGTGATCAATACGAAATGAGGATACATAAAAGATTAATTGATATTGTTGATCCGAGTGCAAAAACTATTGAAGATTTGACCAATCTTAGCCTACCAGCTGGGGTTGACGTTGAGATAAAGATGTAGTATTATAGTTAGTAATATTAATAATTGTAGCTTAGCGATTTAATCAACTCTTAGCAAAAGAAAGTAATTAAGTTAATAAGCTAGATAATTACAAGGAGGTTAGCCAAAAATATAAAATTTCAAGTTAATGAATTTTTCTATTTTTTTGTGTTGCTGGCCTCAGGACCAGTTTTTTTGTTTTAATCAAGACAAGTATGAAATTCATTATTGGAAAAAAATTAAATATGACCCAGCTTTGGGATGAGAATAATAGAGTTGTACCGGTAACTCGAGTTCAAGCTGGTCCTTGTACTATTGTTCAAGTCAAAACTAAAGCTAAAGACGGCTATAGCGCCTTGCAACTTGCCTATGGCAAACGCCAAGCAAAAAACATTGCTAAGCCACAACGAACAATTTTTTCAAAACTTCAGCTTAGCCCTAGTCACGTCCGTGAGTTTAGACTAGAAGAGACTGATCAGTATCAGGCTGGTGATGTAATTAGCATTGATACCTTTGCAGTTGGTGATAAAGTAGCGGTTACTGGCACCAGTAAAGGCAAGGGTTTCCAAGGTGTTGTTAAACGACACGGCTTTTCTGGCTTTAGAGCTACTCATGGCAATAAAGACCAAGAAAGAATGCCGGGAGCAATTGGTGATAAAGGTTCAGCTCGGGTTTTCAAAGGTAAGAAGATGCCAGGACGGATGGGAGGAGACAGAGTGACTGTTAGTAATCTAGAAATAGTAAAAATTGATTCAGAAAATAATGTTTTCTATATCTCCGGTGCCCTACCAGGAGCCTATAATAGCCTAGTCTTAATTAAAGCTGAGGGCGAGCTCTTAGTTAACCAAGTAGTTAAAGAAGAGGTAAAAGCTGAGACTAAAGATGAAGTTAAAGAAGAAACTAAAGAACCTAAAGCAGAAGAGAAGGCTGAAGTAGAAAAGAAGGAAGAAAAGGTAGTTGAGGCAGAAAAGAAGGAAGAAAAGGTAGTTGAGGCAGAAAAGAAGGACGAGGAAAAGGAAGTTGAGGCTGATAAAAAAGAGGAAGAAAAGAGTGAGAAAAAAGAAGCAGAAAAGGTTGAGGTCGAGAAGAAAGAGGAAGTCAAAGTTGAGGCTGACAAGAAGCAAGAAGAAGGTAAGAAAGCTGAGGTCAAAGATGATGCTAAGGCAGAGACTGAAGCTAAAGCCGAAGATAAATAAGTAACAAATTTGTTTAGACTCTATGTCACTTAAGCTAAAAATATACAATCAAGAAGCAGAGGCAGTTAAGGATTTAGAATTGAGTCCTACTATTTTTGCTGTTGAACCTAATCAAGAGCTTTTACACCAAGCGATAGTTGCTCAAGCAAGTAATGAGCGTCAAGTTTTGGCCCATGTCAAAGATCGCAGTGAAGTTTCTGGAGGCGGACGCAAACCCTGGCGACAAAAGGGAACAGGACGAGCTCGCGCTGGTTCTAGTCGTTCGCCAATTTGGATTGGTGGTGGCGTTACCTTTGGTCCTCGTAAAGAGCGTAATTTTACTAAACGAATTAATCAGAAAATGAAGCAAAAAGCTATTTTCATGGCTTTATCCGACCGCATAAAAAATAATAGTTTTGCAATTATTAATCGCTTAGAGTTTGAAGATTATAAGACTAAGCAAGCAGTAGCGATTATTAATAAGTTTGAAGAAAAAGTTTTTTCAACTAAACGACGTAGTCTCTTAATCATCACTGATAGTAAGGATGAGAAACTAAAGTACTCTGTCAAAAACCTAGAGCAAGTGAAGCTAATTAATATTGCTAGTATCAATCTATTAGACATCTTAGCTTATCGTTATTTGTTAATAACAGAGTCAGCTTTAGAGACTTTTACTAAACGTTATCTGAAATAATCATATGGCGCTATTTACCAGCAAAAAAACAAGTAAAGATACAGCTAAGGCTAAACCAGAAAAGAAAGAGGCCAAGGTAGACCAAAAAAAGAAGAGTGACAAGGCTAAAGAAGCTGAAATCAGCATGAAAGATCTCTACCAAGATAAGGCTACTTCTGCTCCTAGTGGCAAGAAAGCTACTAAGTCAGTAGCTAAGTATCGCTTAGAGACTAATTTATTGATTTCTCCTCTTGTAACTGAGAAAGCAACTACTTTAGCATCCAGTAATAAATATGCCTTTGTGGTTGCCAATAATAGTAATAAGATTAGTGTTGCTAAAGCAGTTGAAGCTGTTTATGGGGTAAAGCCAATTGCCGTTAACATTATTAACATGAAAGGTAAAGCAGTTAGTCGTGGTCGTATTAAAGGCCGTCGCAAAGACTGGAAAAAGGCAATTGTTACTTTGGCTAAAGGAGAGACTATTTCTATTTACGAAGGCGTTTAATTAAAGAATTTATATGGCAATTAAAAAAGTAAAACCAAATACTCCGGGCAGACGTTTAGCTACTTTTGATGACTTTGCTGATCTCAGTCAGACTAAGCCACTGAAGAAATTATTGAAAGCTAAAACTAAGCAAGGCGGTCGTAACCATGGTGGTAAAATTACCATTCGTCATCGTGGTGGTGGTGCCAAGCGTCATTTACGGGTAATTGATTTCAAGCGTGATAAGTTTGATATTGAAGCTCGAGTCGCTAGTATTGAATATGACCCAAATCGTGGTGCTAGAATTGCTTTACTAAATTATATTGATGGTGAGAAACGCTATATTGTCGCTCCAGTAGGCATCAAAGTTGGGGATAGGATTATGAGTTCTAAGAAACAGATTGAGATTAAACCCGGTAATGCTTTAGAGCTACAATATATTCCAGCTGGTATGCCAGTTTCTTGTGTTGAGCTTGAACCAGGTGAGGGCGCTAAAATCGCTCGTGGTGCTGGTAATGTAGTTTATGTGATGGGACTTGAGGGTAAATATGCCCAGGTAAAAATGCCTTCAGGAGAAATCAGGTTGATAAAAAAGCATTCTTTAGCAACCATTGGTCAAGCAAGCAATCCAGACAAACGTCATATTAGCTTAGGGAAAGCCGGTAGAAAACGTCACTTAGGGGTAAGACCAACTGTCCGTGGTACAGCCATGAACCCAGTTGACCATCCTCATGGTGGTGGTGAAGGTAAGCAACCGATTGGTTTGAAACACCCTAAGACTCCTTGGGGTAAGCCAGCCTTAGGGGTGAAAACTAGGCGCAAAGGCCCTAGTGATAAGCTAATAATTAAGCGTAGAGCTAAGCGACGCAAGTAATAATTATAATAAGTATGTCAAGAAGCCTAAAAAAAGGACCTTACGTTAATGAAAGGTTAATCAAAAAAATAAAGAATTTAGGACCCAATAGTAAAGAAGTAATTAAAGTTTGGGATCGAGCCTGTACTATTACTCCGGAAATGGTTGGTGTTACTTTAGGGGTGCATAATGGTAAGCAACATGTTCCTGTCTTTATCGTTGAGAATATGGTAGGGCATCGCTTAGGTGAATTTGCTCACACGAGAAAGTTTATTTCTCATGGTGGTAAAATGGCTAAAAGTCAGAATAAGAAATAATTAATATTTATATATGGAGGTTAAAGCTAGTTTAAATAATTTACGTATCTCAGCCCGGAAGTGTCGTTTAGTGGCTGACTTAGTTAGAGGTCAAGCAGTTGTACCAGCTCTTGATCAGCTTAAATTTACCAATAAAGCAGCTGCCGGACCTTTACACAAGCTATTACTCTCAGCAATTGCTAATGCTGAAAATACCTATAATTTACAAAAATCAAACCTCAAAATCAGTGAAATAAAAGTAGATGAAGGCTTTACCCTGAAGCGTTGGATGCCTCGTGCTCATGGTCGCGCTACCCCTTTACGCAAGCGCTCTTGCCATGTCACCCTAGCTTTAAGTGAAATTGTTGCTAGTGCTGAGGTCAAAAAGAAAGAACAAGAAGTAGCTAAACCAGTTAAGCTAGAACAATTAGGCAAAGAGGAAAAGAAAGCAAAAGACAAGAAAACTAAAACTAGTAAAGCAGATTCTAGCGTAAAGAAAGCTAGTGCTAGTCAAGCACATGAGCCAACTAAGACTTTTCAACGGAAAGCAGGTTAGTTTGCAAATAATTATTTAATTTCAATATGGGAAAAAAAGTTAATCCAAAAATATTAAGAATCGGTATTACCAAGACTTGGCCATCATTATGGTTTGAAACTGGTGAACAATACATTAAAAACGTCAAGCAAGATGTGTCTATTCGTCGTTATTTGACTAAGCAATACCGTGAAGCTGGAGTTGATCGAGTCGAGATTATCCGTGGTTTAAACAAGATTGAAATCTCTATTCATACTGCTAAACCAGGTATCATCATTGGTCGTGGTGGTACTGGGGTTGATGATTTGAAAACTAAGTTACACCGTCAATTTTTGAAGAATTTCCGTATTCACCAAATTAACCTCAACATCAAAGAAGTAGCTCGCCCTAACCTCAGCGCTCAGATAGTTCTCCAAGCGATGATCCTTGATATTGAAAAAAGAGTTCCTTTCCGAAAAGTAATGAAGCAAGCTTTATCTAAGATCCAAAAGGCTGGTGCTCAGGGTGCCAAAACAGTCGTCTCTGGTCGTCTCAATGGGGCTGAAATTGCTCGCTCGGAGAAATTAGTTTGGGGTAAAGTTCCGCTTCATACCCTTAGAGCTGATATTGATTATGCCCGTGGCGTTGCTCATACTTCCTATGGTGCTATTGGCATCAAAGTCTGGGTCTACAAAGGCGAGGTGTTTAGTAAAGATGATGTTGTGGGTGAAGTTGTCACTAATTAAAACAAAGCAGTTTAAAGAAAAAATATGTTAATGCCCAAGAAAACAAAATGGAGAAAAGATCATAAGCGCCGTCGTGGTGGCAAGGCTTCTCGTTACCTAAACGTTAGCTTTGGTAGCTATGGCCTAAAAAGTCTCAGTGCTAGTTGGGTTACCGCTAGGCAAATTGAAGCTGCTCGTCGAGTGATGACTAAGTATGTCAAACGCGGAGGCAAGATTTGGATTCGTATTTTTCCGGATAAGCCAGTAACGAAAAAAGGCGGTGAGATCCCAATGGGTGGCGGAAAAGGTGCAGTCGACCACTATGTTGCCATTGTCAAACCAGGTATGGTGATGTTTGAAATGGAAGGGATTGACGAAAAGACTGCAAAAAAAGCAATGGAACTAGCTGCCTACAAACTACCGGTTAAGTGTAAATTTGTTACTAAACAATAATTTTATGAAAATGGAAGAATTGCTCACAAAAACTAAAGAACAACTACAGTCCCTACTTGATTCAAACCGAGCTAAGTTAAGGGAGCTTCGTTTCAAAGATTCAAATAAGCAATTAAAAAACGTCAAAGAGATTAAGGCGCATCGGGTACAAATTGCCCAGATTTTAACTGCTATTAATAAGAAGAAATAATATGGCTAATCAAAAAGAACAAATTAAAGAAGTTAAGCAAGCGAAACGACAGTTTAGCGGAGTTGTGGTTAGTTTAAGTGGAGATAAAACTATTTCTGTTCGGGTTGATCGGGTAAAGATTCACCCTAAATACAAGAAAAGATATAGTGTTAGTCATAAGTATTTAGTTCATGATGAAGCCAAGAAATTTAAAGTCGGTGACCAAGTTCAATTTGTTGAATGCCGACCGATTAGTAAAAGTAAACGTTGGCGGGTAATCGCTTAATAAGAGGATAAGAGAAAAATATGATACAAATGCAAAGCTACCTTAAGGTGGCAGACAATTCAGGCGCTAGAACAGTGCAGTGTATAAGAGTTTTAGGTGGTACTGGCCGTCGTTATGCTGGTATTGGTGATATTATAGTTGCTTCAGTTAAAGCTGCTACTCCCCATACTCCGGTGAAAAAGGGTGATGTGATTAAAGCTGTTATTGTTAGAACTAAAAAGGAAGTTAGACGTCCTGATGGGTCTTATCTCCGTTTTGATGATAATGCTTGTGTTATCATCAATGATGTCGCTAAAAAGGACCCGAAAGGTACTCGTATTTTTGGGCCAGTAGCACGTGAAGTCAGGCGGGCTGGTTTTACTAAGATAGCCTCTTTGGCTCCTGAAGTTCTCTAAAGATAAATTTATGTTTATAAAGAAAAACGACAAAGTAAAAATATTAGCTGGTAAAGACAAAGATAAGAGTGGTAAAGTCCTCCAAGTCCTACCAAAGCAGAATCGAGTTAGTATTGAGGGTCTTAACCTTTTAATTAAACATTTGCGCCCCCAAAAGCAAGGCGAAAAAGGACAGAGAATAGAGTTTCCTGCTTTTATTAATGTTTCAAATGTAGCTTTAATTTGTCCTCATTGTGGCAAAACTACTAGAGCTAGCCACAAAATTGTGAAAGTAGAAGGGAAGAAGGATAAGAAAATGAGGGCTTGTAAAAAGTGTCAGGAAATAATTGAATAATGATATCAATATGCGATTAAAAGAAAAATATCAAAAAGAAGTAGCTCCAGCTTTGCAGAAGGAATTCTCTATTCCTAATGTAATGTTAATTCCTAAGCTTGAAAAGGTTGTGATTAATGTTGGCACTGGTCGCCATATCAAAGACAAGGAATATATGAATAGAATTACTGCCGTACTTGAGAAAATTAGTGGCCAAAAGCCAATTCTTTGTAAAGCTCGTAAGTCAATTTCTGCCTTTAAGGTAAGACAAGGGATGACAGTTGGTATCAAGGTTACTTTAAGAGGGAAGAGAATGTATGACTTTACCGAAAAGCTAGTCAATATCACCTTACCTCGAGTACATGATTTCCGTGGTCTCAAAACCAAATCAATTGATCCTTTAGGAAACCTTAGCCTTGGCTTTAAAGACCAATCTGCTTTCCCTGAAGTAAGTGTAGAAGATTTAGATCATACTTTCGGGCTTGAGCTTAGCTTTGCTACTAGTGCAAAAAATAAAGAGCAAGGCTTAGCCTTATTTACCTTACTGGGCTTTCCTTTTCAAAAAGAAGCAAATAAATTAACTAAGTAAAATTCATATGGCAAGAACAGCATTAATAGTAAAAGCAAATAAAAAACCAAAGTTTTCTTCACGTAAGATTAACCGATGTTGGCGCTGTGGTCGTAATCGTGGCTATATGAGAGATTTCAAACTTTGTCGCATTTGCTTTCGCGAATTAGCTGATAAAGGAGATTTACCAGGAATTAGAAAGTCTAGCTGGTAATTAAAAATATAAGTTTATATATAAAAATATGATGGACCCTATTGCAGACATGTTTACAAGAATTAGAAATGCCTCAGCTGTAGCTAAGCCTTCTATTTCTTTGCCAATGAGTAAGCTTAAACTAGCGATTGCTCAGATTTTGGCTAAAGAAGGTTGGATTAAGCAAGTTGAAGTTGTGCCCGGAGGTATTGCCGGCAAGCATAATAATTTTGACGAACTCCGTCTCCATCTTAAATACAAGAAAAACGGTAAACCACAAATTAGCCATATTTCACGGGTTAGTCGTCCGGGGTTAAGAGTCTATGTCAACAAGTCTGAAATTCCAACTGTTCTAAACAACTATGGTATGGCCATCATCTCAACTTCAAGCGGGATCATGACTAGTCGGCAAGCGCGTCAAGTTGGCCTTGGTGGGGAGCATATTGGTAATATTTATTAATCAAGTATTTAGAGTATAGATATATGTCACGTATAGGAAAACTTCCAATTAAATTAAGCACCGGGCTAACTGCTACTTTTGTTGACAATGTTTTTCAAGTTAAGGGCCTTAAAGGAGAGCTAAAAGTAAAAGTTGATGAAAATACAATAGTTGAGATTAGCGCTGATGCAGTTTTGGTAAAACCAAAAGATTTAACCCAAAAGAATGCTTCTGCTTTCTGGGGGCTATATTCTAGCCTTATCAAAAATGCCATTATTGGTGTTAGTGAGGGTTTTGAAAAAAAGCTTGAGATCAATGGTGTTGGCTACCGAGCCACTCTATCTGGCAATAAATTAGTCCTTAACTTAGGTTACTCTAATCCAATTGATTTCCCTTTGCCTGCAGGTATTAGCGCCAATGTTGAGGGCAATGTTATCACTATTAGTGGGATTGATAAGCAACAAGTCGGTGAGATTGCCTCACAAATTAGAAAATTAAGAAAGCCAGAGCCATATAAAGGTAAAGGTGTTAAGTATATTGATGAAATTATTCGTCGCAAGGCTGGTAAAGCTGCTGCTAAGGAAAAGTAATTAGCTAAAAGGATAACTATATGAAGAAAGTTAAAATCAATCAGGAAAGAAGGCAAAGACGTCATAATCGAGTTAGGGCCAAAATTAGTGGGAGCGCAACTCGACCACGTCTTAGTGTTTTCCGCTCTAATCAGGGCATGTTTTTGCAATTAATTAATGATGACCTAGGGAAGACTCTAGTTAGTGCTAATCAAACTGAGATTAAAAGCAAAGGTAATAAAACTGAATTAGCCTTTCAATTAGGGAAGTTAATCGCCGATAAAGCCAAAGCTAAAAAAATTAGTACGGTTGTATTTGATCGTGGCTCATATCGCTATCATGGTCGTGTCAAGGCAGTAGCTGAAGGAGCCCGAGAGGCTGGTTTAATCTTTTAGTGAGTGGATTTAATAATATAAAGCCAAAAGAATAATATGTCAGAAGATAAAAAAGAAATAAAGACTAAGAAAGTAGAGGGCCAAGAAAAGCCAAATATTACCTTAGCTAAAGATATCTACACCGAAAGGAAAAGACCTGGTCGTGGTGCCCGTCCTGGGGCTTCCCGTCGAGGCAACTTCCCTCCCAAAGATGAGTTTGAGCAAAGAGTCTTAGAGATCGCTCGAGTTACTCGGGTGATGGCTGGGGGTAAAAGAATGAATTTCAGGGCCTGTGTTGTTGTTGGTGATAAAAAGGGCAGTGTTGGTGTTGGCTTAGGTAAAGGCGCTGATGTTACCATTGCGGTTAACAAGGCGGTTAATCAGGCAAAAAAGAATTTAATTAAAGTTAATTTAGTTAATGATACTATCCCGCATGAAGTCTATCAAAAGGTAGGCGCAGCTAAAATCATTTTGAAACCAGCTCGTCAGGGACGAGGTGTAATTTCTGGTGGTGTTGTTAGGGCGATTTTGGAGCTTGCGGGAATAAAGAATATTAGTAGTAAGACTTTAGGAACAAATAACAAGATAAATAATGCTCGCTGTACAATTGAGGCTTTGCGCTCACTTAAACCAATTAAGACAGCTAAGCCTGAGAAGACTAAAGAAGAGCTTAAGCCAGCTAAATAAATAATAGTTTAAGTATATGTTAACACTCGATACCATAAAAAAAAGTAAAGGATCAAGTAAAACTAGGAAACGAGTTGGCCGTGGTGATGGCTCTGGTCATGGTACTTATAGTACCCGAGGGCAAAAAGGACAACGATCCCGTTCTGGCGTTTCCAACCTCAAGCGCTTAGGGATGAAGCAACAATTACTCCAGACCCCGAAGTTGAGGGGTTTCAAATCTGCTCGCCCTAAGAATCAAATTATTAGTTTCAAGTTGATTAATGCTAACTACAAAGATGGCGATAAGGTAACACCAGAATCACTGGCCGAGAAGAAGCTGATTTCTTCAGCTAAGTTACCAGTGAAAATTTTAGGCAAAGATGATAAACTAACAGTGAAGGTAAGCTTTGCTGGTATTAAGATGAGTGCTGGTGCTAAAGAACAGTTGAAATAAATTAATTCGCTTATTTTATGTTAAATAAATTACAGCAAATTTGGAAAGCTAAAGAAGTTAGGAATAAGATCCTCTATGTCTTAGGGATTTTAGTAATATTTCGTTTTCTCGCCCATATTCCGATCTCTGGTGTTAATGAAGCAGCTTTGCGTAGTTTGTTTGCCTCCAATCAAGCCCTTGGTATGCTCAATCTTTTCTCTGGTGGTGGCATGCAAACCTTTTCTATCATCATGATGGGTGTTGCTCCCTATATTACTTCATCAATTATTTTCCAATTGTTAGGGATGATAATACCCAAAATTGAAGAAATGCAAAAAGAAGAGGCTGGGCGCAGTAAAATTAACATGTGGACCCGCCTTTTGACTGTTCCATTGGGAATACTTCAAGCCTACGGTATGATTACCTTATTACAACGCAGTGCCTCTGGCCTATTATTAGATGTCAATATGATTGAGATGGGGATGATGTTAATTACCATTACTGCTGGTACCATTCTATTGATGTGGCTTGGAGAATTGATTACTGAGCAAAAGGTAGGTAATGGCATTTCCTTACTTATTTTTGCTGGTATTATTTCCTCACTACCGCAGACAGTCCAACAAGCAGTCATTACTTTTGATCAAACTCAATTATTTACCTTCATTGGCTTTATCGTCATTATGGTAGTTACCATCGTTGGCGTAGTTATCATCAATGAAGGACAAAGGAATATTCCGATTCAGTATGCTCGGCAAATCCGTGGTAGCCGTGCTTTTGGTGGCACTAGCACACACTTACCGATTAGGGTAAATATGGCTGGCGTTATTCCGATTATTTTCGCTATTTCGGTAGTTTTATTTCCTTCAATGATAGCCCAGTTCTTACTCCACGCCAAAACCGCCTGGATTGCATCTCTAGCCCAATGGGTAATTAATGTCTTCAATAACCAACTCATCTACGGTATTATCTATTTCTTAATGGTCTTTGCCTTTACTTATTTCTATACTGAGGTTGTCTTCCATCCTGATCAAGTAGCTGAGAACTTACAAAAACAAGGTGGTTTTATTCCTGGTATTAGACCAGGTAAAAATACTAGTGATTACCTCTCTGCTACTAGCCGTCGTATCGTTTTTTTTGGTGCTTTATTCTTAGGTTTGATTGCCATTCTTCCTCTCATCATGCGTTACTTTACCGGTGTACAATCATTTGCGATTGGTGGCACTAGTCTTTTGATCGTAGTTTCAGTGGTAATTGAAACTGTTAAGCAGATTGAATCACAGCTAACTATGCGCGAATACGACGGTCTTTAATTGCTTAATAAAATTTAGTAGAAAAAAATAGCTTTAGTCGCTATTTTTTTTGTGTTATAATCAAATTAGTGATAATTAAGCAATATTTCTATGGATATTAGCAAATTAGGTAAGGATTTAGGGAACACCACCTCTTTTCGCCTAAAAAGAAGGATGGCGAGCTTAATGGCAAAAAATCCCAGCTACAGACATCTAGATCGTTCTAATCAGGCGGCTATTTTGAGGATTTTAGAAGATTTCAAAGCCAAGAAAAGACGTGGCCTTAAAATCACTGACTCAATGATTAGAAGAGATATCCGAAGCCTAGCTAAACAGCGTTCTCAGTTAGGGTTAAGCCGGGCTGATTTTTCTAAATTAAAAAAGCTATTAAACAGTTTAGTTGATTAAAGTATGTCAATTTCAAATTTACCAAATCCAGGGAATAAGTTTCGGGTGAGCCAAGGCCCAACTAGTTTTAGTCGACATTTAGATAAAATTACTCGTCATGGTAAGCTCAGCAACCTCAAAGATAATAAGGCTAGCATCATCAAAGCCATTAGCACTCATGAGCAGGCGATTAAAGTCGGCAAATTTGATCGTGGCCGGCGCTTACAGGCTTGGCGACAGATAAAAAAGGCTGACCCTAACTTATCAGCTAAAGATAGTAAAGATATAAAAAAAATATTATCTCACTTAGGTAAAACTGTTAGTGCTAGTGAAACAGACATCAAAATCGATAAAGCCCCCCCCCCCCCCCCCCCCCCCCCCCCCCCCCCCCCCCCCCCCCCCCCCCC
>CAYQEI010000020.1:0-13989 GCA_964416495.1 uncultured Gammaproteobacteria bacterium
TGAAACGAGTTCCGAGCCTACCCTTTACCCTAAATAGTGCTGTTGACCATTTACTCAAGCAAGAATTTGATATTTATCGCGCTAAATCAGAGCAACACCCACTCCAGAAAAGCTATGGTCTCAAGGTAAGGCCAGTAGCCCGAGAAGAGCTAGAAGAATGGCGTCGCAATTTTGGTGGCATTACTTATCTTGAACCCAAAACTCAACTCTTAGTTAGTGGTGCGATTGATGATCTCTGGATAGATGAGGCTGGTAATTATATTGTGGTGGACTATAAGTCAACCGCTCGGGAAGAGCCAGTTACTAGTTTAGATGCCCAATGGCAAGATAGCTACAAACGTCAACTTGAAGTCTATCAATGGCTTCTTCGCAAAAATGGCTTAGCAGTCTCTGATACTGCTTATTTTGTCTATTGTACTGGCAAGCTTGACCGGAAGGCTTTTGATAAAAAGATTGAGTTTGATGTTAATCTAATTGCTCACCAAGGTAATGATGCTTGGTTAGAGCCAGTCTTAGTAGAAATCAAAAACTGTTTAGAGTCTGATACTATTCCGGCCTCTAGTTTAGCTTGTGATCACTGTAATTACTTCCAAGCCAGGCAAGAGCTCAAAGAATAAATAAAATTTACATAAAAAATATGTCTAAACTAAAATTTTCTTGCTCTAAAGAATCAAGATTAATTGGCTTACTGCTCTTAGTGGTAGTTCTATTAATTATAGTTTTTTCTTTCCCGCCTTTAATTAAGCCTGGCTTTGGTGCTGTTATCAAACTCCAGTTTCAGCCAAATCAACTAATCCGTGTAGAAGGTAGTCAGCATCTCTTCCTGGCCCGCTCTAAATCAGCCTATGACAACCTAGACTCCTTTATGAGACAACTTGATCTTCATTTAGTCACTATACTAGGCTCAATTCCAATCTATGAGCATAGTGATGGTGATCAAATTGCTGTTTCACCGCGCTCTTTCATTCCAGGTTATCTAATTTGGGATGTTTGTACTGGCATTAAATACACCCCTCCTAGTCAAGATGATCCTCTTAGGGCTCAGCTGGAACAAAATTATCTAGTCCATGACTTCTATGACCCCCAAGTACCATTTGGCGACTACATCACTAAAGTAAACTGGCCCCCACAAGTAGAGGAGCGAGCTGAGGCTTTTACTTGTCCTGAGATGGAGTACTCACTGAGCTCAGTGGCAAAAGTTGAGTCTTCAAGTTTAGTTGCTATTTCTGACTACTCAGCTTGCCTGACAATAAGGAGTAGCGGTACTGCCGGTACAACCTATACAAGCTATGATTATCTTTTCCCTAAAGGAGATACTAGTGTCAATTTTAGTTTTACCATTGGCTACCCAGATTGCTCTTACTACGATGAACCTGAGCAAGCCGAATGTTTAGCTGAGCAAGAAAACTTTGACTTAGGCCCTTATTTTGAAGATCTTAGCCTACACCCTAATTTATACCAAGCTCTTAATTAAATTCAGCTAGCTAAAAGCAATAAACAGACCCAATTGATTTTGGGTCTGATTTGGTGTTATGATGATAATTGTAATTAATTTTATTTATTAACTAGCGCTTATGAAGCTTAATTTAGCGAAAAACAAAGCCAATAGCATCATCATTGTCGCAATTTCAGTCTTAATTGTAGTAGTTGTTTTAGGGTTAGTTGGGCGGATAAAGTCAAATAAACAGCAGGGGCCTTTAGTGCTTACTACGATTTACCCAATTTATGATATTTTAGTTAATGTGGCTGGTGATAAAGTTACAGTTGACTATCTCCTCAAACCCGGCGCTAGCCCCCATAACTATGACCTTAGTCCCAGACAAGCAAAGACACTAGCTGACGCGGACCAAGTCGTGGTAATTGGCTTAGGCTTAGATGATTGGGCCCTTAACTCAGTTAGTGAAGATAGACTACTCAATCTCTCTACCGCAGTTAATTTACGCTATTATGGGCCCAATAGCCCTGATCCTCATTATTGGTTGAGTCCAGAAAATGGAGTTTTGATTGCCCATCAATTAGCTGCTAGTTTAGCTGAGCTAGTACCAGATGAAGCAGATTACTTTTATGAGCGGGCTGATGAGTTCATCTCTAACCTGCGCCAGGCTGATACACTCTGGCGAGAAAAACTTTTCTCACTCAACAACTGGAATCTTTTTGTCTACCATGATGCCTGGGATTATTTAGCTGATCACTATGCCCTCAAAGTAATCGCTAGTTTGGAGCCACCAGCTGGCAAGGAGTTAAGTCCAAAGTATCTTGACTCAGTTTTAGCTATTATAAGAGAGAGCAATACCGAGGTTTTATTTATTGAGCCCCAACAAGACCCTGACTCAGCTCTTGCCTATACTCAAGGTCTAGTTAACAAAACTGCTGTTTTAGATCCTTTAGGAGGAGTAGAGACTAGGCAAAGCTATCTCTCACTCCTAAACTACAATATTGAAACTATTTATCAAGCTTTAGTAGACTAAGCTATGTCTTATTTAGAAGTAAAAAATCTGAGCTATCAAGTTGAAGATAAAGTGATTTTAGATGATATCTCTTTTCGTTTAGATAAGGGCTCTATTTTAGTTATTATCGGTCCCAATGGTAGTGGCAAAACTTCACTCCTCAAAAACATCATCTCTGTCTATCAACCCACTGCTGGAGAAGTAAAGTTAGCCGGCAAAGATATCAAGCAACAGTTAAATAAAATTGCCTATGTGCCCCAGAAATTTGACTTTGACCGCCAAACTCCAATTACGATTAGAGAATTTATGGCGCTAGCCCGTTGTCACAAAGCATCTCATAGTGAGGAGTATATTAGTAGCTATTTAGCTAAAGTTAATTTAGCTGGTAAAGAAGACTATCAATTAGGCACTCTTTCGGGTGGTGAATTTCAAAGAATGATGATCGCTAGAGCACTCTTACATGAAAAAGAGTTATTAATCCTCGATGAGCCTGCTTCCGGGATTGATTTAGCTGGGGAAGAGACAATCTATAATCTAATTGCTCAAGTTAATAAAGAGCAGGGAATTACTTGCCTAATTGTCTCCCATGAGCTCAATATTGTTCATCGCTATGCTAGTCAAGTCTTGTGCCTTAATAAGTCACTAGTTTGCTATGGCCCCCCTCAGCAAGCAATTAGTGACAAGACTATAGCTAAGCTCTACGGCTCAGACATTGGCCTTTATCAACATCACAAGCATTAACGATTAGATTATTATGCTTAGTTTTTTTAGTTACACATTTTTACTCAAAGCTTGGCTAGCCGGACTAGCCGTTGCTTTGATCTTAGCTTGGCTAGGAACTTTCTTAGTTTCACGTAAACTTAGCTTCATTGGTGATGGCCTAGCCCATGCTTCTTTGTTTGGTATTGCCTTAGCTGTACTTTTGGGCCTAAGCCCACTACCAGTAGCAACTATAGTCGCCATTATTCTTGCCATTGCTATTTATTATCTGGAACGCAAAACTAAGATCTCAGGTGATATGGCAATTGCCATCATCTTTACCACTGGTATGGCTTTGGGCCTAATCTTGCTTCATTATTATCAAGGCTACCAACCTGAGCTCATGTCTTATCTCTTTGGTAACATCTTAGCCATTTCTAGTTTTGATTTTTATTTTATCCTTTCACTAAGTGCTGTTTTATTCCTATTATTGCTCCGCTTCCACTCTAATTTCCTCTTTGCTAGTTTTGATCCGATTGGGGCGCATTTAAGTGGCAAAAAGCCTGCTGTCTATGATCTCTTGCTCTACATTATGAGTGCGGTGGCAATTATTATTAGCATCAAGCTAGTTGGCATCATCTTAGTCAGTGCTCTTTTAGTAATTCCTAGCGCGAGCTCACGTCTTTTAGCTCAGTCTTTTAGGCAATTTACTTACCTAGCAATTATTATTGCCCTTATTATTATTTCTTTAGGTCTCTTTCTCTCTTTCACGCTTGATTGGCCCGCTGGCGCTACTATCGTCCTTACTGGTACTACTATTTTTATTCTCTTAGCTTTACTTAAATACCTACTTGTCAGAAGTAATCTAAGTTCTACTAAAATAAGTCCTCATGAAAAAAAATAAAGCGAAACTAAGCTGGTTTCTACTTAGCCTCTTTCTATTGTTGTTAACTTTCAGTCTTTCTCCCTCTTACCCTGCTTATGCTGATGAAGCTGGGCGTCCTTTGAGTTTCAAGGCTCTAGTTGAAGAAGTACTCAAAGAAGAGATAAGGCCAGAGGAGAATGCTGATGATTTAAAGCAACAGAACTTACGCCTGCGTGCTATTAGTGGTGAAACTAAAGGCAGGGAATACATTTACTATGGTATTTCAGAAGTTGAAGTAGCTGATAGTAAAGTCTATCACGCTGGTGATAAAGTCTTTGTTGATGTCTTTACCCTCACTGATGGACAAGAAAAGGTCTATGTTACCGAGTATGACCGTTCTTTTAGTATCTATATCTTACTAGCCCTATTTATCGCTACCTATATCATTATTGGTCGCTTCAAGGGTTTCCGCTCTCTTCTTAGCCTTCTAGCAACTTTTATCATCATTCTCAAATTCATCTTACCCCAGATACTTTTAGGGCATGATCCTTTTTTAATTAGCTTAATCGGTGGCTTACTCATCATGATGGCTATTATCTATCTCACTGAAGGCTGGCACCGGCGCTCTCATTTAGGCATTCTCTCAGTTCTTTTCTCACTCTTAGCAACTCTGCTACTTTCCATTCTCTTTACCCGCCTTACTCGGCTAACTGGTATGGCCCAGGAAGAAGTAATATTTTTAATTGATTTAGCTCAGGTAAAGATTAATTTCCAAGGACTTTTGTTAGCCGGTATGCTCATTGGTGCAATTGGAGTGTTAGATGACATTATTGTTGGGCAAATTGAAACTGTCTATCGCCTCAAGCAAGCTAACCCTAATTTAACTAACAAACAGATCTCTCGCCTAGCCTACAAAATTGGTAATACCCATTTAGGCACTATGGTCAACACTCTCTTTCTTACCTATGCTGGTGCCGCTCTACCTTTACTCCTTATCTTCTCACTGGGTGCTAGCTCCGGCTTAGGTTTAGGGAGAAACCTAAATAGTGAGCTCATCACTACCGAAATCGTTCGTACTTTAGTCGGTAGTATTGGGGTGATGTTAGCGATGCCAATCTCAACTTTCTTAGGTGCTTATGGTATCAAGAAAGTAGACAGAGGAGAGGGAATAAGTTATAATTAGTATAGTTAATTAGTTAATAAATATTTTAATTTTATGAAAAAAGAACGCTTACTATTATTAATAACCTCAACCCTTACCTTTACCTTAGCGATCTATTTATTGGTAGCACTCTATACCCCTCAGCCGACTCAACCTAATCCTGCTGATGTGTTAAATCGCCCGCAACTTCCTGAGCCAGTTGAGCTAGTAGCTAATGTCCCTGCTTTCAAAGATTATGTTAGTGATCACATCAATGAGCTCTCACCCGAGCCAGCTGTTTTAGGGGGGACTTTCTATGTCACTAATTTTACTTTCCCTAGCCCTAACACTTCCTTTGTTTCCTATGAAGATGGTCATGTTGCCTATGAAGCCATGGTTGAGTATAACTATATTAATGAGAAAATTGAAATAATAAACTTTGGCATCATTCCGGTAGTTGATTATTTAAGTGGTGAGCAAACTCTGCAACGAGAGCTACCGCAAAATATAGAAGGGAATGACTCAGATATACTGATTGAAGAAGGCGAAACTGAAACTAGGATAGATACAATTGAATTAGAATAAATTAAAGAATTTAATGGCAAAAACCCCCCTTTCGGGGTTTTTGTATTTCTGCTACACTCACTACTATGACTATCAAGAAAAAACAAGTTTTGTTAAGCAGTGCTCTTATCATTATTTTACTCAGCATTGCCTCTCTAATCTATTTTGCCCCTCAGCGTTTAGTGTTTAGTAAAAATAGCCCAGTTGAAGCTAAGTTAGAATCAGACTTAGAAGCAGAAGTTCAACCCAGTGTTTACTCACAAATCATTACTATTGAGCCTGGTGATACCTATACTGAGATGATGCAAACTAAAAGCGAGCTTAGCCTGGCTACCATCACTGCTCTTTATCAAGGAGCAAGTGAGCACTATGATTTAGCGCAAATTAAAGCTGGTAATGAAATTGAACTTTATTTCAATTATCAAAGTAATGAGCTCGAGCAAGTCATTTACAAAATAAACAGTGAAGAGCAATTGCGTCTTGATTATGATGATGGACTCTGGCTGGCCCAAGTTGAAGCCATACCCTATACCATTAGCGAGGAACTTGCTCAAGGAGAAATTAGCTCTAGCTTTTATTTAGCCGGACTTGATTTAGGGTTAGATGAAAGAGTAATAATTGATTATGCCAATGCTCTTGAGTGGAGCTTAGATTTCAGTAATGACCCCCAAGTGGGAGATACCTTTGCCCTAATCTATCAAAATCGTTATTTAGCTGATGCCTATGTCAGACCTGGTTTAGTGTTAGCAGCTTGGTATAATAACCAAGGTAAAGATAAATACGCCTTCTATTTTACCGGGTCTAATGGTGAATCTGGTTATTATGATGAAGAAGGTAATTCTGTTCAAAAAATGTTCCTCAAAGCACCACTCGCTTTCAAATATATTTCTTCTGGCTACACTACAGGCCAGCGCTATATTTCTGCTTTCAATATTTCCACTGGTCACAGAGCAATTGATTATGCCGCCACTTTAGGTACCCCAATTCGTAGTGTTGGCGACGGTACGATTAGCTTTGCTGGTTGGAATGGCTCCTATGGCAATATGGTCAAAGTCAGACACAATGGCACCTATTCTACCAACTACGGCCATATGTCCAAAATTGCGGTCTCAGTCGGACAAAAGGTGAGTCAAGGTGATATCATTGGCTATGTCGGCTCTACTGGCCTTTCTACTGGTCCTCATCTTCACTATGAGATGGAAAAAAATGGGGTCAAAATTAATCCACTCACAGAAGTTCTTCCCCCTGGTGAACCACTAGCAGAGGAAGATCAAGCTGAATTCTTTGCCTTACGAGACCTCTACCTCAGCCGTCTTTCTGCTAATTAGCTTTTACTACTAAGCTTGCTTTGTGTTATAGTAAAGCTTAGTAGCATTTATATATAATAAAGGTCGAGAGATTTATTAATTTATTAATTTTTTTCTATGACAAAAAATCAAACTTTGTTTGGCATTGTTGGGATTTTAGCGCTCACAGCGATGGTAATTTGTGGTTTTTATTTTGTTACTAAAACCGATACCCAAGATAGGTTTAGTGTTAGTGGCTCAGCCGTAGTTTACGCTAAAGCTGACATTGCCAAAATTAGCATCGGTGTCAAAACTGATGTCAAAAAAACTGCAGTGGAAGTGACTGTAGAAAACACTAAGACCATGAATAAGATCATGGCAACTCTCACTGAGGACTTAGGGGTTGAGAGTAAAGATATCAAAACTACTAACTACAACCTCTATCCTAGCTACAAATGGAGTGAAGCCCGGGGACAAGAATTAGTTGGCTATGAAATCTATCAAGAGCTCACTATCAAAGTCAGAGACTTAGAAGCGATTGGTACCATTATTGAAAAGACTACTAGCGCTGGCGCTAATCAAGTTGGAGACATTAGCTTTACCATTGATGATGAATATGAACTCAAAAATGAAGCGAGAGAAGAAGCGATTAACAAAGCCAAAGAGAAGGCCCAATTAATTGCTAGCCAAACTGGAATTCAACTGGGTAAACTCAAAGGCGTAGTTGAATCAGCTTCAGTGCCTAACATTGATCCTCTCTATACTAATGCCCGCATAATGAAAGATATGGAAGGGGTAGGCTTTGATTCATTTAACTCTAGTCCTAGCATTGAAGTCGGTCAAAATGAAGTCAGAGCTGAGGTAGTTTTGATCTATCAGGTTAAATAAGAGTAGCCCCCTTGGCATAGTTTTATAGCTATGCTATAATAAGCTTGTAATCATTGATTAATAATAATTTAGGTAGCCCTAATAATTCCACTAAGAAATTATTTTTGCTACCAAAAATAAAATTATGGCAAAAATGACAAAAGCACAATTAGTTACCGCTTTAGCTGAGAAGACTGAGCTAAGCAAAAAAGATGTAACTAATTTTCTTGATGAATTAGCCAGCCTAGCTTATCGAGAAGTAAAGAACAATGGTGAATGCATTTTACCAGGATTTGGTAAGTTAGTTAAAGTAAGAAGGAAGGCTCGTGATGGCCGTAACCCAGCCACTGGTGAGACTATTCGTATCCCAGCTAAGACTGTGGTCAAGTTCCGACTTGCTAAAGCTGCTAAAGACGCAGTTCTGTAAAGAAGCTTGGATTTAGCAATCAAGAATTAAACAATATAAAAATACCACCTTAACGGAATCTAAGGTGGTATTTTTTATTATTTTAGCTCTCGCCATTCTTTGACATATTGACCGAGGCCATAATCTTTTAATTTGTTCTTGAGCTTGATATTGGCTTTGACAAAAACAAGGAAGGAAGTTAACTCAATTTGATAGCGATCTTTACTAATACGAAAGACAAGTCCTGAGTCAGGATTAGCTAAAGCCCGTCTAACCGTCTTTTCACTAATGCCAGCTAGGTTAGCGGCTTCAGAGGCTTTGAGCCAAAGCGGATGTTTAATTGGAGTAGAGGCAGTTTTTTCTGCCATAGGCTTAAATTAGGAGATAAGTCTAGGATACTCTAGACTTATCTTGTTAATTAAGGCAGTAATAAGACTATAATTCAAATAACTCTTTAACTTAAGTCCAGACTAGCCTGGACTTAAGTCAACTTTACTTTAGTCTATACTTTCTCTTTAGTCAAGCCTCAAGGCCGGCTACTTCCTTAGTTATCAACAGTTTCTTTTTACCGCTTAGATACAATCAAACTAATTCTTACAAAATAGAACAGCTAGCCTTTATTTGCTCTCTTATTTTTTAGCAAAACCATTCTCCAATATCTTGCTATTCTTTTTTAGCTGTGTTAAGCTAGACTTAGTTTTACAAGTCAGATAAGAATTAGCAACGGGTCTTTTCCCGTTATTTTGTTAACACTAATGAGTGCAAAACTAATCAAAAAATTCAAAAACAAACAGGCTCTAGACCACCTCAAACGTCGTGATGCTAACATCTTCGCTAAAGCCTATAACGACTATGTCGCTGACATCTATCGTTTTATATACTTCAAAATTGGCCATGATGAAGAAGCCAAAGATATCACTTCTACTGTCTTTTTAAAGACTTGGGATCATATTCAAAGTAATCGCCTAGAAAGCGCTAAAACCATCCGTTCTTTGCTTTATAAGGTGGCGCGTAACACTATTATTGATCATTATCGCGCCCAAGCCAGTAGCCCTCAAGTGTCCCTTGAAGATGAGCGCTTTAACTTCGATTTTGCCATTGAAAGCGATGAAGCTGAGCGTCTTGATTTAGAGGCTGATATTGAGCTAGTCCTCAAAAACTTACCTAAACTCAAAGAAGAATACCGCGAGGTCTTAGTTTTGCGTTTTATTCAAGAATTAGAGCTGGAAGAAATTGCCGATATTACTGGCAAGAGTCGGGGTAATATTCGGGTTCTATCTCACCGCGCTCTCCAGGCTCTCAAAGCCATTATTGCCCAAAATAAAAACAAACAAAAAAAAGACAATAAGTAACTGTAACGTTTTTGCTACTCTTACGTATATATAGGTGTATGAAAGATAAAGACTTAATCGCCAAACTAAAAAGAAGCCAGAGCATTTGCCCAGATAGTAACTGGCTCAGTGCTAATCGTGACCTACTTTTGAATCAAATTGAGAATTCAGGAGCTACTCCGCTTAAGCCTTTTCAATCTTTTCTCATCAATCTTAAATGTTTTAGCCAAGCCTTATCTAAACCAGTTTTAGCGAGCTTGGTTTTTTTGTTAGTGGTCTTTACCAGCGCTGCTTTCTCTCACCAAATCTTCTCACAAGCAAAACCTAACGACCTACTCTATACTGCCCGAGTAATGACGGAGAAAGCTCGCCTCAATACTGTTATCGGTAGTGAGAGTCGAGATAAGTTAGCAGCTCAATTTGCCAGTAGCCATGCCCAAGAGATCTCTGAGATTTTAGCTGATCCAGAGTTTAACCGAGAAGATAACCAAGCTCAAGTCGAAAAACTCAGTAACAGCTTAGTTAAAGAAATTGCCACTGTTGAAACCAAAATGGCTAAACTCCAAAAAGGCCTCATTAGCCCCACCCCCCTTACTAGCAATCTTAGTACCAGCACTGAAGTTCAAGCAGAGCCTGACATTAGCGACGAAGACCTAGTTTCGATTGCCTCAGACCCTGAAGAAAAAGATGAGCAGGGAATTGAGATTCATTCTTCTAGTCCTAGTGAAGAGCCAGAAATCGACTCTGACCTTGAAGTTTTATTTGATGAAACTATCTCTAACCTTGAGCCCCAAGCTGAAGCTGATAACCAAGAGCTAATTACTACGGCCAAAGAACTCTATAGTAAACAACAATACCTAGAATTAGTTGAAGTCCTTAAAGAAATTGAAGCCCTAATTAACTAAAGCAAGAAGTTCATACTTCTTAGTTGGCAGATAAGCTATTAGCCAACTAAGAAGTCTGAATTTCAGACTATCAAACCCGTTAAAGGTCGAGCTTCACAGACTGAAGCGGTTTGATCCTTAATAAAGTAAATATCTCTAGCTAAATTGACTAGACCCTATCTTTCCCCTAACTTCCGGCCTTACTGACAGAAACAGCGGTCCTAATAGATCGGTTAAGCTTTTCTCCAGCCTAAATAAGTTTTAGGTTGGCAGAGCTAAATTTATATAGTCTAGATCGGCCGGCCTGAATCAGAACTTATTTTCTGGTGAAGCGGGATTCCGACTGATCTATGTCAGCCATTGACTTTGCCAGTAGAGCTAAGTTGTTAAAAGAAAGCTATAGTGGCTATCAATTTGCAAAGAGATATAATCATTGCCTGAGTATACTGTTGCTTAACTACTAATGTTAAGACAGGCTCAAGCAATTAAATTAATTAATTTATGAATAAATTACGCAAATTTCTCGTTGCCAGCGTAATGACACTATCAGTTATCGCAATGAGCGGCCTAGTCGCTCCTGTCGCTCCTGCACAAGCAGCAGCCAGTGCTGGTGACTTGATTAAGATGGAAGGTCTTTCATCTGTCTATTACCTTGGTGATGATGGAATGAGATATGTCTTCCCTAATGAGTCAACCTATTTCTCATGGTATTCAGATTTCAGTGGAGTAGTTACTATTCCAAGTGCTGAATTACAGAGCTACCCTCTAGGTGGTAATGTTACCATGCGACCAGGTACTACCTTAGTGAAGATCACAACTGATCCTTCAGTATACGCTGTTGAACCAAACGGTGTATTAAGAAAGATCCAATCAGAGTCACAAGCCGAAGCTCTCTTTGGTTCAAATTGGAACAAGAGAATCGTTGACTTAGCTGACTCATTCTTCACCAATTACACTATTGGTCAACCTTTAGCTAATGGTGAAGTTCCAGTTGGTTCACTTGTAAAGAACGCTGACCAAGCTGGAGTATTCTACTTCGATGGTACTAACTATCGTTCAATTGATTCAGAAGCAGCTTTCTACGCAAATCGTTTTAAGTTTGCTGATGTAATCACTCTAAGTGATCCAATCAGTGCTGGTGGTAGTGCTATCACTGGCAGTGAACCAAGTCTAACCGACACTTCACAAGGTGCATCATCTCCTCAAGATGTTGTTACCGCCCAAGGCCTAATGGTTTCTCTAAACGCACAAACCCCAGCTTCTCAAGAAGTTCCAATGGGTGTTGCTGTTGAGATGCTAAAGATTAACCTAACAGCTACCAATGATGGTCCAGTTAACGTCAACAGCGTTACTGTTACAGCTTTAGGTTTATCTGATGCTGAAAACATCAAGCAAGTTACTTTCTATGATGGTAACATGAAGATTGGTAGCTCAAAGAATGTAAATAACAGCACTCGTGAAGCTACTTTAAACTTTGCTAACCCAATCTACGTCCCAGCTGGTGCTACTAAGACCATTGCTGTTAAGGCTGAGCTAGCTAAGGAAGGCAATTCTTATGGACTATCAATTGCTAAGGCTTCTCATGTCTTATCAAGCGCAGCCCAAGTAACTGGTTCATTCCCAGTCAAGGGTAATTTAATGAGCCCAGTTGAGGTAGATGTTGCAGAACTAACTATTACCTCAGAAGGGAACGATCAAGATGCTGAAGCTAAATATGGCGAACAAGATGTCTTATTGGCTGATTTTAGCTTAAAAGCTTCTAAAGAAGATGTTTTAGTTCAATCAATTTCACTACGTAACAATGGCACTAATGATAATGATATCGTTAGCAATCTAGTTATGTACATTAATGGTGAAGAAGTTGCCACCGGTGTTTACCAAGATCGCTATGCTACCTTCATTCTTAACAACTACAAGATTGAAAAGAGCGATACAGCTAATGTAGAGGTCTATGGTGACATGGGAGCAATTTCTGGAACTACAAACAATATTGAGCTTTACGTTAAGGATAATAATGATGTAGTTGCCATTGGTGCAACTCATGGCTTTGGCGTTAAGGTAACTAATGAAGACTTCGAGCCTGATATTAATAAGACCATCAAGGTTACCCTACAAGCTGGAGACTTTACCATCGCTATGGACAAGAAAGCTACTCCAGCTAAAGATGTAAAGCCAGGTGACAAGAGAGTTGTCTTAGCTACTATTAAGATGACTGCTAATAGCGAAGATGTTACTTTGCAGGAAATTAAGCATGCAGAAGGAAATGCTAATTTCTACATTACAACTTCTGCGAATGCAACTTCTACTTTAGAGAACATTGCTCTAAAAGATCTTTCTACTGGTGGGCTTTATGACTTAAAAGCTGTAGCAGCTAGCTCTACAGTAATAGCATTGAGCTTAGATGAAGAGATTTCCTTTAGAAAAGGAGTCACTAAGACTTTTGAGTTGTTAGCTGATGTTGTATCAGATGCTCATTCTACCAAGGGTGCAAAGGAAGGAGATACTTACGAGGTTACTTTAAAGGGCGAAGCCCTTGTATTAGAAGGTGATTTGTCTGAAAGCAAAGTTGTAAATAATGATGAAGTTAGCTCAGCAATAGTAACTGTTAAGGAGGCTAGCCTAACTAACCGCGTCACTCCTCTTAACAAAGTAACTGTAGTTGGAGGTGCTGAAGATGTTGTTATTTATCAGTCTAAGGTAAAGGCTGGTACTGCCGATGGTGTCAAGATTACTCAAGTTAAGCTTTCAGCTACTACTACATCTCCTTCACTTACTAACACCTTTGACAACGATAACATCTCTAAGTTAACCTTGAGGTTAAATGGTAAGGTAATGAAAGCTGAGTCAGCTAAGATTGTTGACAATGTTATTACCTTTAATAGCCTAAGCAATAATGAAGTACCAGCTAATACTGAGTACTCCTTAGAGGTTCTCGCTAACTTCAAGAGTGGAGTAAAGGAAGGTGAATTTACCACCTCTATTACAGGTATGACCGCTAGGTCTCTTACCGGTAATAAGAATGTCACTGTTTCTCCTTTAGTAGGTGCATCAAGGCTTGTAACTACCTCTGAAGCAGGTGGCTTAGATGTTTCAGCTGCAGTAACTAGCGAACATGTTAAGGATTCATTTGTCTTAGCCGGTTCAAGCACAGGTGCTAATGAGTACCTAACTGAATTGAAGTTTAAGACTGATAGTGAGCCAATGAAGGTTAAGGAATTAGCTTTAGTAGCTACAGGTACCAGTACTGCAACTAGCAGTATTGACCAAGTAATGTTGGTTGATAAAGATGGTCAAACAGTAGCCCAGACCAGCAATATTGATGGTCAAAATATAGTCTTTGATTCTTGGAACTATGTATTCCCAGAAGAACAGACCACATCATTATTTGTTGCCATTAAGGCTAAAGGCCAAAACGTTGCTGGTGACCCAGCTTCAACTGCTACAACTAGCTTTATCACTCTTGAGCATGTTGGCTTTAAGTCAGTTGGTGAGTACTCAG
>CAYQEI010000021.1:0-13402 GCA_964416495.1 uncultured Gammaproteobacteria bacterium
GGAAAGTTTTGTTAACACATCTGCTAATTTAGTTTCCCTTGCCCAAAGGAGGAATATTTCTTTAGAGGAGATAGAAAGAGATTTAAGTGAAATTGAAAATAAAGCATTTAACCCTAATATCGCAGATAGTGTTGAAGATATTTTAGCGGATTTGAATACTGGTGAAGGAGTTAATTTTCTTTTCTTAGAAAATAACAAACTAGTTGGTTATTTAAAATCTTTACGGGCTGATCAATTTGAGACTTTAGTTGACCATGTCGAGTATGATGCTAATGAAAATACTTTGTATATTGAATCTGTTGCTGGGAAAACTAATTCTTATCAAGCTCTCAGTGAGCTAAAAGAGCTAGCCCTTGAAAAGGGTTATCAGAAATTAGCATTACATGGTATTAGCCCACGTTTAAATAAGATCCTTCATCGTTTTGGTTTTGAAACTAAGGCAGTTACTGATGATTGGGCAGGTGAGGAGGCCGAATACATGGAGTTAGTTTTAGAGTAAATGATTTTTACTCTATTTATAAACATCGATTAAACTAGCATTTGTAGCAAAGCAGAAAAAACTAATGCCCTAATATTACATAATAATGTAGAGTTTATTCTATTTTATTCAAGCTAGCGACAACCATCTTCAGGGATGGTTTTTGCTTAGTAAAGTTAATAAGTATCATCAGTTAGTACTAGGTTTTAGGTACAAACTTAAGGCAGTTTATCTTTTTTTACCAGTCACTAGATTTACCCTACCAGAAGTTTTCTTTATCAGCTTCAGCCTTGAACTATCAACAATGGATCTACTCCATTGAAGCTAAGCATGACTAAGAGATTATAAAAGGCCGGCTTTTTGGCCTTATACTAAAATATTTTTAACCTTTGAGCCACAATATTAATTGAGGCTTTTTTTATTTACCAAGAGTGATTTGATCATAGTTATTAAGTTAAGAGCTAACTAGAATAAGGAGGAATAGATTTTAGTGAGATAACTTTGAAACTTCTAGCTATATTTAACTGTTAAGCCAAGAAATTAAAAAAAATTGTAAAGCATTTATCCACAGCTAATTTTAGTGATGAAAATCATAGAGAGAGGGAAGTTGATTTAAGGCAATGAAATCAGCATAATTAACTAGTTTTAGGTAAAAACTACTAATTAATTTTCTATTTTTTTAGGCTTGACTTAAGTAAAATAAGACTTAAGTAAAATAATCGGTATAGTAAAAATCATAATAGACATAAGAAAGATTTAAAAATATTTTATTCTAAATCTAATCACAAATCTTTTCCGTCTATTTTTTATTATTAATCAACCAATATGAAACCAAACACATTAAAGAAAAGACTTTTACCTTTTTCTTTATTATTATTAGCTCTTCTGGCTATTACTTTCTTACTTAAACCAAGCTTTGCTGATTCAGCCTCACCTCTTGCTAACCGTCTTTCCGGCAAGATTTTATTGCAAGTTGAAGACAAAGGAAAAGCTTGGTATGTATCTCCAGACCAAGACAATCAAAGAGTCTATTTAGGCTCACCGGAGATGGCCTTTGCCATTATGAGAGAATTTGGCTTAGGTATTTCTAATGCTGATTTAGCTAGATTTATTAACGACGACCTAAACAGCTTCCCAGCTCGTCTGGCTGGCAAGATTCTACTAGCAGTTGAAGCTCATGGTGAAGCTTATTACATCAACCCTGATACTTTAGTTGGCCATTACCTTGGCCGACCAGCTGATGCCTTTGCGATTATGAAGAATCAGGCTTTAGGTATCACAAATGCTGATTTAGAAGAAATATCTATTTTGGAATCAGATTCTTTTGTTAAAGACGAGACTAGCTCAGAGAGCAAAGAAGATGATGTTATCAGTGAAGAAGAAAATACTGATGAATCAGTAATTGAGACTGAGGTTCCGAGTTCGCCACCCCCTTTTAGTGGCGGTGGTGGCTCAAGTGTCAAAGTAAGTTATTCCATAAGCTACCACCTAGACGGAGGAACAAATAATCCCGCAAACCCAACTAAGTACAGTAAAAGTGACGCTACTTTTACTTTACAAGATCCAGCGAAATTAGATTATAATTTTTTGGGCTGGTTTGATGAAAAAGATAATAAAATAACAAAAATAAATAAAGGCAGTACTGGTGATATTGTCTTGACTGCCAAGTGGGAAGCAAAAGGCGAGCCTAGCTACACTGTCACCTATCACCTTAATGGTGGAGAAAATAATGCCAGTAACCCCACCACTTACACAGCTTTAGATAGTGATATAGCTTTAGTGGAACCGTCAAAAGAAGGTCATCAGTTTATCGCTTGGTTTAGCTCAGCTGATTTTACTGGCTCAAAAATTACGGAAATTGAGACTAGCACTAAAGTAGATATTAATCTCTATGCTCAATGGGAAATCTTCACCTTTACTGTAACTTTTGAGGATCATGATGGCAAACCTTTGAAAACAGAAATTGTTAACTGGAATAGTTCAGCAACAGCGCCAGCAAATCCTGCCAGAGAGGGCTATTATTTTATTAGTTGGGATATAGATTTTAGTAAAATCGTATCTGATACTACTGTAAAGGCAAATTACCAAGCCAAGGGATATACTATAACTTTTGATAGTAATGGCGGAAGTTCAGTCTCTAACCTTAACCAAGACTACCAGAGCTCAATTACTGCGCCTGATAATCCTACTAGACTAGGTTACACCTTTACCGCCTGGGATCCAGCTCTTCCAGCTACCATGCCAGCAAAAAACCAAACTTTGACAGCTCAATGGGCTCCTATTGTATATGACATTAACTATCATCTTAGCTTAGGTGAAACTAATCATGCTGACAACCCTTCTGTTTATACCATTGAGACTGACACCATCACTTTACAGCCAGCGACTAAAGCAGATACTACTTTCTCTTGGTGGTTAGGTTCAGATGGCAATAAAGTATCAGTAATTACTCAAGGCTCAACTGGAAATATCGATCTCTGGCCTAAATGGGAAGGGGAATATTTGATTAGCTATGAGCTCAATGGTGGTGTAAACCATCCAGATAACCCTGGTGCTTATGCTAGCAAAGATGACAATGTGACTCTTCAAGATCCTACTAGAGAAGCATATAAGTTTTCTGGTTGGTATGAATCGAGCGATTTTTCTGGAACGGTAGTTACTCAATTAACGAAGGGGTTAACGGAAGATACCACACTTTATGCTAACTGGACTCCAATTGAGTACACTATAACCTATGTGTTAAGTGGAGGCTGGACTAATAATGATAAAAATCCTGATACCTACAATATTGAGACTGAGACTATTGTTTTACAGCCAGCGACTAAAGCAGATGTTGAATTCGATAAGTGGTTAGACTCAACTGGCAATACAGTAGCAGAAATACCTCAGGGCTCGACTGGAGATATCGTACTTTCTCCTAAACCTAAGGGTACTTACACAATTACCTATCATCTCAATGGTGGTGCCGATCGTGGTGGCGCAAATCCTCTTATGTTTTCAGCAGATGCTGGCAATATCACTCTAGATAGCACAACCAAAGCAGGGTATGAGTTTCTAGGTTGGTATGACGAAGAGGGTAATAAAGTTTCAGAAATTCCAGCTGGATCAACAAAGGATTTTGTTTTGTTTGCTCGTTGGGCTAATGAAGAGAAAGCTACTTATACGGTTGAGCATTATAAGGAAAACCTTGAAGGTAGTAGCTATACTCTCGAAGAGACTGAAAACCTGACTTATAATATAGAAGAGTTGGTAACATTAGTACCTAAGACTTATCCAGGCTTTAGCTATAATGAATCTTTAGGAGTTAAGAGTGGGGAAGTCCCTACCGATGGTAGCTTAACTCTTAAGGCATATTATGATCGGAAGAGCTATACAGTCGAGTTTGTCACTAATGGCGGCTCAGACATTGCTAAGCACAGCTACAAATATATGAGCCCAGTAACTAAGCCAACTGACCCTACTAAATTAGGCTATAATTTTCTCGGTTGGCACAGTGACTCTGACTTTCAAGCTGCCTGGAATTTCTCTAGTGACAAAGTAAGTTCCGATTTAAAACTCTACGCTAAGTGGGAATTAATAAACTATCAGATTAACTATAATTTAGATGGAGGTAATACGACTACAAATCCCTCAGACTACAACGTTAAATCAAGCATTGAATTACTAGATGATCCGATAAAAGTAGGGTATGTCTTCTCAGGTTGGTATTTGGAAGATACATATACAACTAAAGTTACCCAAATCGGACCAGATGAAACAGGAGACATCACTCTTTATGCCAAATGGAGTAAAGATTTGTCTACCCCAGCAGTTATTACCTTACTTGATAAGGAATTAGATTTAGTTGTAGGCGATGAGCCTTACAAGCTTATCGCGAAAGTTTGGCCTATAAGCAATAGTGAAAAGCTTACCTGGTCTTCAAGTAACGATAGTGTTGTTAACGTTGATAATGAAGGTAATCTTCAAGCCATTAACTCTGGTGAGGCTACAATTACCGCACAGACTGAAGGAGGAGTTACAGAGACAGCCACTATCTCAGTAACTAAAGAGATAAGGTTTTTTGAAGAAATTATCATTGATGGTGGTAAAAGTGGAAGTGGTGTTACCTATAACACTCCCTCTGCAGTTGAAGAGCACTTAAATAATAATTATAAATCAATCAAGGTTAATGGTACTGAGGAGACGATAGCAGTTTCTAACTGGACTAAAACTGCCGATACTAGTGACAACTCGTTCACGACAGCAGCTGGCAACTATGCTTTTGTTGCTCAATTAGACGGTTTGCCTAGCGGTTATACTAATCCCCTTGATCTAAAACCCCTTGCTATTTTATCTGTCAAAACTAGTGAAGGGAAGACTTATATTACCGACCTAGACTTTAGTGATAAAGTTTCACCGCCTCAAGCCGGAAAGGATGCATCAACTATCAACTTTGAGACAGATCAATATTCAGCGATAGGTAGCTGGTATTTAGGTATTGATGGTACTACTTCTATAGATAAATTTGGATATAATGCTACTTACATGATTAAGATTGACTTTACCCCTAAAGATGACTATCTAATGCCCGTAGAATATGATAAGAGGAATGCTAAGTTTTATCACAATCAAGCAACTGAGAGCGCTTATAATATCGGCTCAAGTGAGACTAAAATACTAAGGGTTAGTTTCAAAACAGGTGCAAACCCAATTACAGATTTTGAATTTATCCAGGGAGCAATTAATACTGAGACAGATTTAAATATTTATCCTATCGGGCAAGTTGTGCCCAGTGGTGGAGTAGGAAACTATTCATATTCTTTAGTTAATGGTTATGGCGATACTGATAATCGTTTTTTTAGGATTATTGAAAATTCAGGTTGGCTGTATAGTAATTCCAAAGATCTAGGGGCTGGTCATTATAGTATCAGAGTAAAGATAAAGGATAATAATCCGGACAATGGGGTTGAAAAAGAGGTTGTCATAGTTATCACCGTAACTGAGGCAGATAAAGCTATTAGTATATTTGACTTAACAAGCTACATAGGTCCACCTATTGTTGGTGCCGAGCCAACGCCAATCTCTTTTACAACTGATGAATATAGCGCTCAAGGTAATTGGCACTCTGGAACTACTGGCTACTTACAAACTGACTCTTTTGCCGCTGGTCAAAGCTATGATGCAAGGGTAAACTTGACTGCAAAGCCAGGTTATACTTTAGCAGGGATTGATGCAGGTGATTTTAAACATGACCAGACAACTGGTACAATAATCTATACCCCTGGTGAAGCATCGCTTATTATTCCCTTTAAACTCGATGATTAAGGATGCTGACTAATAGTTAAATTGTGAATTTTATTAGAGAATAATAAAAGATGGCCTAAAAACCATCTTTTATGATAGCAATTTAACAAGTGATACAAGTATAGGGCTATAGTCTTTAGATCAGCTAAGTTTAATAAAGCATGTATTTATGATAGTTACAATAAAAAGTCAATTATAAAAAAACGTAGTTGTATTGCTATTTTAGGGAGCTAAAGATATAATTAAGGTAGAATTAAGTTTAGCTAAATACCTCCTTTTTGATTATTAGCAGTGGAGAAAATTATTTTACTTAAATCATAATTTAATCATATGAATTTCTTTAAAAGTAAATTTGATAGCTTGTTTGGTAAAAAAGAGGGAAAAACTGAAACTAGCCAGGATGCAGGTAAAACTGAGACTAGTCAGGAAAGGAGCAAACAAGAAGCACAAGCAGAGTTAGTGGAGAGATTTCAACTCCGTAAAACCTCTGATTTTCAATTAGCTTTGCAAAAAGGCCAAATTGAAAAAGCTCAAGAGTGGCTTAACTATATTGACCAAAATAAAGCAGATTTCCCTCAGTATCATGCTACTTGGGAAAGCTGGTTAGCTGATCGCGAAGCAGACATCAAGCTTTATCAAGACCTCAAAGCCGATGGCTCACTAGAAAAGATGAAACCTCGAAGCAAAGAAGAAGCACAACGTGAATTACGGGATCAATTTGGCTTTTTTGATACTAGGGGCTTTAGGCGTTATCTTGAAACCGATCCTCAGCTAGCTAAAGCTTGGCTTAAGTATATTGTTGATAATAAGTTAAGTTTCCCTCAGTATCTAGCTAACTGGGACAACTGGCTTAGTGATAGAGAGCGGGAGTTAAGTCAGGTTTTAAAAGACGAATAAATGAGTAAGATAAAAAGCAGGTTTAACCTGCTTTTTTTTATTTCTCAATTAATTAAGAGGAATACTATAGTATAAAGACAATCATACTAAAAAGCAATTATGAATTAATTTTTGTGAAGTTAGACCAGACGATTGTGCTATTGTCTGTTTTTAGCTCTCAACTCATCCCTTATCTCTTGGAGTAACTTTACTTCTGGACTTGGTTCTTTCGGCTTTTCCTCTTCTTTTATTAGACGACTCTTTACTTGGGTAATGAGCTTTATCATCAAGAAGATTGAGGCTGAGATGATTAAGAAGTCAACGATTGCTTGGACAAAGAGGCCACTGTTGAGATAAAGGGCAGGACTATCACCAATTTCTTTGCGCAAGAGAATTTGCCAATTAGAGAAATCACCACTGCCAGAGATTAGGCCGATAAGGGGCATAATGATGTCAGCTACTAAAGAAGAAACAATCTTGCCAAAAGCACCACCAATAATGACAGCGGTAGCAAGATCAATGACATTGCCTTTAATAGCAAAGTTTTTGAATTCGGTTAATAATTTTTTCATAGATTAATACTAATAATAATAGTCTAAGTCTAGCAAAAGTGGGCTAAATTGTAAATAAGGGGAGGCTGGTTTTATTTGATTTTTTTCACTCTTTCATCCTTATCCATCTCGTAGTTTACTGCTAATAAAGTATTTCTATATTGTGTAAAAAAAAGAACGATTTATTTCGTTCTTTATTTTCTTTACAATTGAGATTTCGTCTGCTTGCTTCTCCCTATCACCTCAATGGCAGCAAAGCCAAGTGAGATTAAAGTATTTACTAAAGCAAATACTATCACTAATGATAGAGAAATAAACCCCCAGAACCAGACTTCAAAATAAAGTAATATCAGCCCAGCAATGAGGCTGTCAAGCGCTATAAGAGGCAGGAGTGCTACTTTGAGGAAGTGACGTTTGTTTTGGATGTCATCAACCACTGTAAATGCAATTGCCCCACAAGCGACTAGAATTAAGAGTACCATCGTCGCTGTTAACCATGCTTTAAAAAAGAGCATGATTCCGAGAACTAAACTAAAATTTATTCCCATAATTATGATATATTTTTTCATTTCTCAGGCCCTCCCTGACCTTATTTTTGTTAAAGTAATTAATAGTTAAGGCTAACATATTATATATAAATTGTAAAGGGTGTGAATAGCTTGAAAAGAGCTGTTTTTATTTTATCTAAATAATTGACAACTGGGAATAAATTGGTTATTCTCTGGCATAGAATTGTAGAACCTTAAAAAAGGAAAAATGGAAATAAGAGAAGTGTTTAACTTCATCACTGTCCTCAAAAATGCAGGATTTAGTGATGATTTGATGGGCAGAGTTAGTCAATCACAGATTTTGGCTAACAAAATGTATCAAGCTGTAATTGGCGAGGCTAATGTCGGCTTGATGAGTTTGCGAATTTTTAACTTTGAGCTAGACTATAGTTTAGATCTAGAGCAAATGATTAAAAAGGGAGCATATCAGCAAAGTAAACGTGCTGATTGGCTAATTAAGAAGCTCAAGACCCGCTTACCCTATTACCCTCAACCAGGGCTAAAGGAAAAAGTAAGCACAAAGCTGTTTAGCTTTCCCAATGGGATTAGCTCCCAAGAGGCAATCGAAGAAATGAAGGCCGATGAGTATCGTCCAGCAACTGCCTATGAGCTTTTAGCTTTTGGGGCCAAATTCCCCAATCGACAAAAGCATCACCCAGTTGTTGGGCTAGGATCAGTCACCAAAAGCTTTCTTTTTCCGACTTGTTTAGTCCTTACTTGTGGCCATCAGTGCGAACGAATCTTGGAACTAAACAGTTATTACGGCTATTGGCCAAGAGAGTTTAATTTCTTAGGGCTATCAAATTCCTATTAAATAAGTTAACAAGGAGCTAATAAGGCTCCTTTTTTTATTAGCTAATATGAGTTATAATAAAAAAATAATAGAAAATAATATGATTAAACATAAATTCCAAGTCAAAGGCATGCATTGTGCTAGCTGTGCCCATAACATAGAAGAGCGTCTCAAAACCCTTAAAGGAGTGAGTGAGTACAAGCTTAACCTAGTTAGCAATGAGTTGGAGTTAAGCTATGATCCAAATGAAATCAGCTTAGAGCAAATCAATCACTCTTTAGAAGAGATTGGTTATTCTTTAATTAAGTTAGTAGCTGATCAAGCTGATCTTAGCCTAGCTTCAAAACAAAAGAAGCAAGACTTAGTCTATAAGTACAAAGTTCTATTTTTCTTTGTCATTGCCTCAATAGTCTTTCTCTACATGCTTGCTGTGATGCTGAGTCAATTTTTCCCCACTTTACCAACCCTTACTTTAGCTGAGTCAAAGCTAAACTCAAGTCTATTCATATTGGCAACTTTAATTTTATTAGCCTTTGGCTCTAGTTATTATAAAGGGATAATTCAATTCCTCCGTCATCGTGTTGCCAGTATGGACACCTTAATTGGAATTGGCACCTTTACTGCCTATCTCTACAGTCTTCTAGTAATCTTTTTGCCTCACTTAGTCGCTAAACTAGGCTTACCGACAACGACTTATTTTGATGCGGTGATAGTGGTAATTGGTTTTGTTGGTTTTGGTCGCTATCTTGAGAATCGTTCTCGCCATAAAACAGGGGAGGCAATTAGTCATTTAGTTGAGCTTCAAGCGAAAACGGCTTTAGTGATAAAAGGGGAGCAAGAAGTAGAAGTAAAAATTGAAGAGATTGTTTTAGGGGACATAGTCGTGGTGAAGCCAGGAATGAAAGTCCCACTTGATGGTGAGATTATTAGTGGTAGTACTAGTATTGATGAAGCAATGATAAGTGGTGAGTCACTACCAGTTGATAAAAAAGTGGGTGATAAAGTAATTGGGGGTACCCTTAACCAGCAAGGCAGTATTCGCTTTAGGGTAGAGAAGATCGGTAATGATACTTTACTAGCTCAGATTATTAATTTAGTTGACTCTGCTCAAGTTTCAAAAGCACCAATCCAAGCCCGAGCTGATCAGATCTCTGCTGTCTTTGTTCCTATAGTCCTTATCATCGCTGGAATCTCGCTTGTTGCTTGGTTAGCGATTGGCATTCCTACCCTAGGCCTTAACCAAGCCCTATCAAGCGCTATTTACTCATTTGTGGCAGTTTTGGTAATTGCTTGCCCCTGCGCTCTTGGGCTGGCGACACCAACCGCTATGATAGTTGGAATTGGTAAGGGAGCTAGCTCAGGGATTTTAATTAAAGAAGCTAGTAGTTTAGAGTTCCTCAGTCAGGTCAATACTGTTGTAGTTGATAAAACAGGTACTATCACTACTGGTAAGCCAGAGTTAAGTGATGTTTTAGTGCTTGATAATAAGCTCACTAAAAACGATGTGATTCAATACGCAGCTAGTATTGAGGCATTATCAGAGCATCCTTTAGCCCAAGCAATAGTAAGGTCAGCCCAAGCTAAAAACCTTGATCTAATACCAGTGACTGATTTTAGCTCTGAGCAGGGCTTGGGCGTAAAAGCAAAAATAAAAGGAGAAGCAATTTCAATACATAAGCCGTTAGCAACAGAAAAGCCAGATCAAGTGATTAGTTTAGAACAACAAGGTAAAACTGTAGTTGAGCTAACTCTAGCTGATAAAGTGATTGCTTATTTAGCCCTAAGTGACCAAATTAAAGCAGAGGCTGCTAAAGCAATTGCTCAAATTCAGAAGTTAGGTATCAAAACAATAATGATCAGTGGTGATAATCAACTAGCTTCACTCTATATCGGTAGTCAAGTTGGGATTAGTGAAGTCTATGCTAATATGCTCCCAGCTCAGAAAGCACAGAAAATTAAAGAGCTCCAAGCTAATAACAGGACTATAGCAATGACTGGTGATGGTATCAATGATGCCCCGGCTTTAGTTCAAGCTGATGTTGGGATTGCCTTAGCAACTGGCAGTGATATTGCCATTGAATCAGCTGATATTACTTTACTCCAAGGTGATATTAGTCGCTTAGTTAAAGTCATTAAGCTTTCCCAGGCAACTATCAAGACAGTCAAACAAAACTTATTTTGGGCCTTTTTCTATAATGCTATTAGCCTTCCCGTCGCAGCCGGCCTCCTTTATCCACTTTGGGGCTTTATTCTCAATCCGATGTTTGCAGGCCTAGCGATGGCCCTATCTTCAGTTTCAGTAGTCGCTAATTCCTTGAGATTGAAAGGGAAGCGACTCTAATTGAATGATCCTGCCTTATATTAGCTAAAAGTAAAGAAATCCGGAAAGATTTACAGTTTTTTGGCTAATTATTCATTAATTACAACCTATTGACATATTTTAGTTTACGTGATATAAACAAATTGTACTTTAAAATTTATATTATGAAAAAAATACTAACGAAAAAGATCTTAATTGATGAGAAAGAAGTTGAGATTTCCCAACTGACTCAGATAAAAGAAGCAAAAAAAGTTTGCTTTTCTTATTTAAGCCCAGTTAGGCGTATCCCTTACCCTGGGATTAAAGGTATTTTGGGCAAAACTAGGCCTTTCCAGGAAGTAAAAGAGGCTGTTATCAAAGATGAGTCCGGAATGAGGCTTAGCTTAGATGGTGAAGCCCTGTCGCTAAGGTTTAGTAACAAAAAAGCTTACAGAAATATTGGAGAGTATGATCCAGATACCCTGCAAAAAAGCTTAGTCTCGAGAATCTTTAGGCCATATCGGGTTTTAGTCCCAGTTGGGAATCTCATTGAAATAAGAACTTAAGCCAAAGCCAGTGTAAAACTGGCTTTTCTTATTAGTTTTTTAGTGCTATCATTAATTTGTTAATTTAATTAACTTATTTTATGAAAAAAAGATCCTATTTTTACTTAATCGCACTTTTACTCCTTTTGGTTTTAATGTTTATTTTTACCCGCGGTATTGGCGAACCTAAAAAAGACCTAGTTACTAATTTTATTGAATGTGAACAAGCTGGCTTCCCAATTCAAGAGGTCTATCCTCGCATTTGTCTTGGCCCCGATGGCCAAAGCTATAGCGAAGAGCTAGTCTTAGAAGGCGAAGAGCAACCCTTGATTATTAGCGGCACCTTTCTCTGCCTCCCCCTAATTGATGCTGAGGCGCCTCATCATGACCTCTGTTATTTCGGCTTATTATCTGATGCGCTTGATTACTATGATCTAGTTGACTACGACTTAGCAGGCTCTAACTTAGCTTCGCTTAGACCAGATGACAAAATTGAAGTTTGGGGCTTATTTCAAGAGCAAAGCCACCCCATTTATCAAAGCATCGGCCAGATTAAAGTTGACCGAGTTAAATTGCTAGATTAGCTAATAGTGATAAATTAGCCAAAGAGACCTGATGAGAGGTCTCTTTTTTTTATCTTTTATTCGATATTATAATCTCTTGTGATTACACTTAATCATTAATTATTATACTGATCTATTTTTACCATTAGCAACAAGCCTGGCCTAATGTTGAGAAAAGAACTTATTCTAGACTCTACCAATATAAATCTCAAATACCATTCTTACTATTGCTAAAGTAAAAATAATAACTCCTTCAGTGCGACTGAGGCGCCATTTAGTGCGCATGAAAACTAGGAGGAGGATGAGACTGGCAATTAGGATCAAAACAGAAAACATTGAATCAGCTAGACCAAAGATCATAGTTTTAGCTTCTAGATTAATTGGAGCAATAATACTACTGATACTAATAATGCCAAAAGTGTTGAAGATGTCAGAGCCGATTACATTGCCAACTGAGAGGCCAAACTTCTTTTTCAGGGTAGCAACGACAGAAGTAGCTACTTCTGGTAGACTAGTACCGGCTGCTACTATAGTTGCGCCAATTGCCCAGGCTGAGACTTGGAAGTACTCAGCAATAAAGACAGCTGAGCTAACGACAAAATCGGAGGATTTAATTAAGGCCACCAATGCCAAAACAAAGATGAGATAGTCACGCCTAGTTGCAACTGCTCCAGGCTCATCTTCGTCTTCGCTGGGAGGGTCTTTTTTGATCCAGAGATAGCCTAGGTAAGCGATTAGGAGGAGAAGTAGGGTTAGCCCTTCAAAAAAGGTGATTTTGAGGTCAAACAAGAAAAAGAAGACAAGCACAGTAGCACCTAATAGAACCATGCCATCGCGATAAATCATTTTCTTGCTAATAACTTGGGGGGCAATAATTGCCACTAAACCAAGAATGAAGCCTAAATTGAAAATATTTGAGCCAATCACATTGCCAACAGAGAGATCGCCTTGGCCAGATAGGGCAGCAAAGACAGAAACCGCAATCTCTGGTGCTGAAGTACCCATTGCCACTAGTGTAAGACCAATAAAGAGCTCAGATACTTTCCACTTACGCGCTATTTTGATACTACTGTTAACTAAATAGTTAGCAGCGATAACTAAAACAGCTAAGGAAGCAAGCAAAATGATAACTTGAGTGAGCATAGATGAAAGAGTTTAGATAAAAAATCAAACAATAAATTTATAGTTTAATTATATCATAGATGAAATTTAGTGTTAATTGGTTTTCTTTTCTTGAGTATTTAGTCTATAATAAAGGTAAGAGTTAATCTTTTATTTATGAGTAGTTACTACAATCCTAAACGAGCTAGTAATTGGAACTATGGTGGCGCTAATTGGAAGCTGAGTCGCTCCAAAATTGATTTATTTCTCGAGTGCCCCCGTTGTTTTTATCTTGATAATAAATTAGGTCTGAAACGAGTTCCGAGCCTACCCTTTACCCTAAATAGTGCTGTTGACCATTTACT
>CAYQEI010000022.1:0-13220 GCA_964416495.1 uncultured Gammaproteobacteria bacterium
ATGTTAGCTTCACAGCGCATTTCGCCTTTTTCTAAGTTAGCTTCACTTGCTTTAAGGTAGCGGAGTATGAGTTGTAGTTTTTGGCAAAAAGCTCGTGCTTGTTTTGCACTTTTTATTTCCGGAGCAGTAACAAGCTCAAGCAAGGGTGCTCCAGCTCGATTAAAATCAATTAAAGTGTAGTTTTTATTACGAGGGTGGATTGATTTAGCAGTGTCTTCTTCGGCGTGGATACGAGTTATTTTAATTTTATCTTTCCCTAATTCTAGGTAGCCATTGTAGGCTAAGGGGAATTCGTGTTGGGTAATTTGATAGCCTTTGGAAAGATCGGGGTAGAAGTAGTTTTTGCGATCAAATCTTGATTGTAAATTTAGCTCACAGTTAAGAGCAAGGCCAGTCGTCAAAATTAATTCAATTGCTTTTTTATTAGGTACTGGTAAAGTACCGGGGTGACCGAGACAGATTGGACAAATAGCGGTATTTACTTTAGCTCCAGGTTCGTTTTTACAAGCACAAAACATTTTACTAGCAGTTGCTAGCTCAACATGAATTTCTAATCCAATAATGGCTTCATATTTTGACATAAATTAAAACTTACCACTGCTACCAAAACCTTTATCTTGGCGCAGACTAGGCTCTTCTATTTTCCCTTCAATAATCTTGGGGCTTTCTATCGCTTGGATTAATAGTTGAGCTATTTTTTGCCCAGGGGCAATATTGAAGATATCTTCACTTAAATTTTTGACTATTACCTTGATTTCACCTTGGTAGCCAGAATCAATTACTCCACCCATCGTAGTTATCCCTTGATTAGCTAAGCCACTTTTATCCCAAATTAAACCAACTTGGTTAGCTTTGAGCTGAATTTTTATGCCAGTGCTAACTAAAGCTTGGCTATAGGCTGGGATAGAATAATAATCAACTGAGTAGAGGTCAAAGCCAGCATCATCTTGATGAGCTTTTTGGGGTAGCTTAGCTTCAGGATGGATTAGCTCGACTTTAAGGGGGGAGTCAGTTAGGCCCTTTTCTTTACTTTGCTCTTGGAGCTGTGAGACAAGGCTACTGATATCTTCTTGCGGACTTACCTGAGTCTGTTCACGGCTATAATCAGAGCGAAGTTGAGCTTGAATGTTGGCTTCATTAGTTTTAGGGTTTGCTTGACTTAAAACTTGGTCACGGTATTTAAGGATTTGCTGATTAGTGCCGATTAAATCACCCACGGCCTGAAAGTCTGTTTTAGCTAAGGAGGCGCTATCTTTGAGTAATTGACTAACACTAATCCAAACTAAGAAGTGAATGGCTTCAATGCTCAAGATTTCTTGCTTATGAGTACACTTAATTAGCTTGAAATTAGGGAAGCTGGAAGCAATTTGCAGGTAGGTTTGCTCGGCATCAATTAAGTGGTTAATATTGTCTTCATGAATATCTTTAGTTTTACCAACCCAATCTTCTCGGTTCCTTGCTTGCGCTAGCTTGAAAGAGATCTCTGATTCAACGTGTAAAATAATGGTTAGGTCAGGTTGAGGAATTTCAAAGATTTTATACTCTAAATCAAGGAGCCAATTAAAGAAGAGCTTGCGCTCAAGTGGGTTTTTTATTTTTCCACCCTGATGACCTAAGCTGGCACTAACGTAACGATTAGCTAAAACAATAAAACCTTGGTTGAGCCAGTCTTTTATTTTGGCACTAGCATCAAAGCGGTCAACAGCATAAAAAATGGAAGCTTTATAAGGGTCAACATCATCAGCCCCACCGTATTTACCAGATAAATACTCTTCAACTAGTCCAGCTGACTTAGTGTTGTACTGAGGAAAATCAGCAATTTTAACAACAAAACCTTCGCTCTCAAGTTTATCTTTGAGGACATTAAGTTGAGTGGTCTTCCCAGAACCATCAGTGCCGTCAATCACAATAAATTTTCCTTTTTTATTATTCATAATTAGAGTATTTTAGCAAAGATCTTATCTATTTGTCTATAGAGTCCGTCAAGGTCAGAATTATTATCAAGAATGAAGTCAGCTTCTGCCATTAGGTCGGAAATGCCAGTTTCAGTAGCCACCTCTTCTTCGGCTTTGAATTGGGCAAAAGTTTTTTTATTATCGCCTTCATTTTCTGTGCGACCGAGCAGACGTTGATAGCGAGTTTCAATAGCAGTGTCAACGGCAATTAGCTTGAACTGGGGTAACTTTTTGAGGTATTTTACATCCTCCAGACGTCTAGCACCATCAATAACTACGATTTCAGTCTCTGCTTCTGCAACTTGTTGAGAGATTATCTTAGCTAGCAGATCAGAGCCAAAGTTATTTAATAGCGTCAAACTTAGTTTCTGGAGATGTTCTCTGTCAATTGGGAGCCTAAGGATCTCTAAGATAGCACGTAAAGGTGCAGAGTATTTCAGAGTACTGACTTTGTACTTAGAGCTAATATAGTCTTTAGCGATGTCTTTGCCACTGGCGATAGGACCAGTTAAGGCTATGATTAGTTTAGGCATACAAATTTATTAGTAGACAACTTTGTATCTAAGCATGATTGTATCACTATTTAATTGCTTAGTTTCAATTAGCTTGAGGTTAAGGTCAAACTCTTGGTTAAAGAGGCTTAAACCTTGGCCAAATAGTTTAGGCTCAACTGTGAGGATGAGCTCGGAAATGAGCTTTTCTTTAAGGAATAGGCTATTTAAGGTAGCGCCACCGCCAAGTAATGCCCTGTTGTAGCCCATCTCCTTTAGCTTTTCTAAGACTTGCTTGGGATCACCTGATACCCATAAAACATTGTCTCGTTCTTCCTTTGCGGGTGGGTTGAGAGAAAAAACAACATTGAGACGCTTAGGCAAAGGGGCAGGGAAAGTCTTGAAAGTATTCTCGCCCATCATAATTAGACCGAAGTCTTTCGAGGTTTTGACGAACAATTGCTTATCTTCAGGGCTGGTCCAATTAGCAAAGTGATCCTTACTTTTACCAATAAAGCCATCAACTGTAATTGCCATGATTAATGTAACTGGAATCATAAATCTATAATTAAATTGCAATCGGTGCCTTTATCCCTGGATAGGGATCATAATTAATTAAATTAAAGTCAGAAAACTGAAAGTCAAAGATACTTTTGACTGCTGGATTAATTTCCATGGTTGGCAGGGACTTAGGCTCACGGCTTAGCTGGAGATGAACTTGATCGAAATGGTTATTGTAGATGTGTAAATCACCAAAAGTATGGATAAATTCACCTAGCTCAAGATTAGTTACTTGGGCTATCATCATTGTCAGTAGGGCATAGGAGGCAATATTGAAAGGCACTCCTAAGAAAACATCAGCACTTCGTTGGTAGAGCTGGCAGGATAACTTGTTATTGACAACATAGAATTGGAAGATGGTATGGCAAGGAGGAGGGGCAGTCTTTTTACCTTTAATTAAAGTTTGAAGATCAGCTACATTCCAACCACTAACAATTAAGCGCCTTGAGTCAGGGGTGGTTTTAATATCATGGATTAACTGTTCAATCTGATTGATTGGAGGGCCTTCTTTGCCTTCCCAAGCAGTCCACTGTTTACCATAGATTGGCCCCAAATCTCCGTTTTCATCAGCCCATTCATCCCAGATAGAGACCCCGTTGTCATTGAGGTATTTTATGTTAGTGTCTCCTTGTAGGAACCAGAGCAATTCATAGATGATAGATTTGAGGTGAACTTTTTTAGTAGTGAGTAAAGGAAAGCCTTTTGCTAAATCATAGCGAACTTGACGTCCAAAGACACTGCGGGTACCAGTGCCAGTGCGGTCACTTTTATCAGTACCATTATCAAGGATGTCTTGGAGTAGATCTAAGTATTGTTTCATATGGTTTAATTACTTAAGTTAATTATTTTTTTTTATAATCTAAAACATTCTCATCAATCAAACTAAAATCAATTCCTGCTTCTTTGAAAATCTCTTTACTTCGGGCGCTACTTTGATAATCATAGGCACAAACTACTCGTTTGATACCAGCATTAATAATCATTTTGGCACAAGTATAGCAAGGCGTCATTTTGCAGTATAAAGTTCCGCCATCAAGAGCTATCCCCATGCGGGCAGCTTCACAAATAGCGTTTTGTTCAGCATGAGTAGTCCTAATACAATGCTCGGTCTTATGACCATCAGAGTGAATTACGGTATGCATTTCATGGCCAACTTCATCACAGTGAGGTAAGCCAATTGGAGAGCCAGCATAGCCAGTAGCAACAATCCGGTTATTCCGGGCGATTACACAGCCAGCACGGCCACGATCGCAAGAGCCACGGCTACCGACCATAGTCATAATGCTAAGAAAATATTCGTCCCAGCTAGGTCGAACATGTAATTTTTTGCTATCAGGCATAGTATTGTTTTAAAGGATTTATTATATTTATTGTACTATAGCTAAATAATAAAAGAAATATTGACAAAAGGGTGTTTTTTCGTTAAAAGCTTCCAAAATAAGGCAAAGTAGGTTATAATATAAGTGTATTTTTAGCTGAAATTTAATATATATGGAAAAGATTGAACAAATTAAGCAAGAAATTGCCCAAAATAAGGAAGTTTTCTTCAAAATTAAAGCTTTCCCGGCCGCTAAGGAAAATAAGATAGAACTGGGACCAAATAATATTTTACACGTAAAAATAACAGCGGCCCCTGATAAAGATAAGGCAAACCAGGCGATTATAAAGTTTTTGGCAGCAAAATTGGGTTTGAGACGTTATCAGGTAGAGATTCATCGCGGTAAAACAGTGGTGAATAAGACTATTAAGATTAGCCGTTAATTATGGACTTATCAATAATAATAGTTAGCTGGCAGAGCAAAGACAGACTGAAAAAGAATTTACAGTCTATTTTTGCTTCAAAAACTAGTTTTAATTACGAAGTCTTTTTAGTGGATAATAATTCTACTGATGGCACAGTTGCTTTTGTCAAAGAAAATTATCCTTTAGTCCACGTTATTCCTAATCAGGAAAATTTAGGTTTTGCTCGCGCTAATAATTTAGCAATTGAGCAGTCTCAGGGAGACTTCATTTTGCTCCTTAACCCTGATATGGAGTTAATGCCTAATACTATTGAGCAAGCCTTGTTATTTGCTAAAGATAAAACTGAGGCGGTAGTATCAGGCATTAGACTGAAAAATAAAGAAGGAAAGGATCTAGCCCAAATTAGACGCTTACCTCGTTTTTTTGATCAATTGATGATAGTACTTAAGCTGCCCCACCTTTTTCCCTTTCTCCTTCGTGGCTATATTCCCCCTCAGTTTGACTACAGTCAACCTACTCAAGTGGAATCTATCCGAGGATCTTTTTTCTTGATAAATCGCAAAAGCCATCACCAAGTTAGTGGCGAGGAGTTGCCACTATTAGATGAGCGTTATTTCCTTTGGTTTGAAGAGGTTGACTTTTGTCAGCATCTAATTAATCAAGGAGGCGAGATCTGGTACAACCCTCAGGCAGAGGCTATCGATCTAGTCGGGCAAAGCTTTGCTCAATTAACCCGTGGTCAAAAGCAAGTTTATTTCAAAGAATCAATGCTAAAGTATTTTGCTAAATGGAAGCCTACTTGGCAATATCAGAGTTTACGACTAGCTTGGGCTTTAATGTCATTATTTATCCGCTAAATTATGTCAAAGAAAAAGTTAGCTATAGTATTAGTTAATTACCAGGATTATGCCAACAAGTTCCTGTCAACTTGCCGCGACTCTATTTATCAGCAAAGCTATGGTAGAGAAAACATTGTTGTCTATATTGTTGATAATGCTAGCACTGAGATCTCTTTTGCCTACCTACAAGCTAATTATCCTGAAGCTATAATATTAAGGCGAAATGATGGTAATTATACAGCAGCAAATAACCTAGGTTTTCAGACTGCAATTGAAGCCGGGATTGATTATCTCCTCACCCTTAACATGGATACTAAGTTAGAGCCAGATTGTTTAGAGCAAATGGTTCTAGCTTTAGAAACTCAAGATCAAGCAGGCATAATCCAAGCTAAAGTTTTATTAGCTAAGGCAAGTGAAGACGAAAAAGTCAAGATAAATACTTTGGGTAATAAAATCCATTTCTTAGGCTTTGGTACTACTAGTTATTACCAGACAGCTGATTTTGATTTAGCGGGTTACCCAGAAATAAAAGGTTATGCTAGTGGTTGTTGCTTTCTGACGAAGGCGGAGTTATTCCAGGAAATTGGAGCTTGGAATGAAAACTATTATATGTATCATGATGATCTAGAGTTTAGTGTCAAAGCTAAGATGCTAGGTTATAGGATTTACTTAGCGCCACAAGCGCGGGTGTATCATTATTATGAGTTTAGTCGCAGTCAAAAGATGCTTTATTATATGGAGAGAAATCGCTATTTATTTTTATTTAGCTTTTATCCTTTATATTTGTTAATATTACTAATACCAGGATTACTAATATTGAATTTAGCCATGCTAGTCTATTCTTTAGTCGGTTCCTGGTTCCAAACTTGGCTCAAAGTTAATGCGTATTTTCTCAAGCCCAAAACTTGGCGTCGAATAAGAAGCGATCGCAGTTTTATTAGACAAAGACCGAGGGCTTTTCGAGAAAAGATTGCACCTAATTTGGTGGGTAAGTTAGAGTTTTTAGAGATTGATAACTTTGTCCTCAAATATATTGCTAATCCGGTTTTGAATCTGTATTGGGAGGTGTTAAAGTTTTTTATTTAAACCTATGGATTTATCTATTATTATCGTTAATTATAAAAGTAAAGAGAAAACAAGGACTTGCTTGCAATCTTTGGCATTGGAAGATTTAGGTGGTCTTAGTTATGAGATAATTATAGTTGAGAATAATTCAGGTGATGATTTAAGTGATTTAGTTTTAGATCAAGCAAATATTCGCTTGATATTAGCTAAGAGAAACCGAGGCATGGGGGCTGGTAATAATTTAGGGTTAAGAGAAGCTCAGGGTGAATTTATTTTAATTCTAAATCCTGATACCATCATTCATCGTGGTGCAATTAAAGCTATGCTCAACTACCTCCAAGGTCAGACAAATGTAGGTTTAGTTGGGCCTAAGTTACTTAATTCCGATGGTAGTTTGCAATTATCTTGCGCCCGCTTTCCTAGCTTTTTTGTGCCTGTTCTCAGACGGACTTTTTTAGGAGATTACTTTAAATCAATCAGGGATAAATTTACCATGTCAGACTTTGATCATAAACAAATCAGGGAAGTAGATTGGCTGATGGGATCCTGCCTTCTATTTAAAAGAAGCTACCAGCTAGCTGATGGTACAAATTATCGACCTAGCTTTGATGAGCGCTATTTTATGTATTTTGAAGACGTTGATTTGGCTCGAACTTTCAAAGCTAAGCAGTTAAGCACAGTCTATAATCCAGAGGCAATTGTCACCCACGATCATGCTAGAGAAAGTGCTAAATACCCTTGGTACCAGGCAATTTTCAAAGATAAACTAACCTGGATACATATCCGGTCTTGGTTTAAATATTTTATTAAATGGGGATTTAAAAATTAATTATAGAAATATGAAACAAGTCAAAAAAGCTATTTTACCAGTCGCTGGATTTGGCACCCGGCTCCTACCAGCCACCAAAGCACAACCAAAAGAGATGTTGCCGGTAGTTGATAAACCAGCTATTCAATATTTAGTTGAAGATGCTTCCTCTGCTGGTATTAAAGAAATAATCTTTGTTACCGGGCGAGGCAAAAGAGCGATTGAAGATCACTTTGATTATTCATTTGAATTGGAAAAAACTTTAGTAGAAAAAAATAAGGTAGATTTGGTAAACCAAGTTAAACAAATTGAAGAGCTGGCAAAGTTTTCTTATGTTCGTCAGCCGATTCCTTTGGGGGATGGTCATGCTATCAATTGCGCTGCTCATTTAGTAGCAGATGATGAGCCAGTTTTGATTATGTTTGGTGATTGTCTCTATGATGCATCAATCTCGCCAGTGAAACAAATGCTTGACACTTTTGCTAAGTACCCTGGACCAGTGATAGGGCTATCAGAAGTTGACCCGGCTATCATCAGTCATTTTGGCATTATTGATGGTGGTGAGCTTGGTGATGGCGTTTATAATATTAAAACTCTACTGGAGAAACCAAAGCCAGAAGATGCCCCCTCTAACCTAGCTATCGCTGGCCTTTACATTATTACGGGCGAAGTTTTCAAGGTATTAGCTAGTATGCAATCAGGCCTTTCTGGTGAGATTAGGCTAGCTGATGCTTTCAATATTCTCTTAGATAGGAAGTCGCCTATTTATGGGAAAAAGATTGAAGGTGAGTGGCTTGATACTGGGACAAAGTTTAATTACCTTAAAGCTAACATTAAGCTGGGACTAAAAAACGATGAAGTAAAAGATGATCTCCAAGGCTTAATCAATCAACTAGCTAAGTAAGTGGGTATAGCTAAGGAGATAGTAGTTAAAGCTAGTAAATAACAATAAAATAATCCTCTCAAAGCGAGAGGATTATTTATTATCAAACTATTTTATTATCACATTATTTATCACTACATATTTTTTGGGATAGGTAAGGGCTTATTTGAGGAGAAGTTTGTAGACTCCAGTTTGCTGACCAAGCTTGATAGAGAAATAAAGCGTGTTTTTGGCCACATCTAGGTCTACACCAGCTATTTCTTCAGCGGTAAATAGCTTAGTAATTATTCCAGTTTTTATATCACCAACGTAGATAGAGTTTTTGCTAGCAAAGATATAATAATTATCACGGCTGTGCCAGAGAAGATTTTCAATTGGATCACTAAAACGGTTAAGAACGGTTGAACTTAAATTCTCTAAATTAAACATAACTATTTCCCAATCATTGTGGTAGATGATATTATCTTTGTTTACGAAAATCCAGTTCTTGACATTAGCTATGTGTTGAGTCTCGAGCCAGTTATTCTTATTAATTAAATAAAGATCAAGGTTGTGACTGTCATAGAGGGATAAATAAGGCGCTCGAGTTTGATTACTAAAGGAATAATTAGCGACATTAGGGAGCTCCATTTTCTTTATCAACTCTTGCTTACCTAAATCATACTCCTCTAAATACTTCTTATTATCAACTTGAGAAATTAGAGTTAGGCTAGAGCCATCATAGTTATAGTCGATAAAGTCTGCTGCTAGTAACAGGGCGTGGCTTGTTTGTGAGCTAGGACTGAAGCTATAGATATTGTTATGCTGATCAGAATAAGTGAAAACATCATTAATTTGGTTGTATTTCCAGACTAGTCCTTTTTCATCTGCCAAATATTGACTTTTGCTACCGTCAATAGCACTGTAGCTAATGCCAGCCGAGAAATAATAGGGTTTATTTTTGAGCCAGAGTCCAGAACTAGTCTCAAGATCGAGCTCTTTACTGGTGTCAAGTTTCAGGTTAACAACTTCCTTGCTATCTTCTAGGTAAAGATAATCATTGCTTGGGCTTAGTTTAATTTTATTTAGCTCTGAGTTATGAATTCGGACTGGTAAATCTGACTTAAAGAGATTGATGTCATCTAAATTAGTGCTTAGGCCAGAGTCAATATAAAATTCTTTTTGCCAAGGCCAATAGCCTTCTTTTTCAATGGTAAGAGTATATTTACCAGGAATGAGGTTTTTTATTTTTGCTGGGGTAGTGATTAGCTCTCGCTTGAAGGGATTAATATTTTTATTAGTCTGCAACCTATTATCAATATGGATTATTGCGCCTTTGGGAGAAGTAGAGAGATGGAGAGAGCCAGTTTTTACTAGAATTTGGGCAAAATTAGTAGAGCCCTTGAAATTGAAGCGATAGCCAGCTGCTTGCAAAGAGGTAACAACTGAGATTATAACCAGAAGGATGATGAAGATAACAAAGATAGCATCACGAAGTATTTTTGGCATAGTATTAAAGTTATTTAGGTTACTCGACCCGTCTGATGTCAGCACCGATTAGATTGAGGCGCTGGTCTAGTTTTTCATAACCGCGGTCAATTTGATATATATTATCGATTTCAGTTTCACCTTCAGCGATTAGAGCAGCAATAACTAAGGCAATGCCGGCCCTAATATCAGGACTAATCAATTTTTTGCCATAGAGCTTACTGGGGCCATTAATAACAACTCGATGAGGGTCACAGCTAATGATGTTAGCGCCCATTTGAGCTAACATATCGGTCCAAATTAAACGTCGGTCATAGATAGTTTCCTGAATGAGGCAACTCCCTTGCGCTTGTGTCATTAAAACTATATAAGGTGATTGTAAATCTGTTGGGAAACCAGGGTACTCATGAGTCTTGATGCTGTAGGGTTTAATTGGCCCTGATTTTTTCATTTTAATATAATTCGATCCGAGCTCATAGTTGACGCCAATTTTTGTGAAGATATTAAGTAGGCTAGAGATGTGCTTAGGATTACAGTTGCTAATGGTAAGCTCAGAATTGGTAGCAGCCGCTAAACAAGCAAAAGAGCCAGTTTCAATTCGATCAGGAATGATATCACAAGTACCACCCTCTAGCCTATCTACTCCAGCAATGGTTATAGTTGGTGTGCCGGCTCCTGATATTTTAGCCCCTTGAGCGTTAAGGAAGTCGGCTAAAGCACTAATTTCAGGTTCTAGAGCACAGTTCTCTAAAATAGTTTCACCTTGAGCTAAGCAAGCTGTCATCATTAAACTTTGGGTACCAGTGACGCTGATAGTAGAGAAAAAATAGTTAGCGCCGACTAATTTATCAGCGGTGATATGGTAATCACGCTCTCTTATCTCTACTTTTGCTCCCAAAGCCTTAAAACCCTCTAAGAAAAGATCAATTGGGCGTCCGGCAGCACCAATCACACAGCCACCAGGGTGGGGAAAAGAGACTTCGCCAAAGCGGGCTAAGAGGGGCCCAACAAACATAACTGAAGTACGGAATTTGTCGGCTAACTTAGGGTTAAGGTCGTGCTTATTTACTAAGCTAGCATCAATTATTGCTTGGTTTTGGTTTGTCTTAACTTCAGCCCCTAAATCTATTAACAATTCAAGAGATTTTTCGACACCGTCAATTAAAGGTAAGTTATTGATAGTAACTGGTAGGGAACAAAGCAAAGAAGCAGGAAGGATGATTTGGGCATTGTTTTTTGCGCCACTGATTTTAATCTCTCCGCTTAATTCTTTATTTCCAGTAATAATGAATTTAGACATAAATATCATTAAAATAAATCTTAATTTAACTATAAGCTATTTATTGACATTTTTCAAATTATAGTTTATCATTTAGTTAATCAGGTTAATTAACCGATTTTTTATTAGTTTTTGAGCCCAAGTTTCCCGGTTCAAAATAGATTAAATAAGTATGTCAAAAGTAGCAATAATCAAAACAGGTGGCAAGCAATATAAAGTTAGTCCTGGCCAAATTATTAAAGTAGAAAAATTATCAGCTCAGCCAGATAGCGTTGTTAAGCTAGAGACTCTTTTAGTAGCCGATGGTGATAAGGTTGAAATTGGTCAGCCAAGCTTGGGAGAGAGAGTTGAGGCCAAGTTAGTAGAAACTGCTAAAGATAAGAAAGTAACCGTGGTAAAATACAAGAATAAGATTAGATATAAAAAGACTATTGGTCACAGACAGAATTTCTCTCGTTTAGAGATTAGTAAAATTGCCTAACTATTACAAATTAAAAAAGCCTCTACTCAGTAGAGGTTTTTTTATTTACTTTCAGCTTTCTTTCTTGCCACGATTTTATTTATCAACAAAGAACGACGGAAAAGTAGCACCTTAATGAATTTACGGCACCTACTCTTTACCCTTTTGTGAGAGTGCTTGTTGACTTGAAATCGGAGCAAGCTAATTAGGACAGACTCAACCAATAGACTGATTCTTTGGTTAAAGAGGCCGACTAGATAGAATACTAGTAAGCCAAGCAGGAAAAAAAGACTAATTAGCATTATATTTAATTTTTAAGTTACTATTCTAGTTTAAACTGTTCCGATAAATAAAGGCATTTTTTAGGGTCATCTGGTCTGCATACTCTAAGTCAGATCCAGCTGGTAGCCCTTTAGCTAAATGAGTGATTTTTACTTTATCTTTAAACAACTTTGTTAAATAAAGGGAGGTAGTCTCACCTTCAACATTGAAATTTAAGGCAAGGATCATTTCTTTGACATTATTCTTAGCTAAGCGTTCTTCTAGTTTCGCTATGTTTAGGGACTCAGGTCCTTGCTTGTCGATCAGATTAATTAGGCCTCCTAAAACAAAGTAGTAGCCTCGGTATTGCTTAGTAGCTTCAAGTGCGATCAAGTCTTGGGTATTTTCAACTAAGCAGAGCTCATCACTATTGCGACTTAAATCAGCACAGATCGGACAAGGGTCGCTTTCACTTATCATCTGGCAACGAGAGCAAGTAGTAATATTTTCTTGTAAATGAGTCAGTGTTGTAGCTAGCTCGTTAAGGGTAGCTTTATTCTGTCGATAAAGGAACCAAGCATAGCGTTCAGCTGTTTTGGGGCCAACACTGGGCAACTGGGATAAGAGTTTGATTAATTTTTCAATTGCTTGCGGGTATTTCATAAGCTCTTGGCTTAGCCCAAGCCAGGGAAGCCACCCATTTCTTGCATTTTCTTAGCCATTAGGCGTTGCGCTTTTTTAATAGCATCATTGAAACAAGACTTAAGAGCTTTTTCTTGCTCTTCTTTACTTAGGTCTGGGTTTAGATTTAGGCTAATTAATTCTAAATTACCATTAAGACTAATTTTTATGCCATTCTTTTCTTCACTAATAGTTTCTTGAGCTAGACTGCTTTGCATAGTCTTAGCTTGGCTACGTAAGTCTTTAAATTGCTTGAGTTTGTTAAACATATTTTCCTGATTAATTATTAATTTTTTATTATTTTATTTTATTCTACTTCAGGGCCAGAAAAGCTAGCATCACGGGCTAAGTTGCGGAAACTAACAGTCTTTTCATCAAAGTATAGGTCGACTTTACCAGTGGGACCGTTGCGATGTTTAGCAACGTGAATTTCAGCCCGATGTCTGTCCTCTTCTGGCAAGTCTTTAGGATCATAACTCCTATCAGCTGCTTTGCGATAAATAAACATAACAATGTCAGCGTCTTGTTCAATCGAACCAGAGTCACGCAGGTGAGATAGTTTTGGAATAGCAGGACTAGTAGCTTCTACTGCCCGTGATAACTGAGCTAAGGCTAATATCGGTAGATTTAGTTCTCGAGCAATGGATTTGAGGCCACGACTGATTTCAGCTATTTCTTGGACCCGATTATCGCCATAGCGACCACGCCCTTCCATTAATTGCAAATA
>CAYQEI010000023.1:0-12834 GCA_964416495.1 uncultured Gammaproteobacteria bacterium
GGATAGGTGGAGTTCCACGTGGCCGAGTAATTGAGATTTTTGGTCCAGAAGCATCAGGCAAGACGACTTTAGCTCAGCATATAGTAGCTGAAGTACAAAAGATTGGCGGTATCGCAGCTTTTGTTGATGCTGAGCATGCCTTAGACCCAGATTATGCCACTAAGATTGGTATTAATCTGAAAGAAATGCTACTTTCTCAGCCAGATAGTGGGGAACAGGCTTTAGATATCGTTGAAACTCTAGTGCGCTCTAATGCAGTAGACGTTATTGTTGTTGATAGTGTCGCTGCTTTAGTACCTCAAAAGGAAATTGAGGGTGATATGGGTGACCAACATATGGGTCTCCAAGCTCGTTTGATGAGCCAAGCTCTCCGTAAACTTACCGCTATCATTGCCCGCTCAAAAACAGTCGTGATATTCATTAATCAGATCAGGAATAAGATTGGAGTTTTCTTTGGTAACCCAGAAACTACAACTGGAGGCAATGCATTGAAATTCTACTCATCAGTTCGGATTGAGGTAAGACGAGCAGCTCAGATTAAGCAGGGTGACAAAATTATTGGCAATAGAGTAAAAGCTAAAGTGGTAAAGAATAAGGTAGCAGCGCCTTTTAGGACCTGTGAGTTTGATATTATGTACAACGAAGGCATTTCTATAGCTGGTGACCTAGTTGACTTGGGAGTGGAGCACGGCGTGATTAAAAAAAGTGGTAATTCTTATTCATTTGGTGATCACAAGTTAGGCTTGGGTCGAGAAACTGCCAAGAAAGAAATTAAAAACGATAGCAAACTTCTTAGCAACATCAGAAAGGCCATTATTGCCAAAATGGATGAAGAAGCCAAGGAGAAATAAGCTCTAGCTACAAAGTTATAGTTAGTTATAAACAAAAGAGCCATCTATGAAGATGGCTCTTTTTATTTAATCAATCTATATTTGAGCTAGATTTAGAGAGCTACTACCCAAAAAGTAGTGACTAGCCTTTTGGTGCCCTGTGTAGGATTCGAACCTACGACCATCTCCTTAAGAGGGAGCCGCTCTACCAGCTGAGCTAACAGGGCTTAACTTTATTGTTTATTATACTTTAGATCAAAGTCTTTTTCAGAAATAAGAATTAGCCTAACAAAGTCTATTAGAGTCCAAACACCTAAGCCACCAATAGTAATGAGCATTAGGAATCCAGTACCTGATCTCCTTAAATAAAAACGATGGGCTCCAAGAGCACCAAAGAAGAAGCAGAGTAAAATAGCAGTTGCTTTGTTTTTCATACTTTTAGATCTATTTAAATTACAAAAAACGTGGCGGGGGCGGGGATCGAACCCGCGACCTTAGCGTTATGAGTGCTACGCTCTAACCAACTGAGCTACCCAGCCTATTTAGACTAGTGCGTCCGGCAGGATTTGAACCTGCAACCTCTTGATCCGAAGTCAAGTGCTCTATCCAGTTGAGCTACGGGCGCTAAAAATTACCTTGTAAAAAGGATAGAGCTTTTTTGAAAATAAAGCAAGATGCTTAGCGGTTACCTTTAAGGGCTTGCTTGAGGTTGTAGCCAGTCTTGAACTTGGCTACTTTTACCTCAGGAATAGTGATTCGTTCGCTGGGGTTTTGCGGATTAACACCACCACGCGAATAACGAATTCTAGATAGGAAGGTGCCAAAGCCGGCAATAGTAACTTGCCGGTCTTGTTTCAGCTCCTCAATAACTGTGTTAGTGAAGCTGTTGAGCACCTTTTCTACCTGTTTTTTGCTCAGACCTTCAACTTCGCTATGAATCTTGTCAATGAGTTGTGCTTTATTCATACGAAGGTATTTTAGCTTATTTTATTTTATTTTACAAGTAATTTTATTAACGAGCGTACTCAATCACCCGCATTTCTCGGATTAGATTTACTTTAATTTCTCCAGGATATTTGAGTTCATTTTCAATTTTGAGGGCAATTTCACGAGCAAGGTTATGAGCTTCAAGGTCATTAATCTTTTCTGGCTCGACAAAGACTCTAATTTCTCGTCCAGCTTGGATGGCATAGGCCTTTTCAATGCCAGAGAAATCAAGAGCGATTTTTTCTAGCTCTTCAAGACGTTGGATGTAGTTCTCATAACTATCACGGCGAGCACCAGGACGAGCTGAAGAGATAGCATCAGCGACTTTTACGATAACAGAGATGAGGGTAGCTGGGTGATCGTCATGGTGAGTTTCAATTGGAGCGATGATTTCTGGTGGGAGATTGAATTTCTTGGCTATATCTCTACCAATTTCAGTATGATTACCTGATACTTCATGATCAACCGCTTTACCAATATCATGGAGGAGACCGCCTTTTTTAGCTAAAGTTACGTTAGCACCAAGTTGTTCAGCTAGCATAGCAGCTAAATGAGCGACTTCTACCGAGTGCCTTAATGTATTTTGACCGTAGCTAGTACGATATTTGAGGCGCCCCAGGATTTGAATGAGTTTAGGGTCAAAACCAGTAACACCAACCTCATACATCGCTTCTTCACCCGCTTTCTTGATATCTAGAGCAATATCTTTTTTGGAGTTTTCTACTGCCTCTTCAATTTTGGTGGGATGAATACGACCATCTTTAATTAAATAATCTAGAGTTTTTTTAGCGATATGGCGCCTTATTAGAGAGAATCCGGAAATAGTAATTGCATTAGGAGTATCATCAACAATAATTTCAACTCCAGTCATATTTTCGATTGCCTTGATATTTCTACCTTCACGGCCAATGATCCTGCCCTTCATTTCATCATTAGGCAGGTCTACGATAGTAGTACTTAGCTCAACAGTATAATCAGAGACCATTCTCTGCATAGCTGAAGCGAGAATATCACGTGATTTTTCCTCAATTTTATCTTCATTTTCATGCTCTAACTTACGCATGCGAACAAGTAAATCATCAGCTGAGCGCTCAGCAACTTGCTCCAGTAGCAATTCTTTTGCCTCAGCTTGACTCAAAGCAGTAATTTCTTCTAGCTTTTTTACTTGAGATTCTTGGATGGTTTTAATTTTCTCTTTAATTTCTTGAACTTCACTAACTTTGTCATAGAGCTTTTGTTGCTTGTCTTGAAGTTCAATTAATTTATGTGAGAAAGTATTTTCTCTATTTTCCAGTCTTTTTTGTTGCTGGTTAAGCTCTTGTCGTCTTTTTGATTCTTCTTTTTTAGCTTCATCAATGATAGCTAAAGCTTTATCTTGAGCTTGGAGTAAAGATTCTTTCTCTTTCAATTTTGCGGCATTAATTATTTTCTCAGCTCTTTCCTTCGCAGTATTTATCTTACCCTCGATAGTAATCTTGTAGGTATAGTAGCCAACGCCAAAAGCAACTATAGCTATAACTGCATATAGGACATAGTTCATTATTTCCATAGATTATTCTTTGTTGGAGAAGAGTAAAAAAGCTGTGTCAATTAATTAACACAAGTAAAGCAAAGTAAACCCTAGTTTAGCGGGCCTTTTTTGTTTTAAGTTGTTTTTGGCTAATGTTAAATAATTTATAGAGTTAAGCATATTTTTCAAGCAATTTCAGCCGTAAATTACAGCATTTTTCTCACAATCCAAGTGCATTTATTATTAAATATTAACATTTTTACCTTATCACAAGGGTGGTGCTTTGTAAAGACCTAAGCTTGCTTAAAGTTGTTTCAAATCAGACTTAATTTAGCCCGTATTTATTGTCTTTAGTTGACTTAAGCAAAAAATTAACGTAATATAAAGCAATAAGAGCCTTTAATTAAGATTATGAATATAACTGAATTAGCCCGAATTTTACGAATAAATCCTCAACAGCTACGCAACATGTTGCCTGAGCTGGGATTTTCTATTGGTCAGAAAGCAATTAAAGTTGATAATAATACTGCTAAGAAGATTATTCGTAATTGGTCTACTTTGAAAAGGGAGTGGGAACAGAAGCAACTAGAAGAAGAGATCAAAAAGCAAGACGAGGTTTTGCCGAAGGAGAAAAAAACAATTAAAGTCCCCCCTACAGTCACAGTCAGAAATTACGTTGAATTATCTGGTATTCCCGCCAATAGAGTTTTAGCTGAATTAATGAAAAATGGTGTTTTTGTTTCAATTAATGAAAAAATAGACTTTGATACAGCTGCTATCATTGGTGAAAACCTTAACCTTGAAGTTGTCTTGGTAGAAGATGAAGTTAGCGAAGAATCGCAAAAAGAGAAGTTAAGTAAAGTTCTATCTAAAGAAAAAGAGGCTGATTTAGAGGAAAGACCTCCAGTTATAGTGGTGATGGGCCATGTTGATCATGGTAAGACTAGGTTATTAGATTCAATTAGGAAGACTGATGTTGTTGCTGGCGAGGCCGGTGGCATCACTCAGCATATTGGCGCCTACCAAGTGAAACGCAAAGACCACCTATTAACTTTCATCGACACTCCTGGTCATGAGGCCTTTACCGCCATGCGTAGCCGTGGCGCTAAGGTAGCTGATATCGCTATTTTGGTTGTCGCTGCTGATGATGGCGTCAAGCAACAAACTGTTGAAGCCTATCGCATTATTGAAACCGCCAAAATACCCTTCCTTGTTGCGATTAATAAAATAGATAAAGAAACAGCTGATATTGATAAAGTAAAGCAAGAGCTATCTACAAAACTAAACCTTACCCCAGAAGATTGGGGTGGCAAGACAATTTGCGTACCAATCTCAGCTTTACAAGACAAGGGTATAGAAGAGCTATTAGACATGGTCCTGTTATTATCAGAAACAGAGTCAGGGCAGTTAATGGCAAATCCTGACTCAGATGCGATTGGTACAGTAATTGAGTCAAATGTTGACAAAGGAGCCGGTCCTTTAGCTACTATTTTAATTCAGAATGGGACTTTGAAGATTGGTGATCAGTTATGTTATGACCAAGTCATCTATGGCAAGGTAAAGGCCCTCAAAAATTATCGTGGAGAAGATGTCAAAGAAGTAGGGCCATCAGCACCAGCTAAAGTAATTGGACTAAAAGTTTCACCAACAGTTGGTGATGTTTTAGTGGTTGGTGAAGGGCAAAGGCTGAGGTTAAAGAAAATGAAAGCTCAAGCAAAACAAGAAGACTTACTGGTAGTTAACACTGATGACAATGAGAGCGAAGATAAGATTCCAACCGTTAATGTGATTATTAAAGCTGATTATTTAGGTTCAGCTGAAGCAGTTGAAGAATCTTTGCTTAAGCTCAATACAGAGAAAGTGCAAGTAAGGGTTTTGAGTAAAGGCTTGGGTTATATTACTGAAGGTGATGTTTCTCGGGCTGAGAGCGCTAATGCTAAGATCCTTGGCTTCAATGTCAAAATTTCACCTCAAATTGAAACTTTAATTAGGGACAAAAAGATTGTTGTCGAAATCTTTTCCATTATTTATGACTTGATTAAGTATGTTGAAGAGGATATGAAATTGTTAGTGAAGCCAGAAATGAGGCGCTCAGATTTAGGTTCCCTTAAAGTGCTAGCTATTTTCAGGACCGATAATAATAGTCAGATTGTTGGTGGCCAAGTTAGTGATGGAGAGCTCAGGAATCTTAGTAATATTGAAGTTTGGCGAGAGGGTAAGCTTATCACCACTGGTAAGTTAAATGACCTTCAAACTAGTAAACAAAGCGTTGAGTCAGTTGAGTCTGGTAATGAGGCTGGGATAAAATTTGAAGGTAAGCCTTTAATTGAAGTTGGTGATGTCCTTAAATCCTACGTTATCGAAGAGGTGTTTTCACAAGACTAATATGGCAAGATTAGATCGTATCAACAGCTTATTACAAACTGAATTAGCCGGAGTCTTAAACAAAGAATTAGGTTTAGCTAATGTTTTAGTAACAGTTGTAGCAGTTGATACTTCACCTGATCTTAAGCAAGCTAAAGTTTGGGTTTCAGTTTTACCTGATAAAATAGCCGGCTCTGCTTTACGGGAACTAAAAGCAAAAACGCCACAAATAATTAGCCTTATTAAACCAAGAATTAAGTTAAGGCGCTTTCCTCATCTAATTTGGCTCTTTGATGCTAGTGAGCGAGAAGCTGATAAGATTGAAAAAATTATCGCCAAAAGCCTTTAATAGACAAGATTAATATAAATAGAGAGAGTCCAGCCTATCTGGACTTTTTTTGATTTTGTGCTAAGATGAATCACTATGAATTTAGTTGATAAATACAAATTAGCCTTATCCTTGCTTAAGAAATCGCAGAAGATATTGATAGTTTCGCATGTTTCTCCAGATCCAGATGCATTAGCTTCGATTTCGGCTTTCATCCAGCTAGCTCAGCTGTTCGATAAGGAATACTATGCTTTTGCAACGGGAAAGCCAGAATTTACTTATGACTTTATCTCTTTTATTAATGAAATTAAAGCTGAGAAGCCTAGTAATTTAGACCCCTTTGATTTAATTATTATTCTAGATTGTGGCTCTTTAGATAGAAGTACTTTAGAGCATGAATTACTCGAGATTCAAGAAAAAAAGAAAATAAATAAGCTGAGCCGACCGGTAATTATTGAGTTAGACCATCATCAGCCAATTCAATCTAAGCTTGATTTAGAAATTAGGTTATCAGATCGAGCTTCGACTACAGAAATTATTTATGAGTTTCTCCAAGCTAATAACCTAGAGCTAACAAAGACAATGGCGACAAGCCTGTTAATTGGACTCATCGCTGATACTGGTAATTTCCTTTACCCTAACGCTTCTTCCCAGGCTCTGACAGTGGCTTCTGAGCTCTTACTCAAAGGAGCTTCTTTACGCAAACTTGGCACTTTGATGAAAGGGAAAAATAGCCTCCTTTTACTACAAGTTTGGGGAGAGATTTTAGCAACACTTAAGCTAGACCCTAACACTAAGCTAGCTATTATTGCTTTAACAGACGATACAATAAAAAGATTGGAGCTAGAAAACAAAAAGGACCTAATTAGTCCTATTTTTGGTGACATCGTGTCACAAGTGAGTTATTTAGAAGGCGTTGACGTTGCCCTATTTCTACGAGATGAAGATAATCAAGTGAAGGGAAGTTTTAGGGCTAATAACTCCCAGATAGATGTCTCTAAATTAGCCAGCCTTTTTGGTGGCGGTGGTCACAAGCGGGCAGCTGGCTTCAAAGTAAAAGGCAGATTAGAGGAAACAGAGACAGGTTGGAAGATAGTCAATTATTAGTTTTTACTTATTTATTTAATTTTTTGAGTTTAGCTTGGCGCCAAGCTTTGATTTTGGCATGATCCCCGCTGAGGAGAATTTTGGGGACAGTGTATTTTTTGTCATCAGCCCTAAACACCTCAGGCCTAGTATATTGAGGATATTCTCCCAGATTGGTAAGACTATGAGATTCTTCCGTTAAACTCTCATCATTCCCCAAAACCCCAGGCAATAGTCGCGTAATTGAATCAATTATTACCATTACTGCCAATTCACCACCAGTTAGGACATAGTCACCAATTGAGATTTCTTCATCAACAAATTTTTTTACTCTGGCATCTACCCCTTCATAGCGACCACAAATAAAGGTAAGGCTTTCTAGTTGACTGTACTGCTTAGCTCTTCTTTGATTCCAAGTCTTGCCAGCTGGCGAGAGTAGGATAATTTTCTTTTTGCTTTTATCAATCTTCTTTTCTTTCTGGTTTAAGGCGTTAATTGCTTGATAAATTGGCTCGACTTTCATCAGCATGCCAGCGCCACCACCATAAGGGGTATCGTCAACAGTTTTATGCTTATCTTTTGTCCAATCACGAAGATTATAGGAGTTTATTGTAATTATTTTATCAGCTTGAGCTCGCTTAATAATGCTCTCACTGAAATAAGAGTCAAAAATATCAGGGAAGATGCTAATTAAATTAAATACCATAGTTTAGTTTATTGTTTAACTGTTTTTATTATAAACAAAAAGACTCTAATTGAGAAGAGTCTTTTTGTTTATTTTATTTGTTTGTTTAGATGTTTAAATCATCAATAGCTGAGGTGTCGATAGAGTCGCGCTCTTCTTTCCTGTCTGAAGCTGCTGGACGATTAACACCTTCGGGATCGTAAATTTTTAGGTTTACGCGAGAATTGTTCTTAGCACCGACAATCTTCAATAAAGTTCTGATTGCCTGTGCAGTCTGACCCTTACGGCCAATTACATAACCCATGTCAGCTGGATTGATTTTGAGGGTTAAGAGAACACCCCTTTCATCAATAGTTCTTTCGACAACCACATCATCGGGATTACCAACAATGTTTTTGACAATGAGCTCAAGAAAATTCTTGTCTTGTTCTTCCATATTTTTTTTATTTATCAAATAAGCAGTACTGGCCTACAAATTTGATCATTTATTAAATAACTGCTTTAACCACAGTCTTTTTATAATTTTAGCACTATTTCGTCTTTTGTCAATCAAAATAAACGGTTATTCCTTACTGATCCTCTGCTTTTTCAGGCTCTACTGGAGCCTCTTTTTCACTAGATTCTTCAACTGCATCAACCTTTTCTTCTTCAGCACTAGCCTCTACCTCAGGTGCAGGACTAGCCTCCTCTTTAGTCTCTTCTGGGGCAGGAGCATCATTAGCCTCGCTGGCTTTATTATTCTTCTTCTCTTCCTTAGCCTTGGCTTTAGCAAGAGCTTTTTCACTCTTTTTACCAGGCTTAGAAGCTACCACCTTTTCACCTTCAATAATATTTTTACCAACTAAAAGGTTATTTACAGTTGGTGTCATTTTTGCCCCATGGGATAGCCAATGCTTTACTCTATCACCTTTGACCTGTAGTTCTTTAGTGTAGGGGTCATATGAGCCTAAATTTTCCAAAATCCGACCGAAAGGATCGCGACTTTTTTCTGAAATAATTAGACGGAATACTTTTTTGTTAGTTTTACCAACTTTTGATAATTTAATCATTAACATAGTTTTTGGATTTACTTATTCTATTGCGAAAATATTAACTTAATTATTACTGCAAGTCAAGCTAGACCTACTTACTAAAAGGTCTAAAAGGCTTCTTTTTGAAGCCGTCACTACGCTTATCCTGACGGTTGAGATAAGGGGGGCGACTAGGGCGATTAGAGTCTGATTTACCTTTTTCTTCACGCCACAGCTCTTCATTTTCCTTTAGTCCTTTCATGGTTAAATTAATTCTACCTTGACTGTCTATTTCTTTTATTTTTACCCAAACTTCATCGCCAATGTTAACAAAGTCACTTGGCTTACTAATATGATAGGGAGCAAGTTCGCTAACATGGACTAAGCCATCTTGATTGGCGTTTAAGGCAACAAAAGCACCGAAATCTAAGATTCTGACTACTTTAGCAAAGACAACATCCCCAACTTCAAAAACTCTAACTATATCCTTAATTTTATTAATCGCTATCTCAGTCTGCTCACTATCAGTACCACAAACCATTACTAGACCATCATCTTCAATATCAATGCTAACTCCAGTCTCATCAATAATGGAATTAATCATCTTGCCACCAGGGCCAATAATTGCACCAATTTTTTCTGGGTCAACTCTAAAGCTAATTATACGAGGGGCGTAAGGAGACAACTCAGCGCGAGGAGTGGCTAAAGCAGTAGTCATCACTCCTAGAATGTTGTTAAGAGCTTGTCTGCCTTGCTGGAGAGTTTTTTTAATAATAGTTTTATCAATACCAGTAGTTTTAGTGTCAAGCTGGATAGCAGTGAGACCATGGCTAGTGCCAGTAATCTTGAAATCCATACCACCATCACCATCTTCTAAATCTTGGATGTCGGTTAACACTTCCCATTTACTCATATCTTTATTTGACGCTAAACCCATAGCAATACCGGCGACTGGACGGGTGATAGGGACACCTGCATCCATTAGCGCTAAAGAAGCAGCGCAAGTGGAAGCCATTGAAGAAGAGCCGTTCGACCCTAAAGTCTCACTAACTACGCGAATGGTATAAGGGAAAAGCTCTTTGGTTGGAATGACAGGTAGTAGAGCCTTTTCCGCTAAAGCGCCATGGCCAATTTCTCTGCGACCAGTACCACGTAACGGTGAGACCTCACCAACTGAGTAAGGAGGGAAATTATAATGATGCATGAAGCTTTTCTTGCTTTGTCCTTCAATTCCTTCAAGAGATTGCTCTAAACCAGGCGATCCTAGGGTAACAATTGACATCACCTGAGTTTCACCGCGGGAGAAAAGGGAAGTGCCATGATCTCTTGGTAGGATAGCTACTTCAGCTTCTAACTCTCTAACTTCATCTAGGCTACGACCATCAACCCGCCTTTGCTTTTCTAAAATAGCTTGACTAACTCGGGCTTCAATGATTTCAAAGAATACTTTTTTGATAACCCAGCTACGCTCCTCAAGTGAGATGTCTTGTTCTTTAAGGTGGTGGTCAAGCTCAGCTTTAATTAACTCAATTACAGTGCGTCGATCGTTTTTACTGTAATACTCTTTATTAAAGAGATTTTTATCAATATTGGCATCTAGCCATTTAAGTCCAACCTCAAGATTAGCTTGTCGAATCTTTTCTAGCTCTAATTCAGCTTCAGAAAGCTCTTTAGTAGCTTGAGGAAGCACTTGTTTTGCGATTGCAGTTTTGAGTTCATTGATTAAGTCAATTGGTACTTGGAGTTGCTTTTGTCCCTCTAAAATTGCTTGCTCAATTATATCTTCAGATAACTCATTAGCTCCGGCCTCTATCATAATTACTTTTTCGCTAGTACCGGCAACAATTAAATCAAGTTGACTCTCAGCTTGACTAGAAATAGCCGGATTAAAGACCAGCTTATTATCAATATAGGCCACCCTAACACCAGCAATTGGTCCTTGCCATTTAATGCCAGAGATGCTCAAAGCAGACGCTGCTGCAAATAGAGCGACTATATCATGGTCGTTTTCTTGATCAACTGAGAGAACGGTGATGATGACTTGAATATCTCGCCTATCACTATCATCAAAGAGGGGGCGGATAGAGCGATCTATCATCCTACCAGTCAAAACTGATTGGTCACTTGGCCTACCTTCGCGCTTAATCCAGCGAGAGCCTTTAATGATACCGGCAGCATAGAGCTTCTCTTCAAAATCAACCATTAGCGGGAAGAAGCTAACGCCTTCTCTTTCAGTTTTGGCTTGTACCACAGTAGCTTGTACTACTGTTTCACCATATTGAGCCCAAACAGCTGCATTAGCTTGTTTAGCTACTTTGCCTGTTTTAATTGTAAGCGGTCGGCCAAGCCACTCTTTTGTAAATACTTTTTCCATAGTTTTTGTTACTTGACCGTCAAATTACAGAACTGTAATTAAAATTTACAGTGCTATCTATTTAACGATCAAGTGTTATTAATTATTAATTTTTAGGTTTAATTTTTCTAGTTGTTCTTTTTCTTGAACTGGAATAATTAGGAATCAAGAATCTTTTATCAGCGCTTAAATCGGTAAAATCATCAGCTTCTTCAATTAAGCGAGAGGAGCAAGTTTGCCTAAAGGCCATTATTTCAACTAAACAGCCTTTATTGTTTTGAATATAGGAGACTACTGGTAAATAATCACCATCTCCAGACACTAAAATGATTACATCAAGTTTGTCAGCCAGCTTAATCGCATCAATGGTGATGCCAACATCCCAATCAGCTTTTTTAGCGCCACCAGCAAATATTTGCAGGTCTTTCATCTTTACTTCAAAGCCTTGTTGTTCCAGTGCTTCGGTAAAGGGTTGCTCATCTTGAGCTTCGGTTCTAATAGCATAAGCAGTGGCCCTGATTAGCTTTCGGTCAGCCACTGCTTGAGTTAATATTTCTTTGAAGTTAACTTTCTTACCGTATAAATTCTTAGCGGAGTGGTACATGTTTGAGATGTCCACTAAAACGCCAACTCGTTGTTCCTTGTGTTTAATCATAATTATAGTTTCTCCTCCTCTTCTTCTTCATTCTTATCATCTTCAGATTCGCTTGCTTCTGGATATTTTTTCGCTAAGACTTCTTGAAGCTCTTCCTCTTCTTCTTGTAGCTTTTGCGCTACTTTTAGTTTAAGCTTAGTTGCAATTTTTTGGAACTCAGCAGAGTCTTCTTTTTGGAGGTATTTAAGGAGTTTTCTGCGCTCACCTACTTTTTTGAGTAAGCCACGGCGTGAAGGATGGTCGTGCTTGTGAGTTTTGAGATGGTTAGTTAAATTTTTGATCTCAGCTGTCAAAATAGCAATCTGAATTTGAGTAGAACCAGTATCGGTTTCATGTACTCGAAATGATTTTATAATCTTATCTTTGTCTTTTTTATCTAACATAGAATTTTCTTAAACCGAGATATAGCTTGAAGCTATAACCAAGAGTAAGTTAAGTTAGTTACTTAGTTATTGTGTTTACTTTTTTAGTTAAACGAGACTTCTTTCTAGAAGCGGTATTTTTCTTGATGATTCCTTTTTTAGCAGCTTTATCAATCGCTTTGATGGTAGCTGGTAAATCAGTAGCAACCGACTTGTCATTAGCTTGAATTTTCTTTAAATTAGCTTTAATGGCTTTTTTCATTGTCGTTGTTACCACTTTGTTGTTCTCTTTACGCTTAATACTCTTGCGTAAATCTTTTTTGGCAGATTTTCTATTCGGCATATAAAATAATTAATAAAAAATATAGTTAGATGATTCTAACTAGTGCGATATTATCACGTATTTAAATAAAAAGCAAGGCCTAACCCTTCCCGCCCTAAGTGATTATTTAGAGCGACTATTGTAAAATAAAACTCCTTTTTTGATAAAGAAGCTTCTTTGGTCGGGGTGGTGGGATTTGAACCCACGATCTCCTGGTCCCAAACCAGGCGCCTTAGACCAACTGGGCCACACCCCGGGCTATTCTTTATTACTTTTCTATAGCAATAGTGCCTCGGGTCAGAATCGAACTGACGACACAAGGATTTTCAGTCCTTTGCTCTA
>CAYQEI010000024.1:0-3070 GCA_964416495.1 uncultured Gammaproteobacteria bacterium
CATACTCAAAAGTCTGCCTTGCTTCCTGATATTTTTTTTGGTCCTCTAAAACTTGGGCTAACTGATAGAAGGCAACGACATCTTTTTTATCTAAACTGATAAGGTCAATTAATTTTTTTTCAGCTTCAGCAAATTCTTCTTCTTTAATTAATTCATCAACTTGTGACCTTAGTTGCTTAACTAAACTCTCCTTTTCTGGCTGTGATAAGTTAGCTGAGATCTTGTGACCAAACTTAATTTTCTTCAATTTTTGCTGAGTTAACTCAAGAGAATGGAGTAGAGATTTGTAGGCTTTAAGGAGCAAGTTACCGATAAAGCCACTCCACTTTGCTAAATCGCGATCAATTCTCTTTTTTATCAAAACATCTTTTATTTTAGCTTCTTTTTCCTGAGTGATACTTTCAATATCTAAAATTGCTAAAGCTGGGAACTTGCGTGCTACAATCGCAAAAGCAATCACAACTGCTAAAACTAGAAGTATTACTGATATAATCACTAACATAAACTAAATAGATAAAAGTTTTTCTAAACTAGAGATTTCTAAACTAGCGCCACCAACTAATAATCCAGCAACATTTTTTTGTTGTAGGATCTCAACTGCATTTAAAGTAGTAACACTACCGCCATATAGAGTTTTGAGATTCTTGCCACTAATTTTCTTAGCTCTTTCTTTAATATAGGCGAGCATCAAGTTAACTTCAGCGTAATCAAGTGCGCGTCCACTGCCAATGGCCCAAATTGGCTCATAGGCAATAATAATATCCTTGACTCGTTTAATTTTGAGACCAGATAAGGCACTCCTTAGCTGATTTGATAAAACTGGTCGTGCTCTACCAGTACGACGTTCAATAATGTTTTCACCAATACAAAGAATTACTTGCAGTGAATTAGCTAAAGCCACTTCAATCTTTTCTCTAATTACAGAAGCATCTTCTTTGAGTTGACCTCTCCTTTCACTATGACCAATGATAACATAGTCAACTCCAAGTGCTCTGAGATTAGAAGCTGAGACTTCACCGGTAAGGGCTGCCTTGTCTTTGCTAGCACAATTTTGTGAAGCCACTGCCACCGGAGTTTTGTCTAATAACTTCTTGGCTTCTTCTAAGTTAAGATAGTCTGGGCTAACAACTAATTCATTTTTATACTTCTTGAAAGGTAGCTTTGCAATTGCAGTCAAAAGTTGTCTAGTTTCAGCTAGACCCAATTGCATTTTCCAATTAGCAACAATTAATTTATTCATATTACTTTTTTATTACTGACTTAGTCCAAGCAATTGTCTCCTTGATTCCATCAGCTAAACTCCATTGGGCTTGCCAATCTAGAACTGTTTGTGCCCGCTTATTATCTAGGCAACTACGTTTCTGCTCGCCTAACTTAGCTGGCATTTGCTTGATTTTGATTGCCTCGCCCAAGCCTTGTTCGATTAATTCAATTAACTCTAACAAACTAGTTTCAGTGCCAGTGCTAATGTTGATTTCCCCTCGACTATCAATGTTTAGGGTTTTGATAAAAGCTGAGACAACATCTTGGACATAAACAAAATCCCTAGTTTGCTTACCATCGCCAAAGAGCAGACTCTCTTTACCTGAAACTGCATTATCAACAAAAATTGCTATCACTCCTGCTTCCCCACCTTTGAACTGGCGCGGTCCATAGACATTAGCTAGGCGCAAAATACTATAATTAAGTCCATAATTGACATAATAGTAATAAAGGTACTTTTCAAAGGCTAGCTTATTAATCCCATAAGGTGATAGGGGGTAGGTAGCCACAGATTCAGGGCTAGGTATTTCATTAGTCTCACCATAAACAGCGCCACCACTAGAAGCAAAGATTACTTTACTAACTCCACTATCTTTAGCTGACTCAAGTATATTCACTCCTCCTAATATATTTATCTTGTTATCATACTCAGGTCGACTAACTGATTGGCGAACATCAATCTGAGCAGCTAAATGATAGACATAGTCAAACTTCTCTTGCTGGAAAATCTTTTTTAGGCGTGGACTAGTAATATCTAGGTGATAGAACTTAGCAGACGGATTGAGATAAGACTTTTTACCAGAAGAGAGGTCATCAACTACAAAAACTTGGTGACCTAAGTCAACTAAAGCATCAACTAAGTTTGAACCGATGAAGCCAGCCCCACCGCTGACTAGTATTTTTTTCATATACTACTATCATAACATTAATTTTAGCTTAGTAAAAGTGCCAAATTTAGCTAAATTAGCTACTTGCTATTATTACTTAGTTTTGCTATTATATTAGTGGATATTTTAATTATCTCAGTCATGGAAAAAGACTAAAAAAGCTATAATAAAGCCATTTAATTGGGGATTTTATTTTTTTTATGAACAAAACGATGAAAAAAAACAATGATTATGATGCTAGTCAGATAACCGTTTTAGAAGGGCTAGAACCAGTCCGAAAACGACCAGGAATGTACATCGGCTCTACTGCTAGTAGTGGCTTACACCATTTAATTTGGGAAGTGGTCGACAATTGTATTGATGAAGCTATGGCTGGTTACGCCGATACTATCAAAGTCATCTTACGGAAAGATGGTTTTGTCCAAGTTGAAGACAATGGTCGTGGCATTCCAGTCTCAAAGCATAAGGTAACTGGTGTCTCAGCTCTTGAGACAGTGTTAACTAAACTACACGCTGGGGGTAAATTTGGTGATGGTGGCTACAAACTCTCGGGTGGGCTCCATGGTGTTGGTGTCTCTGTTGTAAACGCCTTAAGCTCTCATTTAATTGCTGAGATAAAACGTGATGGTCAAATTTGGCAACAAGAGTATAAACAAGGTAAGGCCCTTAAACCAATTAAAGCTACGGGAAAGACCACAAAAACTGGTACCACTATATCTTTCAAACCTGATCCTAGTATTTTTACTGAACTTGAATTTAGTTGGGGCAAGATTCTTGACCGCCTCCGCCAACAAGCTTACCTAACTAAAGGTATTAGCATGGAAATAGTTGATGAACGAGCCGATCATCGTCCAAAAAAATATAAATTCCATTTTGAAGGCGGTATCGGTTCTTTTGCACGCTATATCAACCGTAACCGA
>CAYQEI010000024.1:3080-12761 GCA_964416495.1 uncultured Gammaproteobacteria bacterium
AGGCGGTATCAAAGCCTATATCAAATCACTCCACCGTAATAAAAATATCAAAAATGATACTATCTTCTATATTGATAGAGAAGTGAAAGATGCCCGAGTTGAGATTGCTCTTCAATATAATGATGAGTATAACGAAACCGTTCTTCCCTTTGCCAACAACATCTATAATCCAGAAGGAGGAACCCACTTAGTTGGATTCAGGACTGCTCTTACTCGTACACTCAATAGCTATGCTCGTAATAAAAACCTACTAAAAGAGAAGCAGGAGAATTTAGCGGGTGAAGATGTTCGCGAAGGGCTAACTGCTATTTTGAGTGTCAAGCTAGTTAATCCTCAGTTTGAAGGTCAAACAAAAGGAAAATTGGGTAATGCGGAAATGAAAACTTATGTTGAAACTGTTTTTGGTGAACATTTCAATAATTATCTTGAAGAAAATCCCAAAGAAGCTGAGTCTATTATTGGTAAATGTATTCTTTCTTCCCAAGCCCGCTTAGCTGCCCGTAGTGTTCGCTCCAACATCTTGCGCAAAGGCGCTCTTGAGGGCCTTACTTTACCTGGTAAATTAGCTGATTGCTCTTCGCGTAAACCAGAAGAATCAGAGATTTTTATTGTTGAGGGAGACTCGGCTGGTGGTAGTGCTAAACAAGGTCGTGATCGCCGTTTTCAAGCAATCCTGCCACTCCGTGGTAAGATTCTCAATGTTGAACGAGCCCGTTTAGATAAAATATTGGTTAACAATGAAATCAAGAACATGGTCATAGCTTTTGGTACTAACATTGATGACCAGTTTGATATCTCCAAATTACGATATCATCGTATTATCATTATGACTGATGCTGACGTTGATGGTTCTCACATCAGAACTCTGCTGTTAACTTTATTCTTTAGGCATTTCCCTGCTCTAGTCAATAATGGTCACATCTATATCGCCCAACCACCTCTTTATCAAATAAAAAAAGGCACCCAGTTTAAATACGCCTATACCGAGCTTGAGAAAAACGACATCATCAAGGAATTTGGTGGTGAAGTTGAAGAAATAGAAGAAGGAGAAGAGTTTGCTGAAGAGGAAGAAGAGGAAACTAGCGCAAACGCCAAAAAGAAAAATGTGAAAATTCATATTCAACGCTACAAAGGTCTTGGTGAAATGAATGCTGAGCAACTCTGGGAAACAACCATGAATCCCGAAACTAGGATACTTAAACAAGTTAGTGTTGAAGATAGTGCTAAGGCTGATTTGATTTTCGATAAATTAATGGGTAGTGAAGTTGCTCCTCGTAAGCACTTCATCCAAACTCATGCCAAAAAAGTAAAGAACTTAGATATTTAATTTATATTTATGTACATCTACTTAATTGCCCCTATCATTGCCTTCACTTTAGCTCAAGGCTTGAAAGTGGCACTACGAACTATCAAGAAAAATAAATTCTTTTGGCGAGACATCTTTGCTTACTCTGACATGCCCTCGGGTCATACTTCAGTTGTTGTCGGTATAACCACTATCATTGCCTTTCGTGAGGGAATAAGCTCACCCTTATTTGCTATTGCTTTTGTCTTTTCTTTAATTGTTATTGTTGATGCCATTGGCCTGAGAAATTATTTAGGTTTACACGGTAAGACGATAAATGTTTTGATAAAAGATCTAGATGAAGATGATTTTCTCGATAATAACTACCCCAAACAACTAGAAAGAATCGGTCATACCCCAATTCAAGTTCTTGTCGGTGCTATTATTGGATTTTTAACTAGCCTTCTAATCCACTATTTCCTCTAAATAAGTACTAATAAAATAGATAGAAAAAAATAAAAAGTCCAGTTTGGACTTTTTTATTAACTTAGTACTTTCAAAAGGTTTCTTTTCCTTTTGATTACATAGTGGCTAAACCCAGCAAAGCGGGAAATAGCCTGATTTAGTTCACTCCGGGAGATGCCATGGCGATGCAACTCCTGGTTACTTTTTTGATGAGCCTGTAAGAGCACCTCTTTAGTTAGATCGCCAAATCTATCTTGGCCCATCGCTCCTAGAATAGCTTTAACTCTTTCCATTTTTTTATTTTTTAACGTTCAACAAAAATTCTTATTGTAATATATTCTGACCAGCAAATTGCTTTATTTTATCCTGATCTAATTTAAGTAAATTAGCAATAGTGGGAGCTAGGTCACTTATGCTAGCTTTGGGTTTTAATAGGCTTAAGTCGCCAGCAATAATATCTTCATCTAATGTTGAGCGCCCCTTATAATCATGTCCGACAATGAGTAGAGGAACTGGGTTACTAGTCATTTTGAGATCAGGAGTATCAGTTTTTACATCAATTAATTGCTCAGCATTACCATGAGTAGCTGTTATCATCAAAGTCGCATCAGACGCTAACACTTCTTGACATAATCGGCGCAGTAACTTATCAACTAGCTCAAGACCTGCCATAAGAGCAGGAAAATCAGTTTGACTAGCAAGGTAGTCAATAATAGCTGGGGCAGAGACGATGAAGTTGTAGTCACCTTGTTTTAGGGCATTGACACTAGCGGTAAAGATGTCTTTAGTCGAGGCAATGATGTCACTGCCACTAGCTGACTGAGCTACCGAGATATTCAACCACTCTTCACCACTTAACCTCTGTTCCCGCTTGCCGTTAAAGAAATAGGTTAGAGCAGCTAATCTTTCACTAGAGAAAATCTTTAACTGCTTGTAACTTGCTTCAGCTAACAAGCGAGTTAGATCTGTTTCCACTTGGTCTTGCGCAGTTAGGGTTGACTGCCCTGCCCCTAAACTCAAATACTGGTTATTTAAATCCCCCGCACCAGCCGTAATTGTTGTTACTGGGTATTGTTGTAGTAATTTATTAAAGAAATCTAGACTTGCAAGGCTAATAGCATTAGTTTCACTAGCCGGAGCAACTCCAAAACCATCCAGTAATAAAAGGAATACTGGTTTAACTTGCTTTCTTAAATCAGAGTCTGTCTCTTCACTATTTAAATCCATAGCTTATTTTTCTAATTCACTAGCAATGGCTAATAAACGGTTGTATTTAGCTACTCGTTCTCCACGTGATAGGGAGCCAGCTTTGAGATAGTGAGCTCCACAAGCAACCGCTAAATCAACGATAAAGTCATCATTGGTCTCAGCACTACGATGGGAGACCACTAAGCGATAATTATGTTGCAAGGCTAACTTAATATAATCAATGGTTTCTGTCAAGGTTCCAACTTGATTCGGCTTGACTACTACAGTGTTAGCAATCTTTTTATCAATCGCTAGGCGCAAACGTTTGGAATTAGTGGCTAATAAATCATCGCCAGCCAAACTGAGTCTAGCTCCTAATCGTTTACTCAATTCCTGCCAATTTTCAATATCATCTTCAGCTAGCGGGTCTTCTAAATAAGTAATCGGATACTTAAGCAACCAGTCTTCATAGAGATTGATTAAGTTTTGGGCTTGGAAATGGGCATTGTCTAATGAAAAAACATACTTACCACTACCTTGGTCATATAAAACTGTTGAACCAACATCAACACCCAGGCTAAATTCAGTTCCAGCCTGGTATCCGGCTCTAATGCCACCCGCTAAAATAAGCTCAATTGCCTCAATACTAGAATCTAGATCAGGGGCATAGCCACCTTCAAGACCAACATCAGTATCATAGGCAATTTTCTTTAACTCCTCACCTAAGTAGTGAAATATTTCCGCTCCTTGTCTAATCATTTCGTTAGCACTAGCTCGCTTAGGGATAAGAAGGAACTCTTGAAAATCTAAATTAGTGTCGGCATGCAGGCCACCATTGAAAATGTTAAACAAAGGAACTGGAATTTTTGCTTCTTTAAACTGATACTTTTTTTGTAAATATCTATATAGAGGCAATTTTTCCTGTTTAGCAGCTAAGCGTGCAGTCGCTAGAGAAACTGATAGAATTGCATTAGCCCCCAAGTTTGATTTGTTTGAGGTATCATCTAGAGAAATTAAACGCTGATCAATTTTTTCTTGATCACTGATAGAGTAGCCCTGTAAAGCTGGAGCAATAATTTCTTCAACTTTTGTTATTGCCTGGAGTTTCCCTAAACCAAAATAGCGCCGAGTATCACCATCATTTAGTTCAACTGCTTCATAGGAGCCAATTGAAGAGCCTGATGGCACAGAAGCGCTCGCTTCTAGACCATTAGTTAAGCTAATGGTGGTCTCTAAAGTTGGCTCACCTTTAGTATTTAATATTTCTCTAGCCCTAATTTGTTTTATTTTACTCATAAAGGCAAGTTATTTTTTTAGCACCTCAAGACCTGGCATTGGCTCTCCCCCTAAATAGGTAAGCATCGCACCACCAGCAGTTGAGACCCAGTCCATAAACTCGATCATTGAACTATGTTTGAGAGCTGCAATAGTCTCGCCTCCGCCAGCAACTCCATAGGCTCTACCTGATGAGCGAGCAGCGATTAAGCGAGCTAAAGCTAAAGTGCCAATACTAAATTCTTTTTCCTCAAACTTCCCCATTGGCCCATTCCAAACTAAAGTCTGGGCAGATTTAATGTGCTTGGCATAAAGGCTGATAGTATCAGGCCCAATATCTAAAATATTATCGGTTTTGAGGACAGATTTACTGGGCTTAGCCAGGATCTTGCCTTGCCTATTCTTGACCACAACATCAACTGGAGCTACTACTTTAGCTATACTCTTCCTTTTCTTCAAAACTCGCGCTAATTCTTTTTCACTACTAGAGTCAGTGATAGATTTACCAATTTCTAGTCCTTGTTGCTTGAAAAAGGTATTAGCTAAACCACCACCAAGTAAGATTTTACTAGAACGAGCATAGAGATGATCAATTAATGGCAATTTCGATTGTATTTTAGCCCCACCCATAATGATAACTAAAGGTTTTCTTGGGGTAAGAACTTTAGCTAAGGCTAATAACTCCTCTTCTAAATGAAACCCGCCGTAACTAGGTAAATACTTGGTAATAGCAACTACTGAGGCATGTTCACGGTGAGAGACAGCTAAGGCGTCATTGACGTAATAGTCAGCTAAGCTAGCTAAACCTTTAGCATAAGTAGCATTATTCTTTTCTTCGCCTGGGTGAAAGCGTAAGTTCTCTAAACAAACTATCTCACCTGATTTCAAGTTTTTCAGTAAAGGTTTTATTTTGCTAGGTTCAATCTCAGGGATGAATTTTAGTTTATGAGCACTAATTTTAGCTAAAGCTAAAGCAACTGGTTTTAGACTTAACTCAGCCTTAACCTTGCCGTCAGGTCGTCCCAAATGTGAGCTCACAATTACTATTGCTCCTTGCTCCACTAAGTAATCAATTGTTTTTACAGTTGCTTCAATTTTGTAGAAATCCAAAACTTTATTTTTTTGTAAAGGGACATTTAAGTCAAGGCGTAAAAAAACTCTTTTGTTTTTTAGTTTCCCTTCTAACTGATTGATTAATTTGATGTCCATAGATTTATTTTAATTCTTGACTATCTAATCTCAGCTTCACTACTGATTCAAGGCCATCTCTGATATAGGTAATACTAATTTCATCATTGGCTTTATAGGTTGAAAGGATGCTAGAGAGGTCATTGCTATCATTTATCTCACGGTTGTTGACCCAGGTTATAATATCACCTACTTGCAAGCCTGCCTGCGCTGCTATGCTAGTAGGGCTTAGAGTTAGCCGGTCTTGAGCTGGCCTAATCAATGCTCCCTTTACTCGATCAATACCTTCAATCCTAGTGTCACTTAAATTAATATAATCTAAGTCTAAGCTAGGTCTAGTTTTGATATTTGCAATTAGATAATTCTGCCAGTAATTTAGATAGGGATAAGCTAAGACGATTTCTTTATTAGCATCAATTAAAGCTATTAAGTTGCCAGAGAGATCGAAAATGAATGAGCTCTTTACCGCCTGAGTTGGTACCTGACTCAAAGATAGAGAAATATTAACCTTATCACTATTTAACAAACCGCCAGGAGTTTTGATGGCAGAGATTTGACTAAGATAGAGCCGGTCATAATCAGATACTATCACAAGCGACTTCCCTAGATGCAAATCAGAACGTTGTGCAACTGACTTGACTGGCAAGTTGCTAGCTTGAGCTAAGTGAATAAAAACTAAATTACTCGTATCTTGCTCAGGCACATTAATTTCTTCTAGATCATAAACACGACGATTAGAATCAATCGCAATGTAGTCAGCTAAATTGAAATTAGCTAATTCAGTGTCTGATAGGGTCGCTATTAGCCAACCATCAGAGGTAAAAGTAAAGGCAACTATTTCAGGGTCATTGAGATTATAATAAGCTAAATCAGCTTCTTCCACATTAGCTGTCACTCCTGTTTGAATTAAATTATTTCGCCTGAAAATCTTTACCAAAGTCGGCTGAACTGAAGTGAAAGTTTCTTCTACCTTTGTATCTTGATTTACTACCACTTTTTTTGCATCACGGATAATTAAGCTAGAGCGGGTATTGTTTAGATCAAAAAGACTAATTTCATTACCAAAGTAAGGGTAGCCTTGGAAAGAAAGGAAATGAGTCCTGAAAAAGTAATCACCCACTATTCCAGCTGTTAGTCCGGCCAGAGTGGCCAAGAGAATAACGACTATGAGTGTATTTTTTTGTTTCTTTGGTTGTGTATCCATAAAATTAATTACTACCACCTAAAACCAAGGGCTTGTCAGTAGTAGGATTATAAAAATAAATAAACTTGATAATAAAGGTAAACGCAATAGCCTCATCTCTAACTTGTCTCGTAAGTAAAGGCGCAAAATCAGCATTAGTAAGTAAAAGGCTAAAGTACTAATCAAGGCTAATACCTTAAACTCAAAGGTAAAGAGATAAACTGAGACCGCTATTTGCATAAAGATTAGCCAAGCTACTACAAATAGACCAATATTCTTTTTAGTATTTAAAGGGCTAATCAAAAAACTCTGAGAAAATAAAGGGAAAACTACTAATGCTAAGAGTACTGCTAGGAACCAGAAACTCCAACCTAAATAAACTGGTAAAGCGTAGATTGTAGCGACGGTAAAGAAAACGGATAAGACTGAACCAACTGTCAAGAAAGTGTCCAACTTGTCTGCTCTTTCTTTAGCTTCATAACGAAAAAAATAATACAAATTACGAAAATAAAGATAAAGCAAATAAATTATTAGCACTAGCAGTAACTGAATCCAAAAGAGGCTTGAAATTAAAGTGATATAAAAGGAACTAGAAACAAATAGGATCAAGGGAAAGTAAAGAAATAAGGGCCATTGAAAGCTACGACCAGTACTAGCTAAACCCCTCGTAGCTAAAGCAATTAACAAGAAACTTAAAGCTAAGACTATGTAAAATAACTGGGGATTAAAGAGAATATAGATTTCACTCAAAACTAGCAAAGCTAGAGGCAAAAGATAGATTATTTTTTTCTCATTAAAAACAAACATAATTTAGTTAACTTCAGCTATTTGACTAAAGAATAGATAACCATCTTTAGTCATAATGAAAGCTAGTGTCTGCCCAGTCTCACTTTGATAGTAAACAAAATACCAATTAATTTCTTCTTTAAAGGTAAAGACACCAGGAGCTAAATCATTCTCTCGCTCATAAAGGTCTAGGTAGCTACGAGCCACTAGCTCAGCATTTGCTTTATCTAATATTTGGTATTGGCTATGAAGCTCTAAATCTGAAAGCTGGTGAATGTATTTAATTCCACTCAAAAACAACTTACCATCTTTTGTCAAAAATACCGTTAACTTTTGCTCACCTAAACTAAGCTCACTTTCATATAAATCATAGTTCTCGCTTATACTATCAACGGTAATAACATAATTACTGGAAGCATAGTACTTCTCAGCTGTATCTTCTATGATTAAAACCGCCTGCTCTTTGCTAATCGTATTAGGTTTTAGGCTAGGGAAATTATAATCAGGCTGATTACTCTCAACTTCCATTCCCTCTTCAAGTGAAGGATCATCACTAAAATTTTGTCCCCCCAGTTGCTCCGGGTCAATCACTTGGTTTGTGTTTAAATTCAGAGCACCTAAGGCGTCACCGGTTTTAGGATCAGTGATGATTAAATTGTTGCTAGCTAGAGTATAAATATTTTGAGCGAAGGTGAAGCCACGCTCAACATCACTATTGTGCTCAATCCGCTTAATCAAATCTAGCTTATCAGTTTCATCTAAATTAAATAATAAAGCGCCATTGAAAACGCTACGACCTTCTGAGCTAAACAAGGCTGGCACGATAATTAATCTCTCTTTACTTAGGTTAACTAAAGCTTGCGGGTCAGTTAAGGCCTGAGACTTAGTGCCTTCCTCACCAATGGCATAGCTACTTAAAGCTTTAGGGTTTTTGATATCAAAGAAATCAAAGATAGTTAGTAATAGTCCCTCATCACCAGTATCAGTTAGAGCTAAAATATAGTCATTCTTACTATCATAAGCCTGCATTAGAGAATAGGGAGTGATGTTAATTGCCCCTAAGACCTCTGGCTTAGCTACCCGAGAGAGATTCAAAACATAAACTGGGCTATCACTTTTATCTGATTGCAGGTAAACACGGTCATTAATAAATAAGCTTGATTTAAGGGCATTGTTAGTAGCAATATTTTCTAAAGCATCTACTACCTTCAAGCTCTCGTCTAGGACATAGGCACTAGAATATTTTTTAGTGGCATCTGGGAAAAGACTAGACCTTAACTCACCATGGCTAATGACTAAACGTAAGTAAGATTGGTCTTCATTAAAAGCAAACTCAGGAATAGGAGTGCCAAATACTTTGCTCTTTGCTAGATAAGCCAGTCTGTCACTACTAAAGTCAAATTTATGAATAGTAGTTGTCTCAGCTTGAGTCATTAGTTTCTTCCGTAAAGGATTATCATCATTACCTAAATAACTAGTCATTGCTTCCCTATCCTCAAGGCTAAGACTAGGAACAAACTCCTCAATAATTTCCTTTAGTCTAATCTTTAGTAAGTTATTACTAAAATAGTCTTGGCTTTGCTCCAGCTTTATCAACTCAGCCATTGAGCTCGTAGTATCATGACTGAAATGTTTCAAGAGATAATTCTTTTTAGCATAAAGATCAACATCTGCTTCACTTAAGCTCGTGCTGTGACTTAAATAAATATTACCACTCAGAGCTTGATAAAGATTGAAATTATCGCCCACTAAAAACAGTTGTTGACTAATAGCGTCATGCTTATCAGCTAAATTAATACTAGAAAAAGATAACCAAATATAATTATCATAATCTCCGTTGAAATAATAGGCTTGGGTGTGTAGACATTCAGAGCTTAGGCTACAGTTTTTTCCCAAAACTTTGTCAGCACTACTTACTTGTGGCAACTGAGCTTTATCTGCACTAAGCTTTACTGGCGTAGTAGTGATAAAGTAGGCAAAGTCGCCGTTAAGGCGCAAGCCTTGGTAGGTCCCAGAGTAGCTCAGGCTCCTTAACTCCTTAACTTGAGCTGGGTTAGAAATATCAAAAATTTTCAAAAACGATTTATCTAGTACACTAGTTGACTGCCCACTAACAACTAAATATTTTTCATTAACCGCTAATTCAGTAGCCTTAGTACCAGTTGGCCAATCACTAAATTCCGCCAAGACTGATATCTCCTCTAAAGGAGAAACCTTGATGACCTTTAGTTTATTTTGCACTATGGCATAGGCGTAAGCACCTTGGACTTTAACTATATCAGCACTAGCTAAATTTACGCTTGAATCAATG
>CAYQEI010000025.1:0-12534 GCA_964416495.1 uncultured Gammaproteobacteria bacterium
ATCTGGGCTGTTTCCCTTTCGACTAATGGACCTTAGCGCCCATAGTCTAACTCCCAAACTATACCCCCAGGTATTCGGAGTTTGATTGAAAACGGTACCTTGCGGCCCGCCCTCATCCAGTGCTCTACCCCCTGAGGTCAACATTTGAGGCTAGCCCTAAAGCTATTTCGAGGAGAACCAGCTATTGCCGGGTTCGATTGCAATTTCTGCGCTAACCACAAGTCATCCCATAGTGTTGCACGACTATTGGGTTCGGTCCTCCATTTATATTTCTATAAACTTCAACCTGCTCATGGTTAGATCACCCGGCTTCGGGTCTTGTCCATGCGACAAATGCTACGCTTCTGTTAAGTTAATAATAATTTAACAGAAGCGAAGCACAAACGGGCGGTTAACCCTCGCTTTCACTGCACATACTCTCCAAACAGAGATTATGTAAGCCACATAGAACAAACTCGTTGGCTCATTCTTCAATAGGCACGCCGTCACCCGAGTAAACTCAGGCTCCGACTCTTTGTAAGTATATGGTTTCAGGTACTATTTCAACTCCCTCTCGGGATGCTTTTCACCTTTCCCTCACGGTACTTGTTCACTATCGATCATAAGAAGTATTTAGCCTTAGGTCATAGTCGACCTGGCTTCAGACGGGATTTCACGAGTCCCGCCCTACTTAAGAATTTTAAAGCAGAGAGATTATTCTTTTCACCTACCGGGCTATCACCGTCTCTGGCTGAACTTTCCAGTTCATTCGACTAAAAATAATCCTTTTTGACTCTGCCCTGCTTATCTGGATTACAGGACTTAAAACCTTGCAACCCCAAAAAAACATATGGTTCCAGAACCTTCTAAGCAAAACTTGGCGAACCAAGTCCTACTTGCAGTTATTTTGGTTTAGGCTGTTCCCTGTTCGCTCGCCACTACTTGGGGAATAATTGTTATTCTCTTTTCCTCCAGCTACTAAGATGTTTCAATTCGCCGGGTGTTCCAGCTCGCCAAACGGCTTGAGCTTCCTTCATCTTCAATGAAGGGGGTTACCCCATTCGGAGATCTGCGGGTCAAAGGTTGCTTGCCACCTTACCGCAGCTTATCGCAGGCTGCTACGTCCTTCATCGTCTTCTTATGTCTAGGCATTCGCCATATACTCTTATTGAGATTTTCCCACACTTTTATATTTAAAAATAAAAGTGACATATTTTAGTTTACAGCATGAGATTGGACCCTCATAACTAAAATATAATTTTTTTTAACAATTGATCTAGCTATTAATTTTTAAGGAACTTAAGGTGCAAAAAAACCGCTGTAAGCGGTTCTAATCAACAGTAAAATAAACAATCATTAGAATCGCTTTTTCAATTTAAATAAATAACAATTTATCATACAAATTACTTTTGTACCTTATTTTTAACTATTATTAATTATAATGATATAAAAAAATATGTCAATAGTCTAAACCCAGCCTATCTTCCTCTTTTTTTGCTCTCCTAAATTAGTGTTTTTATCCTCTGATAACTGGGGCAAATAGCCCTGGGCAGTCTCTAGACTTAAGATGCCTTCTTGATAGAGATAGGCAATGTCAGCTTCAAGTGTTTTCATGCCTTGTTTTTGGCCAGTTTCAAGAACAGTTATTAATTGAGCAATTTTGCCTTCTCTAATTAAATTAGCACTAGCAAAATTATTAATTAAAATCTCTTTAGCAGCAACCCGGCCACCACCAAGACGAGGCAATAGCCTTTGTGAAATAACCGCCCTTAACACCATTGATAATTGTGCCCTGACCTGACCTTGCTGATGAGGTGGAAACACATCAATGATACGATCAACTGTTTGTGGAGCACTGTAAGTATGAAGAGTAGCTAGGACTAAGTGTCCTGTCTCAGCTAAAGTTAAGGCAGCGGCAATTGACTCAAGGTCTCGCATTTCACCTAGCATAATTACATCAGGATCTTGCCTTAGAATATGTTTAAGTGCGGAAGCAAAACTTTTCATATCTTGACCTAATTGACGCTGAGAGATGATGCTTTTTTTGGGTTTGAAAATAAATTCAGTTGGATCTTCTAAGGTGATGATATTAACTCGCTTATTGGCATTGATCTCATTAATCATAGCTGCCAGCGTGGTTGACTTACCACAGCCAGTTGGCCCGGTCACTAGAACTAAACCCTGTTTGTACTCAAGCATTTTTTTAATAACTGGAGGCATGCCAATTTCATCTAAAGTCGGTTCCTTTTCTTGTATCACTCGAGCAACTATACCAATGCTTTGCTTTTGATAAGAAAAATTAAATCGATAGCGAACATTTTCAAACTCAAAAACAGAATCTAGGTCTTTATTGGCATGAAACAGTTCTCTATCTTGGCTTGGTAATAATTCCTCAATAAAACCATCTAAATCTGCCTTATTTAGCTCGCTAAAGCCATATTTATCTTTCATTTCTTGAGCTTGTAGAAGCTCACCATCAATTCGAAAGATAGGCACACTACCTAAGTAGAGGTGCAAATCAGAGGCGCCACTACTGGCACCTGATTGAAGAATTTTTGTTATAGTCATATTTTTAATTACCAATTTAATTTTTCGAGAGCTAATTGAGCTGCTTTAACTTGCGCTTCTTGTTTAGATGAACCTTTACCTTCGATGATTAAATCTTCACCTAAGTAAAGTCCAACCACAAAGGTTTTATCATGATCAGGCCCTGATTCAGCTAGTACCTCATAGTGAGGGGTGATGCCCTTTAGTTTTTGAGCCTGTTCTTGAAAATATGATTTAAAATCTAAATATTTATTGTTCTCTAATATCTCTGGTAAGCGCTGAGTGATGTTGTCTAAGACAAAAGATTTTGCCGTCTCCATTCCTTGGTCTAAATAAATAGCACCGATAATAGCCTCAACTGCATCTGCTAAGATGAAGTGCCGTGATTTTTTATTCTTATCTTTAGCTTCACCTTTAGATAGATAAAGGTTTTCCTCTATTCCTAAATCCCGGGCAACTTCATAGAGCATTTTAGCGTTTACTAAGCTAGCGCGCCAATTAGTTAAGTCACCCTCTGGTACATCTTTGTAGGTGTTAAATAAATACTCAGAAACTATTATCTCTAAAACTGCGTCCCCTAAAAACTCTAACCTTTCATTATGTCCCAATTCAAAATCAGTATGCTCATTTAAATAGGAGCGGTGGACTAGAGCTTGTTTCAATAAATTAGGATTATTGAACTTTAGCTTTAGTCGGGCTTGTAACTTATTTAGATTTTTCTTCTCCATATAAACAGAATAAGTCTAAAACTAGACTTATTTCTTTTTTTCTTCTTCTTGTACTTCTTTTTTGTTATCTCTTTTTTGGACTTGCTCTTCATCAGCATAAAGGGCCCCCAAAACTCCATTAACAAACTTACCAGAAGAGTCGCCACCAAAACTTTTGGCTACCTCAATTGATTCATTAATAACGACACGAGGCGGAACATCAGTATAGAGTAACTCATAGATACCAAGGCGTAAAACATTGCGGTCAACTACGGTAATCTGGTCTAGAGGCCACTCAGTTGCGTATTTAATAATATATTTGTCTAAATCACCAACATGCTTGACGATGCCAGTAACTAAGGAGTCAACAAAGCCCTGGTCATCAAACTTAGGGGCAAAATTTTCGAAATTATCTTTTATAATTTCTGGTAAATCTTCATTCTTCTGCCCATTAAAATCCCAGGCGAAAATAGTTTGTAATGCTATTGTTCGGGCTAAATGGCGATTAGACATAATTATTTATTCTTAGTTGATTTAATTTGCGGTTTCACTATTTCTTTATCTTTATAGGATCCACATTTAGGGCAAACAGTATGAGGTAGTCTAGCTTCACCACACTTAGGGCACTTCACTAAAGTTGTACCTTTCAAAGCGAAATGAGCTCGTCCCATTCTTGTCTTACCTGATGATTTTCTTTTTTTTGGAACTGCCATAAATTTATTAATTATTATTATTATTCCTGATATTATATCTACCAGCTTGTAATTTAGTCAAATCTTTATTTATTTTTTGGTTTCGGACCGACAATCTCTTCAAATTCTTGCTTCTCTAGAGTCTCTTTCTCAAGTAAAGCAGTTACTATCAACTCTAATTTGTCACCTTGAGTGTCGATAATTTCTTGCGCTTTATCTATTCCCTGATTAATAAAATTACTAATTTCTAAGTCTATCTTCTCTGCCACTTTCTCACTGTAATCTCTTTGTTCATGTATCTCTCTCCCTAAAAATATCATCTCTTCCTTTTCACCAAAAGTACGTGGCCCCAAATACTCACTCATGCCATAATCGGTAACTAAGCGTCGGGCAACAGCAGTAGCTCTTCTTAAATCAGAAGTAGCTCCAGTTGTTACCTCATGGAAAATCTTTTTTTCCACTAAATGACCAGCTAGCAGGACTGCAATTTCTGAAATGAAATCAGATTTTGCGTACATATGTCTATCTTCTAGTGGTGCTTTGAGGGTATAACCACCAGCTGCTCCACGGGAAATAATTGAGACTTTGTGAACTGGATCAGCATTGGGTAAGAAGTGAGCCACTAAGGCATGACCAGCTTCATGATAAGCGGTAATCTTTTTCTCCTTTTCATTAATTACACGCGACTTCCTTTCTGGACCTATCATTACCTTCTCAATTGCTTCAAATAAATCTAAATCAATAATTTCTTTACGGTCAGATCTAGCTGCCAAGATGGCAGCTTCGTTTAAGACGTTGGCTAAATCAGCCCCAGAAAATCCAGAAGTTCGAGCTGCAACTTTCTTGAGTTCTAAATCCTTAGCTAATGGTTTATCTTTAGCATGAACTGCTAAGATTGCTTCTCTGTCTTTGAGGTCAGGCAAGTCTATCATTACCCGACGGTCAAACCTACCTGGTCTAAGTAAAGCTGGATCTAAAACATCGGGACGATTAGTAGCAGCGATCACGATAACATTTTGAGTTGGTTCAAAACCATCCATTTCCACTAAAATCTGATTAAGAGTTTGCTCTCTCTCATCATGACTACCCCCTAAACCTGCCCCACGGCGACGACCAACGGCATCGATTTCATCGATAAAAATAATGCAAGGTGTATTTTTCTTGGCTTTTTCAAATAAAGACCTAACTCGTGAAGCACCAACACCGACAAACATCTCTACAAATTCTGAGCCAGAAATATGATAAAAAGGAACTCCGGCTTCACCAGCAACTGAACGAGCTAGCAAGGTTTTACCCGTTCCAGGCGAACCCAGTAATAATACCCCACGTGGAATTTTTGCCCCTAAGCTGTGGAATTTTTTCGGGAAGCGAAGGAAATCAACTACTTCCTGTAGCTCAGTCTTGGCTTCCTTAGCTCCAGCAACATCTTTGAAAGTAGTCCTTTTCTTGCCTTCTGGCTTGAAATCTTTAGCGGTTGATTGGCCAAAGCGCATTGCTTTGGTATTTGCTCCTTGAATACCCCGCATCATAAAGATGAGGAACCCGGTAATTAAAAGGAATGGTAATAAGAAAGGTAGAATGTTAACCAGAAAATAATCCCAACCACTATTTTCCTTAACTGTAACAGCAATCGAATCAATTTTCTCAGGGTCAATTTGATAATTACGAACTAAATCAGAAAAAGACTCGCCTGGTTCTTTGCGACTAATCTCTATCTTATCTTCATCTTTCACTTTAGCTTCAATCCTATCCCCCTTTATTTCTATTGAGCTTAACTCTTCATTATTGATACGAGCAATAATTTGGTTAATTCCCACCATTTCAATATTGCTTCCTTTTTCGCTAAAGGCACTGAATATTAGGGTTATCAAAAGGAAAATCCCTAAGAATAAAATAAAATTTTTTACTAGATTTTTCATGGTTTAAACGTCTATTGTTACTTTATTTATTATAAAGTGAATTAAGCTTTTTGGCAATTATTGTAATTACCTTACTAGATTAGAAAAACTCCTCACTAAGAGGAGGAGTTTTCCCAGATTCTATTTCTTTTCGCTTTTTTTAGTTTCTTTCTTTTCTGTTTCTTTTTTAGGGGCATCCTCTTTCTTATCAGCCTTGACTACTTCCTTTTTCTCACTATTCTTTTCTTTCTTATCTTCTTTTTTAGTGACTTTTTTTACCTCTCCTTCTGTCTTTTCCTCCTTAGCAACCTTTTTCTCTGTTTTTTTCTCAACCTTCTCTTTCTTTTCTTCAACTACCTCGCTTTCACTAGCCTTCTCTCCCTTTTTCTCAATTGCCCCATCTTCGCTAGCTTTCTTCTTGCTTGCTTTAGCTAATTTCAGACCAAGACGATGCTCTTGAGGGGTAAGACTAACTACTTCAAAATCCTTCTTCTCTCCAGCGGTAAAGACATCATAAATTTTGTCCTTTAGATTTAGTCCTAATTGACTAATATGGGCTAAGCCATGAATTTCATCATCTAGCTTTACAAACAAGCCAAATGGGTTAACTTTGAGGATCTCTCCTTTAACCACTGTGCCAATTTGATATTTAGCACTAGCTTCAAGCCAAGGATCTTTGAGTAATCTCTTAGCGCTAAGGAAGACTTTAGCACCATCAATAGTGATAATTTCTGCCTTAATATCTTCACCTACCTTAAACATATCGGCTGGTGAGTCTATTCTTTGCCAAGCTAGCTCAGAGATATGGATTAAACCTTCAATGCCATCATCAAAAGAGATAAAGACACCGAAATTAGTAATTGCCGTAATCTTTCCATCAATCTGCATACCAATTTTATACTTATCTAAGGCTGGCTTCTGTCGCTTATTCCAAATATCTTTCTCACTAAAAATAATTTTGCTAGTATCCTCACTTAAAGTAACAACTGCTACTTCAAATTCTTGACCAACAAAAGTTTTGAGTTTTTCTAGTATCCTAGTCTTATCCCCACCAGCAATACGAGGATAATTTTCTGGAGCTAACTGAGAGACGGGTAGAAAACCTTCAATCTGTCTAAACCTAGCAATTAAGCCTCCGCGATTAGCGTCAACTATCCTGACTTTGATGACCTCTTTTTCTTTATAGGCCTCAGCTAATTCTTGCCAAGCTTTTTCTTGACCAACTAAGCGGAAAGAAAGCTCTAAAATCCCCATCTCATTTTCATCATCAATTACAGCAGTGTCAACTTCATCTCCAGCTTTGAGGTTTGAATACTCCGGCACTTCATTATATAGCTCTGGGCCTCTGACTATTCCAGTAAGGATACCGTCAATATCCAATCTGACCTCAGCTTTAGAGGCAGTAATTACCTTAGCTTTAATCACATCACCTACTTGTGGGATCTTGGCTGTATCGGTTTCTAATAATTTAGCTAAATCAATATCTAGCTCATCGTTTTTGTTTTTATCTGACATAGTTTTCTGCTTTTTTAAATAAAAAAAGCCGATCTAACCCCAATTACTTGGAGCTCTCTGGCCACCTAAAAACCAAAGATATTTATTACAGGTGTTTATTGTTTATTATTTGACTCTATATTACAGCTAAATCTTAGTTTTGTCAAACCTAGAGCCAAATTTATAGCTTTTGGAGAAACTGAAATATTTTCACCATCGCTAAAGTGTCAAGCTTGCAATATTCAAGCAAATCATCTCTAATTTGCTCTTGCTCAGCTAAGCTTAGCTCGCCACTAATCATTTTCTCCCAACGCTCGCTGGCCTGGTCACCTTTGGCGATGTTTAGGTCCTTGTAACTTAACTCTGGCACTAAAACAGGGAGAACATTTTTTATGCTTGTTTTACCCCTAAACTCAGGGTCAACATAATAACCTTTGCTAAATATTGTTATTAAATCAAACATTTTACGGTTAATCTCATTGAAAAACTGTACATATTGAGGATGGAGCTCAGCTAATTTCTCATTGCGCTGTTTTTCATAGGTAACATTCCAGGCAATCACAGTGCCTTCAGTATCAATATCTTGTCTAACTCTTTCTACCAATGGCTTAGTGATATCTGGCTTTGCTTCCGTAATTAGAAACTCTCTATGCTCTAGCTTGCCAGACTGAGACATAATGTGAAGTGAATATTGGAAAGGAATTTGTTCATAGGGCCCAAAGCGGTCAAATTTAGGGATTGCGCTAACAAAACCCTCGTAATCAAAGAAATAAAGTGGATACTCTAATTCTGCCAACACCTCTTCAATCTTAGCCTTATCTACAATTGCTTTTTTATCCATGTAAGCTTGATACTGCCAAAGCTTAGCACGTTCTAATACTTCTGGATTAGGGATATCTTCTATTTTATAAACCCCCATATCTATCCATTCTTGAAGTAGCTTAGTGCTACCACCAATGCGATTAATATCATGCACTGAATACTCAGGCACTTGCGGATTGGAGTAAGCAAAAGTAGTGCATTGATTACTACGTCCCCGATAAAGACAAGGACAACCCCTCTCTTCCTCGTTTGATAACAAATACTCTTTAACTTGTTCTACTAGGAACTCTACTTCTGGCTCAATTTCAAGTACACTCTTGCTAACATCTTCTTTGATGAATAAGGACTGATAATCAATCTCGCCTTCTTTACGATATTTATTATTCAAAAGAATCACTCCAGTTTCTTTGATCTTTAGTCCTGTTTTTTCAATAATGTTTTTCTGAAAAGCTAAGTCATAGATATGACTCTCTCCCATTTTTGTTTTTATCTTAGTAGTCGCTTTAACTTCATATAAGTTAAAACTACCATCAGCCTGATTGCATTCTAGAATATCGGTTTTAAGGAAAAAGACATCAAAGGAAAAAGTAGCCTGAAAGATAACCTTTGTTTTCTTTTCAAGCAAAGCCTTGGTTTGTGCTAAAGCTAAATCACCCTCGCCAGTAACTAGCTTGCCACTTGGAAATAAGTACCTTGCTTCGGCATCTACTAAATTACCTTCTTCAATAATTTTCTTCTCAAAATCTGATAATTCTAGGCCAGAAAAAAGCTCAGGCTTATGTTTTTTCAACCAAAGATTTTTACGGCAAAAGGAATAATCTAAAAAATCTGTTTTTGTAATTCGCATGACTACATCTTAGCATTATTTAAGGATAATAAAAACAGGCTAAAAGCCTGTTATTTGAGCGGGTAACGGGAATCGAACCCGTCTCTCGACCTTGGCAAGGTCGCATAATAGCCACTATACGATACCCGCTTAGTAACGTGGTCCAGGTGGGACTCGAACCCACACGCCAAATTGGCACAGCATTTTAAGTGCTGCGTGTATACCTGTTCCACCACTGGACCAATTGTGGAGATGATGGGAGTTGAACCCATGTTCAACTGGCTTTACTAAACACATTTACAGAAATATTCTAATTTAGATAATTCGCTCTAACTATATAAAATTAGACAAAAATAGTTAAAGCTATTCTTCATTTACTTTAAATTAAATCCGAAGAAATGACTTAATTCTATTCTCATAAATATGACACCAAAAAGTAGTTATGAGAACTGGCTACTTTTGATGGTTTTAGACTTTAATTATGCTAAAACAGGAGCGTAGCTTGGAACTTTCCAAGAAAACGCTGTGGACGTATTGCCATTTGTATGTTTTTAGCCAGTATTACGTGGTGGCTAAGCACGTCCTGAATGTTTAGTAAGTTTCCAGCTGTCGAAGCCTGGCATCCCCTAAAATCATTAAACTCTTTTTGTCAAAGTTCGCAAACGTCGATCTAATTCTCGTTTCTTGATTGCCTCACGCTTATCATATTTTTTCTTCCCCCGCGCTAGAGCAAACTCAAGCTTCAAAAAGCTATGCTTAGTATATATTTTAAGGGGGAGTAGTGTCAAGCCCTGCTCCTGTGTTTTACCAATTAAACGGTTTATTTCTGACCGATTCAAAAGAAGCTTGCGCTCTCTTTTGGGGTCATAATCTAAAACATTACCAGCTAGCTTATATAAAGAGATGTGAGCATTTACTAAATAAAGCTCAGCTTTATGGTCTTGCCAATTGATCTTAATGTAACTTCCTTTTAGGCTAGCATGCCCGGCTTTGGTGGCTTTAACTTCATGACCAAGTAAAACTAAACCTGCCTCAAATTTTTCAAGTATTTCGTAATCAAAGTATGCTCTTTTATTTGTTGCCAGAACTGGCATAATTCCATTCTTTTAGTTTATCAATTACTTTTTCGTTGTTTAGGATGTTTTTTAGATAAGAGCGATAACCTGGCTCAGCTAGCATTTCCATAACTTTAGCATCCTGCTGGTATTGTTTTTTCAATAAATCAATTTTGGCATCAATCTCAGCAGTAGTGGGCTCAATCTTTTCTTTAAGCGCTATCTCTCTAATAATCAAAGCGGCTTTAACTCGCTTAATTGCATTAGGTAGCATTTCTAAGGCGAGTTCATCTTTACTTTTTTTGATGTGCTTGAGATAGTCCTCAAAGTTACCACCTTGACGTTTAACTGACTCTTCAAGCTCAGCTAAGAGATTATCAGATTCATTATCTATTAACACTTGCGGAAAATCACCAAACTTAGTTTTCTCAACTATCTTGTTAATCATCTCGCCTTCATCACGAAGCTCTTGCTTTCTTTTTTTCTCCATCAACAAATTTCCCTCTAGTGCCTTTTCTAGCTCAGACATATCTTTAACCTGGAAAGTTTTGGCAAACTCATCATTTAATTCCGGTAAAATACGCTCATGAACTGACTTTACTTTTACTTTGAAATCAACTTTCTTGCCAGCTAAATTCCTTTGGTGATGTTCTTTAGGGTAATCTAGAGAGAACTCCTTAGTATCTTCATTTTTGAGGCCAATTATTTCTTTATCAAACCCAGGGATAAAATAGTTTTTGCCAATAATTAATTCTAGGTCTTTATGTTGACCATCTTCTACTGGCACCTTACTCAAAAATAATTCTAGATCAACTACAACCCGATCTCCATCTTGAGCAGGTTTTTTACTAGCAACCTCTTTAGCTCGAGCTTGGCGTAAATCTTCCTTAGCTTTATCTAGCTCCTTTTTATCAATTTTGACTTCGGCAATCTTGATATTTAAATCTCGATAAGCTCCGAGCTCTATCTCAGGTAATAAAGAAACTATAATTTTATATTCAAAAGAATTTCCTGGTGCTAGTTTAGTAATATTTACCATTGGCTGTCCGACAGGTTGGCGCTTAGCAACCTGCTCTTCAATAGCGCCATCAGCAGTCTTTTTAATTGCAATGTGAGCTGCCTCCTCTAAAATACTCATCTCGCCTACCTTTTGCCTCAAGATTTCAAGTGGTGCTTTGCCAGGTCGAAAACCTTCTATCTTTATTTTCTCAGATAAAACAACTGCTCCTTTTTCGATATAAGGCTCAAATTCTGCTACTGGAATTTCAACGCTTATTTCAATCTGTGATTTTTCTAAGTCTTTTTTTTCAATTTTCATATATAGTATGTTTTGGGGTAATGGTGGGGTTAGGCCCCACACTTAAACTTAAGTATAATGAATTAAATACTAAAAATCAATTGTTTCTTACTCTTTTATAACTACACTGATATAAAAATTAGGGGTTTGACCCCTAATTTCTATTTAACAAGTAAGATAAAACTAGATGATTAGAAGGGCGACAATAAGGAGCGCGACAATGTTTAGTACTTTGATCATCGGATTAATGGCTGGACCAGCAGTATCTTTATAAGGATCACCAACTGTATCACCAGTTACTGCTGCCATATGGGCTTCTGAGCCTTTACCACCAAAGAAGCCTAGCTCAATATATTTCTTCGCATTATCCCAAGCTCCACCACCTGAGGTCATCGAAATAGCAACAAAGATTCCAGTAACGATAGAGCCAACTAGAAGTCCAGCTAAAGTTTGAATACCAGCTCCAGGGCTAATTAAATTAAAGCCGAAACCAACAATGATAGGAACAATCACTGGAATAAGAGCTGGTAAGATCATTTCTTTGATAGCGGCTTTGGTAACGATATCAACGGTACGACCATAATCAGGCTTGTCTTCTCCCGACATAATGCCAGTCTTTTCTTTAAACTGAGCTCTGACATCTTCTACCACTAAGCCAGCAGTCTTACCCACTGCATTCATCGCTAAAGAAGCGAAGTAATAAGGGAGTAAGCCACCAATAAATAAACCGATTAGAACAAAAGGATTATCAATTAAGAATTTTGAGCTTCCACCAGAGATGTCAATTTTGTGAGTAAAGTCAGCAAATAAAACTAGTGCCGCTAAAGCAGCTGAACCGATGGCATAACCTTTAGTAACTGCTTTTGTGGTGTTGCCAACCGCATCAAGTGGGTCAGTGATATTTCTGACATCATCTCCTAACTCTGCCATCTCAGCAATACCACCAGCATTATCTGTAATTGGACCATAGGCATCAATGGTAACAATGATGCCTGACATTGATAACATTGCCATAGCAGCGATTGCAATGCCATAGAGTCCAGCTAAAGAAAAGGAGCCAAAAATTGCTAAAGCAATAACTATTACTGGCCAAGCAGTTGACTTCATCGAAACAGCTAAACCAGCAATGATGTTAGTACCATGGCCAGCACTTGAAGCCTCAGCAATACTTTTGACTGGAGCAAACTTAGTTGAAGTGTAATACTCGGTAATCAGTA
>CAYQEI010000026.1:0-11565 GCA_964416495.1 uncultured Gammaproteobacteria bacterium
CTTTTATATCACGGACCAGATGATAAACGACTGAAGTGATGTTATCTAATTCTTTAACAAAATTAGATTTAAAAGTGGAGTATGCAAGCTCTTCGCTTGCGAACTCTTCCCCATCACTATTAATAGCTATCACCCTAAAAGCCACTCCCATACCTGGGTACAAAATAGAGTCAAGTGATAACGAGAGATTGAGATTATAGTCATCAACCCGCTCTATCTGAGGCTCTTCTCTGTAAATAGGCTCCCCTTCTTTAGGATACATTAGTTCCGTGTAAGGGGAATACTCTATTAAGTAGGAGTATCTATAGGGATCAATTACATCCCTTATGCCTACATTAAGAGTCATCCGGTAGGGCTCTGCGTTAGTAGAATCAAGCTTTATAAAGTTAGGTTCTACTGTAAGATAATCAGGAATTTGAATCTCAGGATCCTCTTCTGGGTCCTCAATAGGATCTTCTGTAGCCTCCCTTAGAGTCCAAAACCTAAACCATTGAGTATAGCCAACTTGCTCTGCATTTTGAGCAAAGGCTCTAACATAATACTCTGTTTCAGGATTTAAGCCTCTTAACTTCATAATGAAGTTAGGTACTTGCAGGTCAGAACTATTATCTAGTTCCTTTTTCCCGCTTTTTAACTCCACTCCTCTCTCTATTATTTTGCCACCACCATCAGAGACGATAGCAATAGAGATAGTAGCACCATCTACTTTTAAGTCGTAGATTTGCTTCATTTCTATTCTTGGTGGCTCCAACTCATCAGGCCAGCAAGAATGTAATACTGTAGCCAGGCCAGCTATCGCTAGCGCAAAGGCCAAAAAAATAATTTTTCTCATTTTATTTTGTTTTTAAATTGTTAATGAACTTGTTTAAACCTTGCTTCTCTCTAAAGCAAAGTCACCTCAACCCTATAATAAATAGAGCTTTTTGTCAAGGCTAGTTCTTTGAAGTAGTGAGTGTCAAGACTTACTAAAACTCTAAGTCAACTTCAAGAGCCGGATAATATTTATATGCCGGGGTAAAGAGGTCATGGCCATCAACCTTTACCTTTAGCTCTTCTGTCCTTCGTCCTGCTTGTTTTTGAATAATTAAGTGATAGTTATCCTTAGTGAAACTAAAAGGTAAAGTATAATCTAAGACAAGCGCACCTTGATGACCAGGCTCAAGGGTAAAGAAGAAGCCAACCACAGTTTTATCAATATCTTGGTTATAGTAAGAATTAATTGAATCAGCTTCTAAGTTAACTGCTCCGCTTGCTTTAATACTATCTAAATTAGTATTAGCTGGTAAATAAACTCTAGTATAGGAGCGATAACGGGTAGTGCGCCAATCAAAGCCACCTTGATGGTCATAGGCTAAACTAAGCTTAGCTTTATTAGGAGCTTGACTGAGATCAACTTCATAGTTAATGCTTTTAGCAACAACAGAATCACTTTTGAAAGCGGCCAAATTAGCATCTACTACCAATAAGAAGTCTTTATCATTAGCTCGAGAAACTTCTCCGCTGGCACCAAGCTCAGTAATTACTCCTTGCCAAACAGGATTATTGAAATAAGCCTGAATATCTTTTCTTTCTATATTAGTTTCAATAATGTTTAGTAGTTGCGGTAAGTCACTTAAACTAAGAGAAAATAATCGGTCTTTTAATTGAGCGAGTAATTCATTAACCACATCTTTCCGATCCCAACTGGGAATGCCTTGGTCAAGATAAGAAATCTCAACACTATATTGAAGTAATTCTTGGAGATTATCAGGTGTATAAAGATCTCCACCCACTTCAATATTACCAACTAGGGCTAATAGATCTGAGACAAAGCGAGGTGTAATCCCAATCACAGCTACAAACTCCTCACTCGCTTCAGCAATTGCCTCCTTTTCACCATGATAAATGCGTTGGATGTTTAGGGCTGAACTGGGCCAATCAGGCCACCAATTGGCATCACGTAAGTACCAATTTTGCACACTCATATAAGTTTTGATCTGAAGGGGTGGCTCCTCTATCCACTTGCCAACTGCAGGCATATCTAAATGATAACTATCATGGGTACTTAACAACTCTAGCTGGCCATTAGCCATTGTTAGTAAGCCAAAGACACCAATAAAACCGCCACTAGGTCTAAGTTCATCATTGTTATGCATGATCAGTAAATAATTACTAGACTGAGGATAGCCAGCTAAGACTGGTAAAAGCCTGAGATAAGGCGATGATTGCAAGAGAAAGTGTTCTATCTGACCAATAACATCTTTGAGTTCAGCTATATCTTGGTAAATCGGATAAAGCACACCAATTTGTCTGATTTTGCCTAAATTAAGACGGGCTATCTCTAGATTAGCTCTAATACCAGTTAATTCGGGCTCAGATTGAGCAATTACTTGCAAAAATGATTGCTTAGCTGAAACTGGTAAATTAGCAAAATCATGACTACCTAAAGTAAAGAGTAAATCTTGATACTCTTGAGCAATCGCTAACACCCGTTCAGCCGAAGCGCTCAGCAAACTAATACTTTTGAGTAGATATTCTAAATCCAAAACTTGCCTACCCAAAATTCCAATTTTACTGAAAACTTTTTTCTGACTAATCTTTTCAGTGGTCTCTAAAGCCTGGGCTAGCTCTAAGCTAGCAGTTTGGCTCAAAAGCAGAGCTTGATTGAAATCACCTGCTTGAGCTTCAACTAAAGCCAATTCAAGGTTGTGTTTAGCTTGATAAGACGCTTGAGCAGTTTGCTTGATATCTTGGTAAGAGCTAAAGAGAATAATTAATACAAAAATGACTGCAAGTAAAACTGCAATTAATAAATACTTGACTAACTTAGCTAAGAGTTTAATTAACTTCATATGGTTACACTCTCACCTGGATCTAATGGCACTGCTTCAGTCTCAGTTTGTTTTTGGTCAAGGTTATTAATCAAAACTAGGGTTCTACCTTGAAGAAAACTATGGATAAAAATATCCATTACTTCTAAGCGAAAGAGATACTCAGCCTTATCCATAATGGTATAATTAATTTCTCTCCCTAAATCCTTCTCTAACTTATTAACCATAGTCAAAAATGGCCTCCGTTTAACCTGACCAACTAATAAAAGATCAGTTGGCGCTTTTTCATCAGCGGTAAAAACTCCGGACAAGATCAAAACATCAAGTTTAGCCACCTCACTTAATCCAGAGATAAATTGCTGACTATGTAAAAGTTGGGCTTTAGCGAGCAAGGCTCTTAATTCTTTCAAAATGATAAACTCATTATTGATTAACCACTTATTTTTATCAACCGAAATTAGCAAAGCAAAATCACTAAGATTTTTGAGCTCAGTTTCAAGTCTTGCTTTTGGCCGTTTAATTGCTTTAGCAATTTGACTGGTAGTATAGACGGCTTCTGGCTTTAATAAAAAGAAAGTGAGTAAGTCTTGTCTCAATTGTGAACCCAATAAAGGTTTAAGCATATTTCATTTATTTATAATTTTATAGTATAATATATTTGCGCTTCAGTCAATCAACAAACGCCTTAATTTTAGGCAATTTTTCTTATATATGTATAATAAAATAGCCCCGATTATATTAAACTTGAATAAAGCGGTAGGAGCTGGCTTAGTTTATGTTTCCCAGCCTGAAGTTGATTTAGAAAAACAAGCTGGCAAGCTTTTTATTTTAGCTGATATTGATGGCAAGAAAGCCGACATCATTAAATTACTCAACTTCCTTCAAACTGAACTTGAAACTAATTATTACCAAGATGATAAAATTGCACTTTTAGGTAAATTTGAAGGCTTGAAATTAGAAAATATCTTTGAAGCCGCTTTAGCTAAAACTAATAAAAGCCTAACTGAATTCATCAAAGACCACAAAATCAAATTTGATCCGGACAATACCAATCTGAGTGTAGGCGTGATTGCTGGTGCTAAAATCCATTTTAGCTCCTTTGGAAAAAACCGCTCTTTACTAATCTATCGTCGCCATGGAGGCTATGAAATTATTAATATTGATAGTGAGGCGCAAACAGCTACACCAACTAAAGTAAAGTCTGATAAAAAGACTGCCATTAATCACCTCTTCTCTTCTATTGTTAGTGGTGAGGTCCCTTTGGGCTCTTACTTCATCTTTGCCAGCGAATCTGTCCCCGAATACTTAAGTGGCTTAGAATTAGTCCGAATTGTCACCAAACTACCACCTTTAGTCGCTGCGGAGCAAATCAAAAATGTCCTTGCTAAAATCAATAACTATGTTCCCTTCTTAGGTTTGATTATAAAAAATACTAAAGAAGAGCGTGATTTAGAGCTTGCAGAAATAGCTGATAGCCCCCGCAGTGCCCAAAGCTCAATCTCTTCCCTTAACTACACTGAACAAAAAACTGAGAATTTACTTGCTCCGGCTGGCTTCATTAAACTCGGTCAACTCAAAAACAAAGTAAAAACCATCTTCTCCCCGAAATCTAAACCAGAGATTGAAATTGAAGAACAAATTGAGCTCTCAGCTGACAAAAAAAGCTATATTGATACTGCTGCCAAAAAGAGGCTCCTTAACTTACCCAGCTCTAGCTCTTTCCTTAAACCACCAAAAATCTTTTTGAAAAAAAGCTCATCCACTCTAGCCCACCAACTCAAAAAATTCATCCACTTCCTCCCCCACTTATTTACCGTTAGTTTCTGGAAAAATCTAAGTGAGAGCATTAGCTCCTGGGCTAAAAACCTTAGCCGTCGCAGTCTCTTCCTACTCCTATTCCTAGTCTTACTCTTTGCCGTCTTTACCTACAGTCTAATTAAAGTCAACCAAGCTAAGCAACTATCTCTAGCTAAGCAAGCCTTTGAGCAAAGTTATTTAGAAATTGAGGAAAAGGAAAGCCTAATTGACAGTTACCTCCTCTATGAAAACTTTGATGGTGCAGTTAATGTCTTAGCTAGTATTGATGAGCTCATTACTAATCTTGAGCCCAAAACTACTGAGCAAATTAGCGAAAAAGATGCCCTAGAGAGCAAACTCTCTTCCCTTCAAGATAAGATACTAGGAATTGAGCGCGTCAAGCAATTAGAGCCACTAGCTAATTACCAAGAGTTAGAGCTCAGCGGTATCAATTTAGTCGCAGACGATCTCTTTGCTTACACAAGCACCAACATCTACCAGCTCGATCTTAGTGACTCCAGTTCAGAAAAATTAAATACCACCGACTATAATATCGTAAGTAGCAAAAGCTTTACCAACCCCGCTAATAAAACCACAATATATTATTTCTCAGCTGGTAACTTACTCCAGCTAGATCCTGCTACTAAGCAAATCCAGAGCCAGACTCTGGCTAACTACGATAGCGCTGATAATTATCAACTCTTTGCAATCTTCAACAACAACCCTTACTTTATTGCCAAAAACAAAGAACAAATTCATCTCTATCGCGCTAATGCCTCAGCTAGTAACTGGCTCAAGAATGAAATTGATCTCAACCCAGTAGTTGATATTTATATTGATGGCAGTATTTATTTACTAGATAGCAGTGCCCGAGTAGCCCGCTTCTACGGTGGTGAAGTTGATAATTATAGTAGCCAAGAACCCAAGCCAGCGATTACTAGTGCTAATAAACTTTTGGGGGACAATAATCAACTCTATCTCCTAGTTGACTCTAATCGTTTAGTGGTATTGGATAAAGAAAGTGGTAAAATTAAACAGCAATTTATCTTCTCTGATCTTAATGTTGCTGACTTTAGTCTTGATGCTAGCAGTAAAACTGTCTATCTGCTCGCTAATGGCGAAATCTATCGCTACTCTCTCTAGTCTCACCTTAACTACAATTCAAGCTTGCCAAACTTACAAAAAAACCGCTTCAAGCGGCTTTTTTGCAATAATTTCTTATTCTTTTTATTTTAGGGTTACTTTGGCACCAGCTTCTTCAATTTGCTTCTTGATGTTTTCAGCCTCTTCTTTCTTTACCCCTTCTTTGAGGATAGTTGGAGCACCATCTACTAAGTCTTTAGCTTCTTTCAAGCCAAGCTCAGTTACTGCTCTAACAGCCTTAATAACCGCAATCTTATTAGCACCGGCTTCAGTGATCTCGATGTCAAACTCATCTTTCTCTTCAGCGGCAGCTGGTGCAGCACCATTAGCGGCAGCTACTGCTACTGGAGCGGTAGCGGAAACACCGAACTTATCTTCTAAGATTTTTACTAACTCAGCTAAGTCTAAAACACTTAACTTTTCAATTTGCTCAACTAACTTGGCAAACTTTTCTGGCACTTCTAGAGCCTCTTTTTTTTCTTCAGACATATATTTTTTTATTAGTTAGATAATATTATTAATTAGTATTTTTTTGATCAGCAATTGCTTGTAGGCAATAGACTAAAGAGCGTAAATTACCAGCTAGGACATTAACTAGACCACTAAGTGGAGCAGCTAATGAGCCAACTACTTTAGCTTCTAGTTCATTGCGACTAGGTAAAGTAGCCAGGTTTTCTACTTCAGCCACTGAAATAAACCTGCCTTCCAAAATTCCCCCTAAGAAAACCAGCTTATCACTCTTTTCTTTATCCGCCTTGAAATCACCTAGGACTTTAGCACTAGCAACCTCGTCTTTATAGGAGAAAGCTAAAGCTAACTTATTGCTCATGCCTTTAGCATTGACTCCTCCAATTTTGTGTTTAGCTAAAGCCTGATCAACTAAAGTCTTCTTGGCCACATAGTATTCACTATCTTGGTCCCTTAACTTAGCTCTAATTGCTTCATTATCAGCTACTGTTAAAGCATCAAAACCAGCAAAAACAATGGACTTAGCTTGACCAATTTTGTCCTCTAACTTTTTAATTATTTCTTTTTTCTGTTCTTTTGATTTTGCCATATAAATAAAAAATCTGTGCGTAAACACAGAAAAAACTAAGAAAATTTCGCTCGGCAAGATTTACAGGTAATTTACCCTACTGGCTGTCTGTGCTTACTTTGAATTATTATCTAAAGTTTAACATCTATAAATAATAAGTCAAGCCCAGACCAATTTAATTATAATAAAGAAGAAAGGCTAGGTCCTCAACAGGAACACTAGCCTTATGATGTATAAATGGCATTAAACTCTTTCTATTATATCACTTCTTGATAATTTGTCAAGAAAATAAGGCTAAGTCCTCAACAAGAGCCTAGCCTTATAAAAAAATAATAACCTCAAATAACTATAATTAGTGTAACACAATTAAATATTTTGTCAAGTAAATTAAGCCATACTCCTAACTAATAAAAAAGGCCTCAGTATTCTCAACAGAATAAAGGGCCTTTTCGAACTACAAAGTGTTTAACGAACTAGTCAGTATAATAACATAAATAGATATTTTGTCAAGATAAAAAAAGAAGGGGCTAGCGTGTATGTTACAAAACGTTAACCCCTTATAAAACAAAATTACCAAAAGTGCTTTTACTATTATCACATCTTAGCTTATCTAAGTCAACACTAAGCTTTACCTATTTGTCTCTCTTTTATTTCCCTTTAGTAATACGACTGGATCTATTCCTCGCTAAATTGGCAAATCGATGAGCTTCATTACGAGCTTTCAGTAAAGTTGGTTTAATGTTTTTAGCTAGTAACTTAATTTCTTTAGTACTATTTCTAGCAAAGACTAGCTTGTCGGACCCATACTCAGATATGCCCACTAAAGGCAAATTCAAATTCAGCTCCGCTAAAACCCGACTAATAAAATCAACTTGTGGCTTACCACCATCCACTAAAATCAGATCCGGTCGGGGCCAATCAAGGTGAGCAAAACGTCGTCTAATTACTTCAGCCAAAGCCCGCTCATCATCATGGGCTGGACTAGCTTTGATCTTGAAAAGACGATACTCATCAGTGTTAGCTTCTCCAGCACTAAACACCACCATCGCACCATAGCTTTCTTTACCCGCTAAGTGAGAGATATCATAGGCCTCAATTCGAGCTAGACTCTCTTCCCTCAAATCTCTTTCTTGCGCTAGTAAAGACACATCTTGTAGGTGTTGTAGAGCTTTAGCTTGTAGCGGATTATCACGTTTGAGCTGTTTGAGTAAGCGTTTCTTTCCCCCACTTAACATCAAAACTAAATTATCTATATTTTTTTGATAGTCTGAGGCGCTAATTTTGCCTAAACATGTTCCCGGACAAAGTCCGATTTGATAATCAAAACAGGGCTTGCCACTATTTGCCTGACAAGTACTATAGGGAAAGACGGCTCGGAGTAAGCGTAAGGCTTGCTTAATTAATTGATAGGATTGATAAGGCCCAAAGATGTGGACTTTAGTTAAGGGATACTTCTTTAAATTATGTCCCCTTACCAAAATTGGTGCTGTATAATCTTTTTTGGGAATAACTACATAGATAAAAGACCTATTATCCCTTTCACTGACATTATACTTAGGCAAGTAATGCTTAATCTCTTTTGACTCCAATATAATAGCTTCTAGTAAACTATCACAGACTTGGTAATTAATAGCGACTGAAGAACTAACTAATTCTTTAGTTTTGGGAGCAACATTACTAAGTAAGTATTGACTAAGGCGTGATCTTAAATTAACTGAGCGACCAACATATAATACTTCCCCCTTTTCTCCTAACCAATAATAAGCCCCGGGCGATTGTGGCGCTGTTTTAATTTGTTTTCTAATTAAGTCAATCTTTTTCATATCTACATCATACAATATTTAGCTGTGGATAACTAGCTTGACATATTTTCTAATTATGCTAGTATATACTTAGTACTTTGATTCACGAGCCATATGCTCAAACTGGTTGTGAGAACAACCAGATAAGCCGCAAGAAAAAACCAGGGGGGTCAAATTGGATTATGATTAATCCAAAAAAGCACCCCCGCAATGAAAAAACCGCGGCGAAACAAATTACTAAAAGGGCAGTTCACTAGAACCAGCCCTTTTTTCTTTGTCATAAAACTTGACTGACTCACTCCCTTCTCCCTCCTCTAGCCTACTCTTGACTAAAATTATAATCTAAGATAAACTCTTTGCCAGTACCTTAACGAACATTCAATACAATCGTGAATCAAATAAAGCCCTGCTTAATAATTAGCGGGGCTTTCTCTTTATAATCACTCTAAACCAAATGGTGTACCCGCTACTACTACTAAGCGACCCGCTATATTGTTTTTACTACCTAAGTGATTTAATGCCTTTTTATTAGACAAGGCATAACTGTTGATAACTGAGTAGCGAGTACAGCGGTTAAAGTAAGGGCAAGTTCAAATGAACGAGCCCTTTTTTTCTTACCAAAATCACTAACCTTCCTATCCTCTGATCTCTAGCTTCTCTTGCTAAAATTATAATCTAAACCAAATAAGGCTTGAGATATTCCCCAGTAATACTTCTGGGCTCAGCCACAACTTCTTCTGGTGTGCCCGCTACTACCAAGCGACCACCAGCCTCACCGCCATCAGGACCAAGATCAATTAAATAATCAACTGATTTAAGGACATGGAGGTTATGCTCTATCACTAAGACTGAGTTCCCTATACTAACTAAGTGATTTAACACTTCCAAAAGCATTTTAATATCATAGTAATGTAAACCAGTGGTCGGCTCATCCAGTAAATAAAGCGTCCTTTTCCCTAAACTATGAGTCAGCTCCCGCGCTATCTTTACCCGTTGGGCTTCACCACCAGAGAGAGTAGTCGCACTTTGACCGAGCTTGAGATAACCTAAACCAACTTTTTCCAAAACTTCTAACTTATCAGTAATATAATAATTGCCAGCAAAGAACCCTAAGGCCTCACTAATGGTGAGCTCTAAGACATCAGCAATATTCTTGCCTTTATGCTTTACCGCTAAAGTCTCGCGATTAAAGCGCTTACCTTGACATTGATCACATTCTACTAAAACTGGAGGCAAGAAATGCATTTCAATTAAATTAGCTCCTGCTCCACTACAAGCTTCACAGCGACCACCTGCGCGATTAAAAGAAAAGCGCCCTAAACTATAGCCTCGTTCCCTGGCTAGTGGCAATTGAGCATAAAACTCTCTAATCGGAGTAAAGATGCCAGTATAAGTAGCTGGGTTAGAGCGGGGGGTACGACCAATCGGTGATTGGTCTATCACTACTACCCGATTAATATATTCACTACCTTTAATCTCTTGCGCGTACTTCAATTTATTTACCTTACCTGGCCGAGCTTTAATTTGTTTGAGATTTTCATACAAGACATCTAACATCAAAGTTGACTTACCTGAGCCCGATACCCCACTTAATCCAACTAAACGCCCTAAAGGAATGTTGACACTAATATTTTTCAAATTAAAGGCTTTGGCTCCCTTGATTTTAAGCCAACCATGGTTTTGTTTCCGTCTTGAGCTTGGCACTACTAAGCTTTCCTCTCCACGCAGATACTTGAGGGTAAGAGAAAGGGGGAATTTAGTCTTTGGCTTTTTAGCTAGTAATTCTTTAGTATTGCCAGAAGCAACAACTTGACCCCCATGGACACCAGCTAAAGGGCCCATATCAACCAGATAGTCTGAAGCTTCTATTGTCTTTTCATCATGCTCTACTATCACCAAAGTATTATTCTTGGCTTTTAGTTTCTCTAAAGTAGCAATTAAGCGATCAGTGTCACGCTCATGGAGGCCAATGGTAGGCTCATCTAAAACATATAAAGTCCGAGATAATTGTGAACCAATTTGGGCTGAGAGTCTAATCCGTTGTGCTTCCCCACCAGAGAGAGTATGGGCTTCACGGTTTAGGCTAAGATAATCTAAGCCCACTTTCACTAAAAACTCGAGGCGTGAGATGATCTCAACTACGACTGTCTCAGCTACCTGTCTCTCAGCAGTAGAAAGAGTTTCATAATATTTTTCAAAAAAACTAAGCCCATCTTTGATACTTAAAGCACTTAACTCAACAATATTTTTACCAGCTAGACGGACAAATAAGGCTTCTTGCCTCAGCCTTTGTCCTTTACACAGCGAACAAGGCTCGCTGGTATAGAAATTAGCTCGCCCTAAACCACCACACTGAGGACAAGCCCCAGTTGGAGAGTTAAAGGAAAATAAACGCGGTTCTAGCTCTGGAAAAGAAAAGTTATCATAAGGACAAGTCCAGTGAGCAGAAAGCAATGTCTCAGCCTCCTTTGATTCTAGTTTCTTAGTCCCACTAGTCTTAGCTAAACTATAGACTAGCAAGCCTTCACTATACTCTAGGGCTAACTCAATGCTCTCAGCTAGGCGACTAGTGTCTTTTAGTTCTACCCTGTCAACTACTAAATCAATATTGTGTTTAACTTTGGGGTTTAGTTTAATTTCATCACGTAAAGCATAAAACTTGCCATCAACTCTGACTTCACTATAACCAAGACTAAGGTAGTTATATAACAATTGGTAGTACTCCCCTTTCCTCCCCCTTACCAATGGACTAATTATAGTTACTAGCTCAGCTTTCTTAGCTTTAGCTTGAGCAACGATGATATCTAAGATCTGATCAGCACTGAGACTCTCTAAACGCCGATTACACAAAGGACAATAGACTTCACCTAAACGAGCAAATAAAACCCGCCAATAATCATAGATCTCAGTTAGGGTACCAACGGTAGAGCGAGGATTATGAGACAATGCTTTTTGGTCAATTGAAATTGCTGGGGCT
>CAYQEI010000027.1:0-8848 GCA_964416495.1 uncultured Gammaproteobacteria bacterium
CGGGATAAATCTCTGTCAGGATAAAATGGTTTTATCTTTTGAAACTGGTCCATAGCAGAAAATACTAGTTCACCAGCAAGAGGGATTTTTTTTAAGCGTGAGATGCGATCGTAAAGCTTAGAGCTATTAGTCCAATACTTTTTATCAGCTTCAGGAATACCAGGATAATCATTCATGGTGATGATTTCATTATTGGCCAACACACTTAAAGGGTAGGCAGCGCGCTGATGACCATAGCCCATATCCGCTGAAACTAGGTTAATTTTTTTATCATTCATAAAATTAAATTATAGCTCTATTATATCACACAGTTAAAAAAATACTAAAAAAAAACCACTTGAAAGTGGTTTTGTTTTAGAGCTTAATTAGAGATTATTGAGCTGGATATATTGGTAGGCCGCAAGAGCAGCGATTGTAGACAAGCCCATAGCAATAGTGAGTTGCTTATACTCTGAAGCCACTACGTCGCCAGCAACAAATAAGCCAGGCGTTCTTGATTCCATATTTTCTGCCACTAGTGCTTGTTTGTTTTCATCTAACTCAACAAAGGGAGCTATTAATTCGGTACTAGCGATTCGCCCAATTTCAATAAATAAACCATCCACAACTAAATTGTTAATTTCCTTGGTCTTATTATTAATGAGATCTAGCGAATCAAGCTGGTTAGTGCCAATTAGCTTATGTATCTCTGTATTGGTTAGGATTTCAACATTAGGGCTAGCCTTAACCTCTGATACCAAAACATCAAAGGCGCTAAATTGTTCAGAGCGGTGAATCAGGTAGACTTTTTTGCAAATTTTAGCCAAATATTCTGCAGCATCAAAGGCAGAGTTGCCCCCGCCTACTATGGCAACCGTTTTATCTCGATAAAAAGGTCCATCACAATTAGCGCAATAAGAGATTCCTTTACCGTTAAGTTCTAATTCATTCTCAATGCCAAGTCGTCGCGGTAAAAGCCCCATTGTTACTATCACTGTCTTGGCTTTGTATTCATCGGTGCTTGTTTTTAAGGTAAAAGTGCCATCCTTTTCTTTATTTATTGATAATACCTCCTGATCTTTCATCTCTACTCCAGACTCTATAGTTTGCTCTTTCATCTTGGCAATCAACTCATAGGCTTTTATTAGCTTGAAACCTGGGTAGTTTTCAATTTCATTAGCCCAAATTAACTGCCCGCCAAGCTCTTTACCCAAAATTAGAGTTTTGAGGGCACGTCTGGAGGTATAAATCCCAGCTGTCATACCAGCTGCGCCTGAACCAATAATGATAACATCGTACATATTTTTTCAATTATCTTTTTATTATCGAGTTAAGTCTAGAAGACTCTAGACTTATCTTTTTTATTACATATGTTCCTTGAGGAACATTATAAAAATTATCTATTTTGATCGCTGTAATTGTATTGGTGGACCATAAGGGACTTGAACCCTTGACCTCTTCCATGCCATGGAAGCGCTCTAGCCAACTGAGCTAATGGCCCGTAATGTTCCTTGAGGAACAATGGGGATATAAATAATTATAAATGAAAATTAGTAAAGAATCAACAATATCTAATTATTTCCTTATACTTGACAAAACAATGTTATTGTGTTCTCACCAGGAATCGAACCTGGATCTAGGACTTAGGAGGTCCTTGTTCTATCCATTAAACTATGAGAACCTAGCTGTTAATAACTGACTTTAAATTGACTTTTAGCCCTGCTTGAAGTACTATTATAGCATAAGCTCTTAAATTTAAAAATAATTTTATGTTTAAAAAAGAAACTAAGATTCAAAACTTTAAAGATGCCGAAACAGTGATTGGATCCACTATAAAAATCAAAGGTAATTTCCATGGTAAAGGTGATATTGTGGTTGAAGGATTAATTGAAGGTTCACTCAAAACAGATGCTAATATCTATATTAGCGAAAAGGCTAATGTTTCTGCGAATGTGACTGCAGGCGACCTCATCATCAATGGCCGAGTGGAAGGCGATATCAAAGCCCTTAACTTTGTTAAGCTCGGAGCTAGCGCCCAAATAGTCGGTAATATCAGTTGTCAGGAAATATCAATTGAAAAAGGTGCTAGAGTTAATGGCCAAATCTCCTGTTCTAGCTCAGATTTAGGGAAACAGAAGGTGGTTAAAGAAAAAGAACAAAGCAACACCAATTAAAGCAATCTAGGTATTGGTTTTAGTGTATGTATATCTATGTCTATGACGACTATCTAAACAAAAGTCGTTTTAATAAAGCAATAAACCGCATGGAGATCCGTCTTACTGACTTGGCATTAAATGGCAAGATTATTCGTTTGGCTGGTATAAAGAATACTAAGGTGGCTCTTCAAAACGAAATTAAACTCGGTGCTAAAACTATTGTTGCTGTTGGTAACAACCAGACTGTTAATAAAATTATTAGTGCTTTTGTTAATGCGGATATATACCCTGAATTTAAAAAGAATACATTACTTGGCATTATACCAATTGGGCCTGATAATTCAATAGCTGAATCTTTGGGGATCTTTAATGAAGAGGAGGCTTGCAACATCTTACTAGCCAGGCGAATTCAACAAATAGATTTAGGCTTAGTGGGCAACAACTACTTCTTAAACAAAGCAGTAGTCGAGGGCAAGAATACTGTAATTAAATTAAATGATTATTCGCTTGAGCCAATCGAAAAGAGTGATATCACAATTATTAATCTTTTAACCAATCGGAAAAATCAAATTCAGTCTAATCCGAATGATGGACTCTTAGACGTGATGATAACAGCTACAAAAAATGATAAAACTTTGCTAAGATTAGAGAAATTCCAATTAGAAAGTGAGCATAAAGTTGTTTTAGATGATGTCTTAGAGGTAGAAACTCCTGCATTAGTTTCGGTAATGAAGAATAAACTCAACGTTATTGTTGGTAAAGAAAGATCGTTTTAAAAAAAGACCGATTTAAACGGGGAGGCAAGAAAATTCTCTCTAGGAGATCCGCAGCTGAAAGCCGTTGATTCCTAAAAAAAAGTTCCTATGCTTGTCGCGCCTGTCCCGTTTAAACCGGCCTTTTATTTTTAACTTATTATATTAGCACACCAAAAAAATATTGTCAAGCCCTAGTACTACCAAGTCTCTCTATCTATTAATACGTAAGAGTGTGCTTTCTGTTACACTCGAATAACCACTGGTAAAACCATCGGCTTCCTTTTAGTTGCTTTAAAGAGAAATTGACCTAAATCATTACGAATCTTATTCTTGATCTGGTCATCATCACTGATGTCATTGTTTGCTCTCTCTTTTACGATCTTGCGTACACGCAAGCGAGTGCGCTTAATTAAGTCTTTGTTTTCTTTCATGTAAACAAAGCCTCTTGAGATTAAATCAGGGTTGCCGATAATATCTCCTGTTTTACTATCTATTGTTACTATCGCCACGATCATGCCATCTTCAGCCATCATGCGACGGTCTCGTAAAACTATTTCTGGCACATCACCGACTCCTAAGCCATCAACCATAACATAGTCAGTGTTTACCTTCTCTTTGAGAATTTTAGGGGGGTGTGATTTGTTAAAACTAATAACATTGCCGTTATCTAAAACAAATATTTGCTTCTCGGCAATTCCAGTTTTGATTGCCAATTTCTTAGCTTCAATCAACATATAGTGGTTAGCATAAACTGGTAGGAAATAGTCGGGCTTAATTTGTTTTAATATATTCTCTATATCTGCTGGGTTAGCATGACCACCAGAATGGACATCCATGATACTACTATGGATTACGTTGTCACTTAAACGATATAGACTATCTTTAACTTTCTGAACTGATCTTTCATTGCCGGGAATTACTGATGAAGAAAAGACAACAGTATCTGATTTCTTGATTTTAATATATTTATGACTACCATTAACGATGCGAGAAAAAACCGCATTAGGCTCACCTTGAGCACCAGTACAGATGATGAGAACCTTGTCGTCTGGGTATTTATGGATATCCTCTATTTTAATTAAAGTGTTTTTATGCGGAGGAATATAGCCTAGTTCTTGGGCAATACTAATGTTGAGCTTCATACTATAGCCATCAAGAGCAACTTTTTTACCAATCTTTTCCGCATAAGCTAGTAAATCGGTAATTCGCTCTAACTGGGAAGCAAAGGTGCCAATAATGATTCTCCCTTTTGCTTCTCGAACTAGCATTTCTAAATTATTTTTGGTTGTTTGTGCCGAAACTCTTTCTTTAGTATAGGCTACCCCTAAGCTTTCCAACATTAAAATACGCGGTGAAGGTAATTTAGATAGGTGCTCATAGCTAATTGAGGGTTGATTATTGCTATCCCTTTCTATCGTCCAATCTCCAGGGTGAATAACTGTACCATGCTCTGTCTCAATAATAACACCAACAGCATCAACCACTGAGTGCTCAACTTGGAAAAAACTAACCTTGAAAGCACCGAGGTTAAACTTCTGGTCAATTGACTCTATCGTTAATGCCTTTAGGTTCTTCGCTGTCCCTCGTCTATAGTCTTCCTGTCTATTTTTTAGTAAAGCTAGGGTTAGTTTACGGCCTAATATCACAGGATTGCCTAATTGCTCTAAAAGAATCGGGGCAGCCCCAATGTGATCAAGATGGCCATGACTAAAAATTACCCCTCTAATATTTTTTTCTTTACCCTTAAGGGAAGAGACATTGGGCACTATATAGTCAATTCCAGGCAAGTCTTCATCAGCGAATTCCATACCCATATCTAAGATGATGACATCGTTATTTAGCTCAAAAACGGTGCAATTACGACCGACTTCTTCTTGTCCGCCTAAGGGGTAGATTTTTAGACCAGGCGCTCGACTAACAAAGTCCATCATTTTAGCCGGAGCCTTCTTTACTTTCCGATTAGCTACAGTTGTAGCTTTATCAGTTTTCTTGTCTGCTTCTCGTTTGATGATATGAGTTCTACCAAAAGAAGCAGTTCGAGTTTTTCTACTCGAAGTAGTTTGTTTGTTTTGTATCATATTATTAAATTTTTTGAGATTTAGGATTAAGAAATTAAGACTTCTTCCAAGTTCTCTTTGTTTTTATATACCATGTTTCAACCTGATTGAAACGATCGGCTGGGTTTATTAGGGTAGTCCCAGTAAAACCTTTGATTTTTTTATTTTGCAGATAAATATAACTTGGGTTATAGAGGAAAATAGCAGGAATATCTTGGTTGATTATAGTTTGGAATTGGAAATATTTCTCTTGTCTATCTTCCTGATTATGACTAGCTCTAGCTTCTGCTAAAAGCTTGTCAACGGTTTCATTTTTATATAAGGAAAAGTTTAGAGTTTTTTCTTTACTGGTGCCTGAGTACCAAAATGAGTAAACATCAGGGTCACCACCAACCTGTTGGCCATAGAGTAAGACATCGTAATCCTTTTCACTTATTACTGTAGCCATGTTCTCTGGGGCAACTACCTTGACACTAACCTCTAACCCTAATTCTTGCCAATAATTCTTTACACTCTCAGCTACCTCTTGATTGCCATTGCTAGCAACAGTGACTATTTCTAGGCTTAGCTCTCTATCACTTAAATATTCTTTAGCTAAATCAGGATTATAGTCTAATTTATATAAGTCTGCTTTGTATGCGTAATTTGATTCGAGCAGAGGGCTATTGGCGACCTGATAATAATGGCTATAAATACGGTTAACTAACTCTTCCTTATCAATCCCTAAAGCGAGGGCTTTTCTGATTTCTAAGTCAGAGAGCTTTTCTTTATTTAAATTAAAGAATAAAGCAACTGTTTGTGGTTTTAGTAAATTGTTAAAATTAGAGGACTCTTTTTTGGAGACATCGTTCCTAGCTGTGATGCCAATATTGAAAATTCCTTCGATATTATTTTCATTGAAAGCTGATAGGGCACTAATTTGATCAGGGAAAATCCTAAAAATTATATTTTTTAAGTAAGGCTTAGCTTTATAATAATCATTATTAGCTTCTAATTGATATTCCCTAATTTCGCCGTTCTTACTCTTTACCAAAGACTTAAACTGAAATGGGCCGGAACCAATTGGTTTTATATTATACTCATTTAAAGTCGCGGCTTCTGGCTTTGCCTCTGACCACAGTTTAGCGGGTAAAATACCGAAGTTAAGGAGCTCTAAAAAGGGGCCATAAGGCTCTACTAAAATAAACTTGACTGTATAATCATCAACTTTTTCTAAACTAACTTCATTAAATCTAGTTCTTAGTGGGGAATTAAATTGCTCATCTTTAATTAGATTGAAAGTAAAGCTGACATCATCACTAGTGAGCTCTCCATTATCACCGTGCCACTTAACCCCTTCTCTAATCTTAATCAAGTACTCCAAGCCATCATCTGAAATCGAATAATCAGTCACTAAGTCTGGCTCCAGTTGTGCTTGAGTATTATAGGCAAAGAGTTGGGAGAAAACTAAACGACTAATATCATTATCAGTCTCACGGCTAAGGGCATAAATTGGGTTAATTAATTTGGGTAATGAGCTCAAACCCTCAACATAAACTCCGCCAAAGGCTGGTCTAGGACTAAAATGTCTATCTCTTATAACAAGGGCAAGATAAACTACAGTTACTAAAATAATAACTGCACAAATCTTTAAGACTAAACTTTCTTTCTTTGATAAAAAACGGCCTAAATACTTAAACTGTTTTTTACTAGGTATTTTTTGGGGTGAAAGTGAATAAACAAGCTTTTTATCAATATCGACTTGGTTTAAGCGTCCAGATGAGCGGGAATATAAAAACCAAGAAAAGGAATTTTTAATTTTCCTAAGAAAATATTGAATATTTTTTTTATCAGAAGATGACACAGTAATTTATACTTTTGCCCAAAAAGCGAGCAATGAAATTAACACAAAAATAATAGCTAAAGCAATTGTAAAGTTAAAAAGTTTTTTTTCAAATCCGCGCTTAGTCATATAAGCACCACCACCACTACCACCAAAAACACCTCCAACTCCACCTTCGCGGTTTTGTAGTAAAATAGCGATCATTAGGACTATACCAATTATGACTTGAGCGACTTTTAACCAAGATATCATAGATTATTTAACTTTATTAGTAATAGCTGTAAAAATATTTTCATTATTTTCAGCTAAGTCTGCTAATACTTTGCGATCTAGCTCGATGTTATTTTTCTTTAAAGCATTAATAAATCGAGAATAAGAAAGCCCCTGCTGACGGACAGCAGCATTAATTTTAATTTGCCACAAACCTCTCATTGTTCTCTTCTTCCTCCGTCTGTCATTATAGGCATGAGCGCCGGCTTTAGTTTGTGCTGTTTTAGCTAATCTAATTAAATTCTTTCTACCTCCTTGATACCCTTTGACTGCTTTTAGGAGTGCGCGTCTTTTTTTGGTATGGGTAGTTCCTCTTTTAACTCTTGACATATGACTTATTTATAAGGCGTTAGCGCTTTAATGGTTCTTTCTAATGTTTTAGTAGCGGGAATATCTCTTCTTTTCATCCTGGTTGTCTTGCCTGACTCACGAGCATTAAAGTGATCCTGCCCCGCTTTTCTTTTTTTCAACTTACCTGTAGCTGATTGTGCAAACCGCTTGGCTGTTGCTTTGTGTGTTTTTATCTTGGACATAAATAAAGATTAAATTAAAAAAACAGGCAAAACCTGACTTGCTGAATTTTTACTTTTTATTGATCAGTATAATAGTAAATCGTCCGCCCTGTTTTGTCAAGGCCTGCTCGACTTCAACATTAAGGTCAGGAGAGTTCTTTAAATCATTAACAAAGTTATTAATAATTTCAGCTGCTTTTTTGGGGTACTGACGTTCGCGACCTTTTAATATTAACTCAACCCTAACTTTATTTTCTTTTTTTAAAAACTTCTCAGCTTGAGCTTCCCTTAGTTTCAAATCATGACTACTAATCCTAAAAGATAAGCGTATACTTTTAATATCAACTTTTTTCTGTTGCATTTTTTGCTTATGGGCTAACTTTTCTCTTTCATATTTAAGTTGTCCATAATTTACGATCTTGCAAACTGGTGGATTAGCCTTCGGATTTACTTCAACTAAGTCAAGGTCAGCTTCTTCAGCCATTTTTATAGCTTCCTCTAAAGATACTACTCCCACTGGCTTCTCCTCTTCATCAATTAAAAAAACTTCATCAGCCTTAATTTGATGATTAGCCTTAAAAGCCGCTTCTTCTTTCTTGCGTTCTACTCGGTGAAATTTAATTCTCATTGTTATAGGATTAATCTAAGCTATTAAATATATAACGCAAAAACTTAAAAAAGTCAAATTTTCATTTGACAATAATAAACACTTGACATACTCAAAAATATGATATACAATATGATAGTAAAATAAAAATTGAATAGAAGAAAGAAATAAGATAAATCTTTATCTGTTTTTTTTGACTATTTTTTTGTCCTTTAATAATTTAAATACAATCATGGTGATGGTTAATTTTGATGCTAATAAGCATCAATTCTAAACTAAAATTTTTCTCCGTTAGTAAACGGATTCAATGATTGGACTTACTTTAAGTTCAAACTTATAGAGTCAATCAAATTTTTACAAGAGAGTTTGATCCTGGCTCAGGATGAACGCTGGCGGCGTGTCTAAGGCATGCAAGTCGAATGCCTGTAGCAATACAGACATGGCAAACGGGAGAGTAACACATTGGTAATTTACCCTTAAGACGAGGATAACCTTGCGAAAGCGAGGATAATACTCGATAGCATTAAAGCACATAAGTACTTTAATTAAAGCTCCGGCGCTTAAGGAGAAGCCTATGGCCTATCAGCTTGTTGGTGAGGTAAAAGCTCACCAAGGCAACGACGGGTATGGGGTGTGAGAGCATGGCCCCACTCACTGGGACTGAGACACTGCCCAGACTCCTACGGGAGG
>CAYQEI010000028.1:0-8782 GCA_964416495.1 uncultured Gammaproteobacteria bacterium
TAGTTGACAGGACAGCTAACGCTGATCGCTTTGTAATTAATGCTAGTGGTAATGTTGGGATAGGGGTTACTAATCCTACCAGTAAACTGCATGTTGATGGTACTATTTATACGCCAGGCACTGTATCAGCTCAGAAATTTAGTGGTACATCGATAGAGCTTGGTCTGTCATATGCTCCGATATTGTATGCGAGTGCCTCAAATGTTGTTATTGGCCCACAAATAGAGTCTACCTCAGGAATGTTATCATGGGCAGGCATCACTGCTTGGGGGACTATATCTACTGTTGGAGGTACAAAGAATTGGTCATCTTGCTATGACCTTACCCTTACTTCTGGATCTTGTACGCAAGTTTATACTCTAACCTGTGAGCAAGGATATTTCTTAGCTGGTATTCGTAATGACGGTGGTAGCAATACTTGTTTCAAACAAATTAGATGCTGTTCACTCGGTTCTTTCTAGAGGGTTGATAAATACGGTCGTAATGATATAAATAAAAAATAAATAGATATAAAACTTAGCTGGCTAGGTTTTATATTTATTTTATGAGATTTTGCGGAAAAACGAACCCTTGACTTATTATTAATCTTCGCTAAAATTAACTATGGATTTAAAAAGAATTACTAACGCAAAAAGCATAAAAGAGCTGGCATTACCGGTTTTTTACTATGTTAGTGGACGAATTTTAGGTCCTTTATTAATTTTCGGTGGTTTAGGCTATTTTTTAGACACAATCTTTGATTCTAGCCCAATACTACTAATAGTGGGTGTTTTTATTGCTTTTTTAGTAACCAACATCCTTCTTTTTAAGAAAGTAAAACATATTAACAATTTAGTGAAGCCTACTGAGCCCCAAGAGCAAGGTGAAAAGCTAGTTAAAGAATAATTTATTTCTAATATGGGTTTAGATATATCACTTTCAGCACAAACTCTATTTACCATTTATGGATTCCCAGTTACGAATTCTTTTTTTTGGTCTATCCTTGTTTTTTTATTTTTAGTTATCGGTTCATTTGCTTTTAGTAGAAAGCTTAAATTAATTCCAGGTAAATTTCAGAACATGGTAGAGATGCTAATTGAGGGAGCCTATGACTTTGTAGTTTCAATTATTGGTGATGGCAAAAAAGCAAAGCGAGTTTTCCCCCTAGTCTTTACCATGTTCTTTTTTATTTTTTTTGTTAATTTTTTGACTTTTATTCCAGGTCAATCTGCTGTAACTATTCAAACAGCTGGTGGTGTAGTGCCATTGTTTAGAGCTATAGTCGCTGACTATAGTTTAGTTTTCGTTCTTACCATGATTTCAGTTTTAGTAACTCAGATAGTTGCAATAGCAGTTTCAGGGCCTCTAGGTTATATTGGTAAGTTTTTTAACTTCCGCAGTCCTTTGAAATTCTTTTTGGGAATTATGGATCTGGTTGGTGAATTAGCCAAGGTAATGTCACTGTCTTTTCGTTTATTTGGCAATATCTTTGCAGGTGAAGTTTTGGGAGCAGTGATGTTATTTTTATTTCCCTTTTTCCTCCCATTACCTTTCTTGTTTTTGGGCTTACTGAGTGCGGTTGTTCAGCCTTTTGTGTTTGCAGTACTGACTTTAGTCTTTATTTCAATGGCCTCAGAAGTTGAGGCGGTTGGTAGTGAATCTTAGTTTAGATATTTTATAAATATTATTAATTAATTAATCATTAATCAAAACAATATGGAAATGGAAGCAGCAAAGTATATCGGTGCCGGTTTAGCCGTTGGCATCGGTGCGATTGGAGCAGCGATTGGCGAAGGTATCGCTGCCGCTAAAGCTTTAGAGGCGATTGGTCGCAACCCTGAGGCAAGTGGTAAAATTACTCCGGTAATGTTTGTCGCCATGGCGATTACAGAGTCTTCAGCTATTTATGCTTTAGTAATCTCTTTGATCATTCTCTTTGCCTAAATTAGTTAAGGCTTGTTTACCAAAAGGAACAAGCCTTAATTTGTTTATTATTTATTCGTATGGACACTTTAATACAAGCATTGGGACTAGATTGGAAAATATTAATAGCGCAATTGGTAAATTTCGCAGTCTTAGTATTTGTCCTTTGGCGTTTTGCCTATAAGCCGGTTTTTGAGATGCTGGCTGAGCGTCGCTCTAAGATTAAAAAAGGCCTAGATGATGCCCATCAGGCTGAACTGCGGTTACAAGATTCTATTAACGAAGGTAAAACTATAGTCTCTCAGTCCCGTCAAGAAGCTAATGAAATTATGACTGAAACTCAGTCTAAAGCTGAAAAGAGATATCAAGAAATAGTTGATAGTGCTCAGACTGAAATCAAAAAGCAAACTACTCAAGGATTGGAAAGAATAGAGGCTAAGAAACTAGAGATTGCTAAAGAGGTAAAGAAAGAGTTAAGCCAATTACTCTCTCTTGGTCTTGAGAAGATTTTGCGGGAGGATATGGATGAGAAAAAGGATCAAAAATTAATCAATCAAACTTTAGAGGATTTAAGCTAGCCTATGAAAGCTTCAGTGAAACAATACGCTCAGGCTTTATTTGAGTCACTAAAAGAGCCGGGCAAAAAGCAAGCTCCAGAGATTATTAATAATTTCTTAGTTTTGCTACGTAAAAATAATGACTTTGCTTTAGTTGATAGGATAGTGGAAGAGTTTAAGTCACTAGAGAAGGTAGATCGGGGTGAGCTTGAAATTGAACTCATTAGCGCTCGTAAACTATCTCAAGAAAGCAAGGCTGGAATATTGAAATATTTGCAGACTAAGACAGGTTTAGCAAAGATTGATTACAAGGAGAGGGTAGACCCTGATATTTTAGGGGGCTTTATCATTCGCTATGGTGATAAATTATTAGATGCTAGCTTGCTAAGAAGTCTGCGGAATTTTCAAAGTTTGCTTAGTAATTAAATAAAAATATGGAAATAAAAAAAGATTTTATTGTTGAAGAATTAAAACGACAAATAAGCGATTTCAAGATTGAGGTTAGTGAACAAAGTGTTGGCCGAGTGCTCAAAATCGCTGATGGTATCGCTCTTATCTCAGGTCTAAAAGAAGCGATGATGAATGAGATCTTAGTTTTCAAAACTAAAGCTGGTGAAGTTAGCGGAGTTGCTTTGAATTTAGAGGAGAGCTTAGTGGGAGCTATTGTTTTAGGGGATGGCAAGCTAATTAAAGAAGGCGATGAAGTCGTTTGTACTAAGCAAATTTTGAGTGTGCCAGTTGGCGAGGAGATGCTGGGAAGGGTAATTAACCCCTTAGGTGAAGCCTTAGATGGCAGAGAAAACCCCAAAACAAAGGATTACTATCCACTGGAGCGCATAGCTCCTGGTGTTATTGCTCGTGAATCTGTTAATGAGCCTTTACAAACTGGGATCAAGGCAATTGACGCTATGGTACCAATCGGCAAAGGTCAACGTGAGCTAATCATTGGTGATCGCCAAATTGGAAAAACTGCCATTGCAATTGATACGATTATTAATCAAAAAGGTAAGAATGTAAAATGTATCTATGTGGCTATCGGTCAGAAAGAAGCTAAGGTAGCAGCGATTGTCAAAAAGCTTGAAGCTGCTGGAGCAATGGAATATACTACTGTAGTTTTAGCTGGTGCCGCTAACACCGCTGCATTGCTCTATATTGCTCCTTATGCTGGTTGTGCTTTAGCTGAGTATTTCTTGGGTAAAGGGGAGGATTCTTTGATCGTTTATGATGACTTATCTAAGCATGCTGTTGCTTATCGAGAAATTTCTTTACTACTGAGGCGCCCACCAGGCCGTGAGGCTTACCCAGGAGATGTTTTCTACCTTCACTCACGCTTACTTGAAAGAGCTTGTAAGTTAAATAAAGAAAATGGTGGTGGCTCTATTACCGCATTGCCGATTATTGAGACGCAAGCTGGAGATATTTCTGCCTACATTCCAACTAATGTTATTTCAATCACTGATGGTCAAATCTTCTTGGAACCAGATTTGTTTTATAAGGGAAATAGGCCCGCTATTAACGCTGGGTTATCAGTTTCTCGAGTAGGATCATCAGCTCAGATTAAAGCGATTAAGAGAGTGGCGGGTCGAATGAGACTTGAAGCAGCTCAGTTTCGGGAGTTAGCTGCTTTTGCCCAATTTGGTTCTGATTTAGATGATGAGACTAGCAAGAAGCTTGAGCGCGGCAAGCGGTTGTATGAGATTTTCAAGCAAGGTCAATATCAGCCTTTAGCAACTGATAAGCAAGCTTTGATTTACTACGCTTTAGTTAACGGACAGCTTGATAATGTTCCAGTTGAGAGAATCTCTGAATTTGAAGAAGGTTTATATAAATATGCTGATATCAATTCTGATTTAGAAAAAGTGTTTCCCACTAAGAATGACTTAGATGAGGAGCTAGAAGAGTTGTTTAAGAAAATTCTTTCTGACTACAAAGAAACTTTGGAGTATTTAATCTAACTATGGCAAAAACAAAGGAAATATCACGACGAATAAAGTCAGTTGCGAGTACTAAAAAAATTACTCGAGCAATGGAAATGGTGGCCACTGCCAAAATGAGGAAGGCGATTGATGCTGTTTTGAGTACCCGTACTTATGCTAATTTAAGCTGGGAGACAGTCCTGCATTTAGCTAACAAAGATAAACATTCCGGTGAGATTCTTCATCCTTTACTAACACCAAAAGAGAAAGTTAACAAAGTAGCTATAATTTTAGTTACTTCTAATCGAGGGATGTGTGGGGCCTATAATACTGCTATCATTAACAAGGCAAAAGATTCTATTAAAAAACATAGCCAAGTCCCTACTGAATTTATCCTAATTGGTAAAAAAGGAGAGATATTATACAACCAGAAGTATACGATTGCAGCTGACTTCCCCAAACATGATTTAGTTAGCAATGAGGCAGAAGTTGAACCGATTGTAAATTTAATAATGAAAGATTTCCTCTCTGGTAAGTATGATAAAGTTTTAGTTGCCTATACTGATTTTGTTAGTCCGCTTGAGCAAGTGCCAAGGGTAAAGCAATTGTTACCTATCAATATAGAGACTGAAGACGAATATTTAGGGATAGTAGCCGACCCTAAAATCAGAGTTGATAAAGATTTAGTAAGTAGTAAAAGTGATAAACATCTAAATAAGGAATCAGGCCAAGACTACATTTTTGAACCAAGTCCTGAGGAGGTTTTGAACCGGATGTTACCACGCTTGCTAGCTATCCAAATTTATCAAGCTTTACTTGAAGCTAATGCTTCAGAGCATAGTGCTCGGATGAGTGCCATGCATCAAGCCACTGAAGCTGCTAGTGATATGATAGAGGAATTAACCTTATACTATAATAAAGTTCGCCAAGCTGGCATCACTGCTGAAATAGCAGAGATTAGCGCTGGTGCAAATGCTTTAGCTGAATAATAAAATTATAAAAATATGTCTGAGAAAAAAATTAATAAAGGAGTAATCAAACAAGTTATTGGCGTAGTAGCTGATGTTTATTTTGAGCAGGAATTGCCCGCCATCTATAACGCCCTTGAAGTTGATATTGCTGGAAAAAAGTTAGTGCTTGAGGTTGAGCAACATATTGGCTCAAATTTAGTGAGGACTATAGCGATGGGCTCAACTGATGGCCTCAAGCGTGGCAGTGAGGTGATAGATACCGGGTCAGCTATTAGTGTGCCGGTAGGAGAGGAAACCCTAGGTCGTATTTTCAATGTTTTAGGGGAAACAATTGATGAAGGCCCTGAAATTAAAACTAAAGAAAGATATAGCATCCATCGCTTGGCGCCTAAGTTCTCTGATCAATCAGATAACGTTGAGATTTTAGAGACTGGCATTAAAGTGATTGATTTAATTTGCCCGATTGTCAAAGGCGGTAAGGTAGGAATGTTAGGTGGTGCTGGTGTTGGTAAGACTGTTATCATCCAAGAGTTGATTAATAATATTGCTTCTCAGCATGGCGGTTACTCTGTTTTTGCTGGTGTTGGTGAAAGAACCAGAGAGGGCAATGACCTTTATTTTGAATTTAAAGAAAGTGGAGTTTTGGATAAAGTATCAATGGTTTTTGGCCAGATGAATGAGCCACCAGGATCAAGAGCTAGAGTGGCTCTAACAGGCCTTTCTATTGCTGAGTATTTCCGTGATGAAAAAAACCAAGACGTTTTATTTTTTGTTGACAATATTTTCCGCTTTACTCAGGCAGGATCAGAGGTCTCAGCTCTGTTAGGGCGTATGCCTTCAGCGGTAGGTTATCAGCCTACTCTTTCTACTGAGATGGGAGAACTCCAAGAGAGAATTACCTCAACCAAGAATGGATCAATTACTTCTATTCAAGCAGTTTATGTTCCAGCTGATGACTTAACTGACCCTGCTCCTGCAACTACCTTTGGCCATCTTGATTCGACTGTAGTGCTATCACGTTCTCTTTCCGAACTTGGTATTTATCCGGCAGTTGATCCTTTAGACTCTTCTTCAACAATTCTTGACCCGAAGATAGTGGGCGAAGATCACTACAATGTTGCTCGTGAAGTTCAGAAAATATTACAGCGTTATAAAGATCTTCAAGATATTATTGCGATTTTAGGAATGGAGGAGTTATCACCTGAGGATAAGGTAATAGTACAGCGAGCCAGAAAGATTCAAAACTTTCTCTCTCAACCTTTCTTTGTCGCTGAGGTATTTACCGGGCGTAGTGGTAAGTATGTTAAATTAGAAGACACTATAAATAGCTTCAAAGAGATTTTAGAGGGAAAGCATGATAAGCGCTCAGAAGATAGTTTTTATATGAAAGGGAGTATAAAAGAAATAGACCAAGACTAATTATATATGGCGAAATCAAAGTTAATAAAATTTGAGATAGTAACTTTAGAGAAAATTGTTCTCAAGCAAATGGTAAAGCAAGTTACAGTACCAACTCAGTCTGGTGAAATTACTATTCTACCAGAGCATATTCCTTTGGTTTCTATTGTTAAGCCTGGGGTAATTGAATTAGTCTTAGAGAATGGCGAAAAAGATGTTTTATCTATTTCTGGTGGCTTTGTTGAAGTTTTACGGGATAAAATAGTTATTTTAGCTGATAGTGCCGAATTAGCGCTTGAATTAAACGAAGAAAAAGTTTTAGCAGCTAAAGCCCGAGCTGAAGAAGAAAAGAAAAAAGCAGAGAGCTCGCCTAGTTATGACCTCTCTACTGTTTCCCGTCAGCTTGAGATCTTGACCGCTCGGGAGAAAGCAATTCAGAAGTGGCGCCGTTTACGTAGTAAATAAACTTTTTAATATTATAAGAATAAGTAGGCTTTTAGCCTACTTATTTGTTAATAGGATGTTTTATATCAATAGAGTATTTTATTTTGATAGGAGGTATAACTACCTATTACAGGAAAGTTAAGCTAAGGAGGACTAGTAAGCCTAGACCAATCCGGTACCAAGCAAAGGGAATAAAGTTGTTCTTTTTGATAAACTTCAAAAAATACCTGATACTCAAAATCGCTGTTAAAAAGGAGACGACAAACCCTAAAATCCAGAGCTTGACTTCAGTTCCAGAAAAGACAAGGGGCGATTTGTAGAGGTCATAGGCACTGGCTGCTAAAATTGTGGGGAAGGCAAGTAAAAATGAGAATTCTACGATATCTTTGCGACTAATCTTTAACGCTAAACCACCCATAATTGAGGCAGCGGAGCGGGAAACGCCAGGAATGATAGCAAGAGCTTGACTCAGGCCAATTAAGAAGGATTGCTTGTAGCTAATGTTTTCTAAGCCAGTGAGTTTGGCATCAGTATTTGCCTTAGTATTTTTACTAAAGTTTCGCTCTAAAATAATCATAATGATACCACCAATGATAAGGGCGAGGGCAATAATGGGGAGGCTTTCCATTAGGTAATTCTTGATTAATTTATATAAGCTCAAGCCGATAATAGCAGTAGGAATAAAGGCAGTTGCAATTTTGTAAATTAGTTTTGGATTTTTTAAGATAGTCCGTAAATAGAGAACAAAAACTGATAATATAGCCCCAAACTGAATTGAGATTGAATAAGTCTTGAGAAACTCTGAATCAGGTATTTTTAGCCAACTAGAGGCAATTATTAAGTGGGCAGTTGATGAAACTGGCAGAAACTCAGTTAAACCCTCAATTAGCCCTAAAATCAGTGAGTGAATTATAGTCATAGTTGAAATTATTATATATTTGTTAGTTTAGCTTATTTAACCAAGAAATGAAAGTCTTGACAGAAAATTATTTAGAGCCTAAAATAAGAGAGAATTAGCGCTCGACATCTTAGACTGCTAATTTAATTTATTTAATAATAAGAAAAATATGAAGTTAAAACCATTAGCCAACAATGTTATCATCAAAGCAACTAAGCCTGAAGAGGTGACCAAATCAGGCATTGTTTTAGCAAGCTTAGGTGATAAAGAAAAGCCAGAGTCTGGTGAGATAATCGCTTGTGGCCCAGGTAAGTTGTTAGAGTCAGGCAAGCTCCAGGAAATGAGCGTTAAAGTAGGGGATAAGGTATTGTTTCGAAAATATTCTGCTGATGAAATCAAACTTGGTGATAATGAATACCTAGTTTTGAGTGAAAATGACATCGTGGCAATAATTGAAGACTAATAAAATAAATAATTAATAAACATCCATATGGCAAAACAAATAATTTTTAACGAACAAGCTCGATTAGCTTTGAAAAAGGGAGCTGATAAGTTAGCTAATGCTGTTAAGGTAACTTTGGGCCCTAAAGGTAGAAATGTTGTGATTGGTAGTAACTATGGCTCACCAACTATTACTAAAGACGGAGTCACAGTGGCAAAAGAAATTGAATTAGAAGATAAGTATGAAAATATTGG
>CAYQEI010000029.1:0-8177 GCA_964416495.1 uncultured Gammaproteobacteria bacterium
GAATTACCAATAGTGTAACGATTAGGGTCAGGATTATCATTGAAAACCCAAGAGCCATAATAGATGATAAGAATTACACTGATAAAGAAAAAAAGCAATAGATAGAGTAAGTACTTCTTATCAAACCTGATAAACAAATTAACTAATAAAATTAGCAAGCCGAGGGCAAATAAAATACTTAAATAGGGAAACATCTCATAGATATAGTGCTGTGCCATCTCAAAGGATTGCTCCAGATCTAAACCAAAATAAAAAACATTATGGTAAATCGTTCTACCTAAGTTCTCTAAATGCGACCAAGAAAGATTTTCTTGCCATACTTTTGTGCCTGCATTTGAAATATCATCAAGAGAACGATTCATTTCATTGTAGCCACCATAGAGCGGAGCGGAATAAAGCAGTTGATTAAAATAAATATTTGGTAACAAAGCTAAGCAAAAGCCGGCCACTATTAAAAATAGCTTCATGGAATTATAGCGACGAGCATAAAATAGCCAAGCGATAAACAAAGCTGGTAATAACCAAATTAACTCTGATGTTCGAGTTATGGCTGTTAAACCAAGGAATAGACCAGCTAAAACAGCAAATAAGTAAGACCGGAGTTCAGTTTTGCTATATTTAATAGACCTAAAGCGGACCCAAAAGTTCTCCTTTTTTTCTTCCTCCTCTCCAGTCTTTGCTTTTTCAGTCTCACTCTCTTTGGCCTCTTCTCTAGTCCTCTTCTTCTTTTTCTTTTTAGCTGTCAGAAGTAAAAAGTAAATAAAGATGAGTAGTAAATCAATAAATAAGACATTGTGGAACATGCTCCGACTACTATAATAAAGATAAACTGGGAAAAAACTCAGTAAAGCACTAGAAATCAGAGCAACCCTTTGAGAAAAAATTCTTCTAATTATTAGAAAATAAAAAATTATCCCTAAAGCAGCAAAAAGTGGAGTCAAATAAGGTAAAACTGCAATCCCTAGCACTTTAGCAATACTGCCATAAACCAAAATCAACCCTAAAAAACTAACTGGTTTAAGCCAGCCAAAGTCACTGCGAATACTGCGCGGCATTATCAAATTATCACCGACAATAGAGGCTGGATCTAAGTAGGCCAAACTCCCCTTAAGAGCATAGTGTTTAGAGAAAAAGTAATTAGCTGTCTCATCTGGAGAGGTCCATTTCCGGTAATCGTCTGTTTGAGTTAGATAGTTGAAACTAGAGCTTAAAAGGAAAAAAAGGCCAGCTAAAACTATGACCACTATGAGCGGAATTTTGTGCTTAATTTTCATTTTCATCAATATAATGTTAACCGAAATTGCTATTTTTAGCAAGAATTTGCTATTATATAAATACTTGTTTTAAGCTGTTTATGCTATGCTAAATAGATTTACAAAGACCGATCAAGCCCTTGTTTTTTTAAGCCTAATTGTCTCTTTTAGTGCCCTTATTTACTTTATCTACGCCTTAAACACTATTGGTATTATTGTTGTCCTAATTCTTACCCTAATTGCCTTTTTTTTACTCCTTCACTCGCCTTTTACTAAATCACTTGAAGCACCAATCGTAAAAGAGAAAGAAGTAGGTAAACCCCTCACAAGGATAGATTTGCTTAACCTAATTGCCTATTTTAGCTTCATTATTGTTGTCTTCATTGAACTACTTTTAGCTCGTACTGGAGCTTCCCTAGTCTCTCCTTTTCAAGTTCTAGGTTTTAACTTTTTCTTTGCCTATACTCTTGCCTCACTCCTGCTTTTCTACATTCTCTCTACGCAAGCATTTTCTCATAAACACAACTCTTATTTAATCGCTCTACACTTCTTTACTAGCCTTAGCCTTACCCTTATCATCTATAAAATTGGTTATGGTTATGACCCTTTCATTCATCAGGCAACAATAGATTTAATCATCCAAAAAGGCTTAGTCCTCCCCAAGACCCCTTACTACCTTGGCCACTATGGTCTAATTGTTTTGTTAAAAAAAGTTTTCTTTATGCCTTTTACTTTTAGCTATAAAGTCTCTACCCCGCTCTTAGCTAGTCTCATCTTACCTACTTTAGGTTTTCGGTTTTTAAAGAAATACACCAACACTGAAAATAAAAAAACAATTGCTTTAAGTGTCCTCTTGGGTCTCGCTCTTACTTTAAATCTCTTTATCGTAAGTACGCCACAGAATTTAAGTTATATCTTCTTGGCCCTTACCATATATTCAAGCTTAATCAGTTTGCCTTGGTTATTTACTTTTATTTTCTCCTTAAGTACTTTAGCAATCCACCCTTTAGCCGGTATCCCTGCTTTAATTTGGTCTTTTTGGCTCTTATTCAAAAAACATCAGGCTCGCCTTAAGAAAAAGACTGCTCAGGCTATGTCTCGGTTGCTTATGACAGCAAGCATCTTGTTAATTCCCTTGGCTCTTTTCCTAAGTAGTGGAGCCAAACTAACTAACCTGAAATTATCTTTCACTGGCCTGACTCAGATTAGGCACCTTCTCTTTAATTTTAGCTATAGTGGTAACCATGACTGGCTTCTAAACATCACTTACATGTTTAATAAGTTCTGGCCACTGCTTATTATCGTCATTGCCATAATTGGCATTAACTTGCTCACCCGTAAAAGCAGACAAGCCTTTAAAGATCAAACCTGGGCTGGCCTAATCTTTATTAGCCTTGGCCTTGTCCTAGCTTTCATCCTCAGCTCCTTTATTAGCTTTAGTAATATTATTGCCTATGAACAAAATAACTTTGCTAATCGCATCATCATCATCTTGAGCTTCTTTCTCAGTCCTTTCATTCTCTTAGGTCTCTACCACATTCTCAACCAAATATTCACTTACCCCAAACAAATAATTAGAAAAATAATACTAACCTTATTTTTCTTTTTCTTCTTACTAAACTTTTACTTAAGCTACCCTCGCTTAGACAAATATGAACACGCCCGCGGTTTTAGTACTAGCAGTGAAGATATTGAAGTGGTAAAAGAAATTGATCAGTACAGTGATGGTAATTATATTGTTCTCGCTAACCAACAAGTATCGGCTGCTGCTCTAAAAGAGTTTGGTTTCAATAATTACTATGGCAATGAAGTTAGTCCCATCTATTTCTACCCTATTCCCACTGGTGGACCTCTTTATCAATTCTATTTAGACATGGTCTACCAAGCACCGAGCCGAGAAACAATGCTCTTAGCTTTAGAGCTGGCAGAAGTCAATGAAGGTTTTTTCGTAGTTAACAAATACTGGCTTGAAAGTGATAAAATAATAAAAAGAGCCAAGCTTAGTGCCGATGATTGGTTTAGCTTGGCTCTTGATGAAGTTTTTGTATTCTATTATAAAAAATAACTAACGCCTCGCCTCTTGATAATTCCAAACTGGTCCAACTACTATAATGTTTTGGCCTTGCAAGGGATAGACTAAAGTCATTAACTTTAGCTTACTTAAATCCAAATTAAGATTTCTTCTTGCTTCAGGAAAGCTGATAGCCAAGGTTTTTTCACTAGTTGTTTTTTTAGCAACTTGATAACGGCTAGCAAACTCCTTCAATTCTTCAACGATATCACTATCTAGACGCTCCCCTTTTAGCTCTTGCTCTATAACTTTAGTTAGCATATCAAGGTCTGCCCTGATCTTCCTAATACCTTGGAAAGCTAAATTAGCCTCTTTATTCAAGCCTAAGACAGAAAAGGTGTCGAAAATACTATCATTAATTGCTTTTAGCTCTGCAATCAGCTCTAAGTTAGGCTCAACATAGATATTTTCATCATAGTTGAGTAAACCATCAATGCCATTACCCTCAAAGCTTGGTCGCAGGGAAAAGTCATCTACTGGTAATTGAAGGTTAATCCAAGCAGAGCCAGCTGATTTGATTTTTTGATCATTCCAAGCTTGTGATTGACTAAAGGCAGGTAATTCTAGCTGGTTATGTAATAGAGTTTTCATTAAACTTAAGGTTGTCCAGTAATTTGAAGTGTGCCAGATATTTGATTGGTTCAACTCTTGCATCAGGTGATTAAGAGCAGGCTGGAAGTTGAGGTAATTAGAGTTTTCTTGGTAACTTTCCTTTTCTGCTAAAGGCCTAATTAAATTGATTATATCTAGGGAGTAACCATTACAGCGGTAAAGCTGTTGATTGCTTAAGCAACCTGTGATGTTGCTAGCTCCGAAAGCTCTACCTTGATACTCGCCGACTTTAGGCCAAGTCAAGTTTTGAAAAATATAGTCATTTGGCCAATAATTCCCCGTTAAAACCCGGAAGCCAAGTTTAGATAAATTATCAGGATTAGATTTATCATAAGCACCACGTAAGGCTGAGAAATTATAATCAAGTAGCTTAGTTTGTAGTTTTTCTAAATTAGAAAAAGAATCAGGCTGATAATCTCCTAAAAGCTCTGCTAAATCATAATCTTCACTAAATATTTCAGCTAAGGAATCCCTGAGATTAACATAATCTAGCTCATCTCGTAGTCCTTGAAAGTAGGCCATTAATTTATAGATGATTGCCCATTGGAGCTTGAGTTTATTACTACTAGAGATGTCACTGGCAATTAAACTACTCGCTATTTGGCTAATGCGCCAGTCTTCTTCATCTAGTAAACATTCCGGACAATCATCACTCTGGCTCAGAAGCGGGAAAAGAGAGTTGAGCCATACTGAGCTTAAGTAAAAATTCTTTAGCTTAGCATCAGCTTGATACTCTTTTGGTATTTTGAAATCCTGATAGTCACGTTGATAGAATAAATTCGGTGACTTCTCTGTTGTTTTGGCTGCCTTAATTAGTTGCACTTCTTTAGCAACATCTTCTCGTAGATAAGTTGGAGCGATAAAGCTAAACTTTTCAGCTTCGCCTTCACTAAACATCGACTTATCCTCAAGAGCTCCTTTACTAGCCACTTGTTGTTCATCAGGTTTAAGCAATTCGAGCGCAACTGCAAAAAATGCCGTTACCATTCTTTCTCCTTCAAGCATTGGGTTATTTTGATTACCTAATAAAGCTAATCTTGCCTCATAGCGATTCTTAGCTAAAAGAAATAGCTCATTATTAATTGCCCAGAGGTTATCATAGAAAATACCTTCTTCAATTTCTTTGTAGACCTGCTTGAGCATGTTTTGGAAATAGTAGATGATAAAATCTGAGCTGATAAATAATGAGATTTGTTTATCTGCTAAGAGACGGCTTAGGCTATAGAAATCATTAGCTTCATTTGACCAGGGATTATCAATCACAGCGAAGCCATAGTTATTTAAATCATCTAAAACCGGATCTAAATTTATTTTTCTAGATAAGCTGTAGTAGTTAAGGCCATCTATTTTGATATTTAAGGGTAATTGATAGTCAATATAACTGGGTTTGAAATCAAGCTCAGGGCTTTTATAGAAATCAGAAAAAGAGAGGTACTCAATATCTTTGCTATCTAAGTTAATATCAGCCCCTAGGTCAATTGATTCTCCATTATCAGAGCTAAAATCAGGCAAAGTACCTGGCTCCTCAATTTCTACTGGTTCTTCTTCTAGCTCTTGCGGAGTTTCAATCGGAGCTTGCTTTTTGTTTAAAAGCGAACAGGTTAAAGCAAAGATAAGCCCTAAGACTAATAAGGCGGAAATAATAATTAGAAGTAAACGTTTAGTCTCATAACTTAGGCTAAAGGTAAACTTCTTAGTCCCTGTATTTTGGCTAGTGTCCTCTTTTTTGGGAATAACTATCTTGTTTTGCTCATCACTAAACATAGAGTGGCTATTTATTAGATAAGTATAAATATTTATTATTTAGGTGCTCATCATAGGTTTTGGCAAAATAAATATTTTCACCATTATAATCTGTCAAAAAGTAAGTATAATCAGATTCCAGCGGATAAATAGCAGCCTCAATTGCCTTTAGTCCTGGATTACAAATTGGAGTCGGTGGTAGGCCACGATAGAGATAGCTATTATAGAGGTTGTCTTGCTCTAATTCCTGCGCATCATGAGCTGGCTTATTGTCCCTAAACCAGTAGGAGAGGGTAGCATCAGATTGCAAGGCCATACCAATTTTTAGGCGTCGCCAAAATATGCCTGCCACTAGTCGCGCATTTCTATTGTCTGGGTCTTGGTAATCAATTGGTGCCTCTTTTTCTACAATTGAAGCCATGATTATAATCTCATAAAGACTGCGGCCCTGCCTATTAATCTCCTCCCTTAGCTCCTCACTTAACTTTTTATCAAAGTTAGTCAGCATCTTTTCCACTAACAGATCAGTGCTAGTAGCATCTCTAAATACTCGGTAACTATCAGGGAATAGAAAGCCTTCTAAGCTATTGCCTAATGGCAAAGAATCAAGGAAAGAAAACTTTTCTCTATAAGTTGCAATATTAGTTCCTTCCTGAGCTTGAGTTTTGCTAGTTTTATTTTCACCAACTAAATCAATCAAATCAGTGGTGGCTCCTAATTCCTGGTTTAAATAATTGGCAATATCTTGGTTAGTCCAACCCTCAATGATACGTAAACTCTGCTCATCTTTATAAACAATCGGACTCTCTACCACTCTTTGCTCTCGCTCCTCTATCCAATTTCTGATAAAGCCAGGGAATAGATCCTTATTGGTTTTAATGATGTTTCGATAAATTGATCCAGAAAATAGCAATAAGCCTAAAACAACAATTCCAATAATTGGATACTTTAATGGAATTATTCTGTATTTACGATTCATAGCTTTATTTTTTTATTAAACCTTCTTTAGCTTAGCAGCTTGCGCTATCATTTTAGAGCTAGCTCTAATCTTTTTCCCTAAACCATCTATCATTTCTACCCCTAATTCTTGACAAATATCATATTCGGGTACATCATTAAGGCTTTTCCGATCGCCTCCATTAGCAAAGATGTCTGGCTTTAGTTTAGCTAAAGACTTAATAACAGTAGCATCACTATCTACAGACAACATAACTTCATCGACTGCTTTAAGGGCAGAAACGATTTTCATTCGGTCAGCCTCTGACATAAAAGGAACACTGCCTTTGATTTTTACTTGCTTATCATTATTGACTATCACTACTAATTTGGTGCCCAATTTACTGGCTAACTCAATCATTTCTAGGTGACCAACATGAAGAGGGTTAAAGTAGCCTGAAACAGCTACTACTTTTTCAATTTGTCTTTTTTTAGTTTTATTTTTAATCATAGTATCTTTGTTATTTTAAAGCTATAAAGCTATTATAGCAAAGAACCTGATTTATATAAACTGCCTTAAATTAATAATAAAAAAACCTACTAAAAAGTAGGTTTTCTTAAATAACTCAAATTCTTATCTTACATCATCCCACCCATACCAGCTAAATTAGCTCCAGCTGAATCTGGCTTATCCTCTTCTTTATCTGCTATTACTGCTTCAGTGGTAAGGAGCATCATCGCTGATGAGGCAGCATTTTCTAGGGCTGAGCGAACTACTTTTGTTGGATCAACTATCCCCGTCTTAATTAAATCTACAAAGTCGCCACTGCGAGCATCATAGCCAATTACTTCACTCTTACCTTTATTTTCAGTGATTATAGATTGAAGGACTAAAGCGCCATCAACTCCAGTATTATCAGCAATGGTTTTAATTGGCTCAACAATAGAGAGGTTTATTATCCTTTCACCAAAGGATAACTTTGTATTTTGGCCTTTAAACTGTTCTTCAAAGTCGGCTAAATCCTTACCAAAAGCTGAGATTAATAAAGCTAAGCCTCCACCTGGTACTATCCCTTCCTCAATGGCAGCTTTAGTAGCATTAAGAGCATCTTCAATGCGATACTTTTTTTCTTTCATTTCAGTCTCAGTAGCAGCGCCAACTTTAATCACAGCAACGCCACCAGTTAATTTAGCTAGTCTCGCTTGGAGCTGATCTTTATCAAAGTCTGAGTCAGCTAAATCTTTTTCTTTACGAATTTGCTCAACTCTAGCTTGAATTGCCTCCTTCTCGCCTTTGCCATCAACTATAGTAGTATTATCTTTAGCTGACACTACCTTCCGAGCAGAACCTAAATCAGCTAAGTCTAAATCTTCTAACTTCAGTCCTAACTCTTCACTAATTAACTTAGCGCCAGTTAAGGTAGCGATATCTTCAAGCATAGCTTTGCGATTATCACCAAAGCCAGGTGCCTTAATCCCTAAAATATTGAAAGTGCCTCTAATTTTATTCAAGACAAAAGTGGCCAAGGCTTCCCCTTCTATATCTTCAGCAATAATTACCA
>CAYQEI010000030.1:0-7153 GCA_964416495.1 uncultured Gammaproteobacteria bacterium
GACAAGGGATAGCACCAAAGAAGATGATGACTATTGGAATCAGAAGCCACTCCAAGGTCAAAACAATATTTTTCCAAAATGAATAACGAGCTGGTCGTTTTGGTAATAGGAAAGCTGAGATAATGGCTGACATTACCAAACCAACCATCGCTAAAGTCATTAGATTTTGAGTTACTGTTGGCAGGTTGCTAGATAAAACTGTATCACGGAAACGCTGACCACCAATAATTAAAGGCATCCAACCGACTAAGGCGATTATTAGGGCATTGGTAGCCCAAGAATGGAAGCCATAGATCTGGACTATGATATGGCCAATCAAGCTCCTTTTTTTGAAACCAGGACGGCGCCAACTTTTGACAGTGTTAAAGAGCAAATAAGGCACATTCTCTACTCCCCAAGCCCAGCGCCTTTGTTGCTTATATAAACTAACAGCTGTTTTCCTTCTAGTACTATCACAAGTAACATCCATTGAAACATCAAAATGAATTGGCTCAACTCGATAATTGCCTTTGTAATAGACTAATGAATGCCAGAAAATACGAGAATCCTCACTAACACTCTTAGGTGACCAAAAGCCAATCTCAGCAAGTGAAGCAAAAGTCATTGAATGAGACGAATAAGTTACCAAACTCTCTTGTCTTACTTGCATTATCATCTGCCAGAAAGTATTGGAAGCAGCTGCAACTCGTGAGAAAAAAGGTGAGTTCCAAACATTATTATGATAGACAGGAATAGGTTGGTAACTAGCGCGATAGGGATCACTAACAGTCAAGAATTTATAGGTAAAGGCAAAGAAATAACCTGGACGTACTATTGTATCAATATCAAATACACTTAATAAGATTTTGTTATAATCGTAACCCCCTGGGTCAATAAAACTATTCTTTACCTCCTTAATTGCCCAAGCCTGATTAGAACCTTTGCCCTTTATTTCACCTTCAATGCCATCAGGATGGAAAACAACTTGGAAATGATGAAATTTGCCAGCAAAGCGTTCTTTTACCTTAGCTGCCCTTGCCTGGGCCTCCTCACCAGCTCTTTCTTCAATGGCCAGAACAACAATCTTTTTCTCATTAGGGTAATTATCTGCCTCAATTGCGGCTAGGCAAGTTGATATAATTTCTTCACTTTCATTATAGGCAGGAAGGATAATCAGGTGCCACAAATCATGCCAGGTTAAGCCCTGGGCAGTTAATGAGTCTGCCTTTATTTTCTTGGTGTCTAACTGATTATTAGCTAGATCCTCACATTTCGCTCGCCAATCTACTTTGAGGCCTTTTTTTAGGTTACGATATGAAACTCCTAAATAAAGAGCCATATAGAAAACTAATAATAACCAGTAAACATCAAAACAAATTACAAAATAAGCCACAAAAACTGGCTGGAAATAAGCTAAAACAAAAAGGCCGACTAAAGTTGCGATTGATAGAAATCCTGGTAAAATCTCAAAAATACGATAAAGGCGATAATCTTTTCCTTCTAAATCCGTTGCCTTGCCAACCCGTAAATAAGCATTACTTTCATCAATATTAGACATAGTTTAAATTATTTAAATAAGTTCCCTCTTTTTTAGCTCAAAAAAACAATTTGCGCAAGCCTTGACATCAACTAAGGCATCATGAGCCTCACTAAAATCTTTAGCAAATAAATAAACATGGAGCTCAGTTAAGTTAGGCCATTTATAGCCACCTCGCCCATTACTGATCTGACAAACATCAGCACTGCGCTTCATGGTACAAATTTTATTAACTAAACCAGCATTGACACTTAACTTATTCCGAAGTAGTTCGGAGCCTAAAATCTTTTCATCAAAATCAATATTATGAGCTACTAAATACTCGACTCGACTAACTTCTTGATAGAAATGCTCCATCGCTTTTTTAATTGGCACTCCTTCTGCTAGTGCTTGCTCTTGGCTGATCCGGTGTATCTTAGTAGCTTCTTCCGGAATTACAAAACCATCTGGCTTAATAATATAATTAACTGATTCCCAATGCTGACCACTAAAGTCATATAGGCTCCAAGCTAACTGGACTAAACGTGGCCAATTAGAAAAATCATCAAGGGGGGCTTGATAATTTTTAGGTAAACCGGTAGTTTCGGTATCAAAAAATAAATACATACTTAAATATAAATATCTTCACCTTCTGTAATCTCTGTTTCAGATGCAGGCTTGACAACAGGTTTTTCTATTTTTGTTATTTTAGCGCGATCAATCTTTTCTTTATCTTTGCTAATTGGGCGCCCCTTGAAATCAACTGGGCTAGCTTGACTTAAAGCTTCTAGCGACATGCTCACAATTTCAGAGCCAGCCATCTTTTTTGAACTATCCTTAGCTGGATTAATTTTAGTTTTGTTTGCCTTCACTTTCACATCATTAGTTTGATCAAGCTGTTCTAATTCCTTTTTTTTGAGTTCCTTCCTTAACTCCAAATCCTGTTGTTTTTCTGTTTGTCTCTTTAGTAGGCAATCCTTGCAGTAAACTGGCCTAACCCCATCAGGAATAAAGGGGACTCTAATCTCTTTTCCACATTGAGAACAAATGGCCCGATGTCCAAATTCCTCTTCTTTTACCGTCTTCTCAGTTGCTACTACTTTTGCACCTGCTTTTTGTTTATTCCTTTCCTGCTCCTCACCATAATTTTCATGCCAGCGCATAATCTTTTCTTCAACTTCCTGCTTAGAGCTGGCGTACTTCTCACGTGAGTAGCGAATTACTTCCTCAGTATTATTAGTCTTTTCCTCTTCTAGCAATGGGGGTAACCCAATCGCGGAAAAAGGAGCAGAGGCAATCCCATCTATCATTAGTTTGAGATACATCTGGTATTTAGGGATATTTACTAAATCTTCCTCGCTAAATACCGGGGTAAACTCCTTAACCAGCATCTCGGCATCAGCTGCGCCAACCCTAAAAGTAATAATAGTGCCAACATTACCAAAAACAGCTGCTTCTACTTTTTCATTAAGCTGGGCAATGTACTGGTGCGCCATAATTAGATTAAGACGATATTTTCTAGCCTCTGATAGAATGTTAGCAAAGCTTTCCGTAGAAAAGTTCTGAAACTCATCAATATATAAGTAAAAATCCCTTCTATCAGCCTCGGGGATGTCTACTCGGCTCATGGCAGACAATTGTATTTTGGTAATCATCATTGCCCCCAAAAGAGCAGAATTATCTTCACCAATACGGCCTTTCGCTAAATTCAATATCAAAATCTTACCAGTATCCATCACTTCCCTGATATCTATAGCTGACTTTGATTGACCAATAATATTACGCATTAAAGAACTAGATAAGAACTGTCCAACTTTATTTTGAATCGGAGAAACTGCCTCAGAAGCGAATTTATCGGCATAGCCAGAAAACTCTTTTTCCCAGAAAGCTTTCACTACTGGATCTTTAATGTTAGCCACTACACGACGGCGATAGCTTTTATCAGATAACATCCTTACCACCCCCAAAAGAGTAGAACCAGGAAAACTCAAAATCGCTAAAATTGCATTACGTAAAATATATTCTAATCTTGGCCCCCAAGAATCCGCCCATAATTTTTGAAATACGCCTATTAGGCCAGAAGCGACTAAGTGTTGGAGATGATCATCAACATGCTCAACAACATTGAAGGCAATTGGATAATTTATATCAGCTGGATTAAAATAAATGACATCTTTCAAGCGATAGTTAGGGATATATTCAACCACCTTCTCAGCTAAATCACCATGAGGGTCAACTACGGCTACGCCATAACCAGCTCTGATGTCATTGATTATCATGTTTTCCAAAACAGTAGACTTGCCCATTCCAGTTTTTCCAATCAAATACATATGACGGCGCCTATCATCCGTTTTGATACCGAACTTTTTTAGCTCATTACGATAATTCGTTTTGGCAAATAGGGTAATGTCGTCGTTCATAAATCAACTTATTTTATATGGATCTTCTCAGCTAAGCCACTTTTTACTAAATCAATGATTTTCTCTTGAATGTTGAAGGAAAAATCATTAGCAATACTACTTAAATTACGCCAATTAACTATCCCTAACACCAAGACTAAAACTAAGATAGCAATTTTCAAAATATTAGCTATTGAGCGCCAATAATAATAGCGTTTAATAAAAGTAATCGACTCCAGTATCTCCTTATTTGTCTTAGCCCCTGATTCTAAATGCTCCACCATCTTATTGAGCAAACCCTGTTGTAGCCTTACTTCACTTACTTTCTCTTGCGAAGAGGCTTTCTCTGTAAGCTCTTTATTTACGGCCATAAATTAGTAATTTATCTATATTATCTTTTATTTATCAATTTTAGCACTAATTTAATTATTTTTCCAGTTTTTAATTGTTGCAATTTAAGTCTCAGTCTCAAAAGAAAAGACCCAATTTTGGGTCTTTGCTTCTTTCCTTTGTCCCTAAGATAAGGGACGACAAGCATAGGATGTAATTTTGGAATTTCAGCCCCTACTTCTTCTTGCTTCGTTTTTGAATCAATTTATTGAGCTCTTGTCTAAACTCACGAGCGTCTTTAAATGACTCATAAACCGAAGCGTATCTGATATAAGCAACTGTATCTATTTTTTTTAGATTTTTCATCGTCACTTTACCAACCTCAGCTGAGCTAATCTCACTTTTTTTCAGACGTTGCAAATCCCTTTCAATCGCATGAACTAAACGCCTAAACCTATCTTCACTAATATTTCTTTTTTCACATGCCTTGCGCAATCCAGCAACTAGCTTCTCCCGGCTATAGCCTTCACGGCGACTGTCACGCTTTATAATCACTAAATCTAATATTTCCATCTCTTCATAGGTGGAAAAACGAAAAGAACACTTGAGGCATTCCCGACGCCGACGGATAGATAGACCATCCGGCGCAACTCGAGAATCTACTACTTTAGTGTCAGCTGAATAACAAATTGGACACTTCATAAAATTATTTTAAACTACATTTAGTGTTGTATATAAAAACATACTACTAAATATTGTTATACATCTAGTATAACAAATTAGTAGTATTAGTCAAGATAGTATTAACAATAATGAAGTCTAATTCATTTGCTTCCTTACAAAGGCTGGAATATTTAAATCATCATCATCGTCATTGTCTGGTTCAGGGAATTTCTTTTTCTCAATTGCAGGTTTAGCTTCAACACTCTTGAAAACTGAAGAGAATTTTGACTTTTCCTTTGACTCTTTAACCGCTGCTGTCGTTGCCTGATTTTCCTTCTCGCTAATATAGGTGTTGGGAGTATAAACAGGTAGGCTAGTTTCTTTCTTTTTAGCTTTTGTTTGTAATTCATCAAAACCAGTAGCAATAACGGTAATCTTAATCTGATCCTTTAGCTTCTCATCTACTACTGCACCAAAAATTATCTTAGCATCTTCATCAGCCGCTGCAGTGATGATTTTAGCGGCCTCATTAACTTCAAAGGTGCTAAGATCAGGGCCACCAGTAACGGTAAAGACAATGCCTCTGGCACCATCAATAGAGGTGTCTAAGAGATTAGAATTAATAGCCTGCTTAGCGGCTTCAATAGCCTTGTTTTCTCCACTTGCCATTCCTATTCCCATCAGAGCAGAGCCTGCATTAGACATAATGGCTTTAATATCAGCAAAGTCAACATTCATATCCCCATGAATCCTGATTATTTCAGAAATACCTTGCACTCCTTGGCGCAAAACATCATCGGCTATCTTGAAAGATTCAAGTAGGGATGTTTTTTTATCTATTACTTGAAGTAACTTATCATTGGAAATAGTGATAATAGCGTCAACTTTATCGGCTAATTCAGCATGGCCTCGGTCAGCAATATTCTTCCTTTGTCCACCTTCAAAGCTAAAAGGCTTGGTAACTACTGCGACGGTTAAAGCGCCTAAATCTTTAGCGATTTTAGCAACTACCGGTGAAGCTCCGGTGCCAGTACCACCACCCATACCACCAGTGACAAAAACCATATCACAATCTTTGAGGACCTCCTTTAGTTCATTTTCTGATTCTTCGGCAGCAGCTTTACCCAAATCCGGATTCATCCCGGCCCCTAAGCCTCGAGTAACTGTTTTACCAATGTGAATTTTTTCACTTGCTTTATTATTACGCAAAGCTTGCATGTCAGTGTTTACTGCCACAAAGCCAACTCCTTTGACATCGTTTTCTATCATCCGATTAATTGCAGAGTTACCACCGCCACCAACTCCAACCACTTTTATTTTTGCGCTGGTCTCTATTTCTGGTTTTACTTCAGCCATAGACTTGAAATTTATGCCTACTCCTCATTTACAAGGAATAAGCGAGATTAATTGATTTATTATTTAGGAATAATTCGATTGATGAATCCTTTTGCTTTAGCTACTACATCCTTGACGCTTTTTTTGATCTTGCCTTCACCGTGGCTTTCTTCACTATAGTTATTACCCCAGATTACAAGACCTAAGGCTGTTAAAAACTCAGGATTTTTTACTTTATCAATCACTACATTAACATTTTTAGCCTGTCCACTAGAGGCTGGTAAGCGTAAAACTTGCTTAGCAGCATCAACAATATTTACTAACTCAGAGCCACCGCCAACTAAGATAGCTCCGGCTGGTAACATTCCTGAGCGATCTATCATTTTTAGTTCATCATCAACTTTAGCAAAGATCTCTTCAACCCGGGCAAATATAATCTCGGAGATGTACTTCCTAGATACAGTGCTAATTTCATCATTAATTTCTTCTTCTTTAACCAAATCACTTATATCGACTTCATCATCTCTTTCCTCCTCTAAAACAGTGGCACTGCCTAGCTCTTTTTTTACTCGTTCCGCTAAATTAATCGGACAACGGAGGCCGATCGCAATATCAGAAGTGATGTGCTCTGAGCCAATTGGTAAGACTGCGGTATGGATAAGGTTTCTCTCTTCATAAACAGCTAAAGAAGTGGTAGAGGAACCTAAATTAACTAAAGCAACTCCTAGCTCTTTCTGTCTTGTACTCAAAACTGCTTCAGCTGATGCCAATGGTGCAATAATTAAATCTTCAATCTCCAAGCCAGTCCGGTGAATAGCCCTAGTCAGATTCCTTATCTGAGTACTCATGCCCTGAATGATCAAAGTTTCTACCTCCAAACGTCTTCCAGTCATGCCAACTGGATCTTTTACATCAGTTTGGTTATCAACGG
>CAYQEI010000031.1:0-6641 GCA_964416495.1 uncultured Gammaproteobacteria bacterium
AAGGGAACAGCTAAAGTCCTTGAGGCTTCAATTGCCCGGACAACATCGGTGTCACTAATTTCACCATCACCCCGACCAACAGCCATTATTCCTTTAGAGCGCTCACATTTAATGTGAGGATCATTAATTGCTACCCAGACTCGATCAATTGGCACCCCTACTAAACGCTCTGCTTTTTCCAAAACAGCAGAAATGGAAGAGGTGGCCTCTTCAATGCTGTTAACTAGGCCACGGCTAACACCATCAGTTGGACCTGAGACGGCGCCAATTATTTGTAATTCTTCACCAGCTGGACCAGATATCCTCTGTCCTATCACTAAACGGATGGAAGTAGAACCGATATCTAAACCAGCAATAATATCATCTCTCATAATTAATTATATTCGATAATTATCTAATCTTATTAAAAATAAAGGGGTTAATAAAAAAATAACTATCTACCCTTATTATTATACAAAATTTTCAAAAAATTAACAATTATATCAAATTCAAATACCAACTAAGAATGCTTCCGCCAAACCAATAGCTAATTAAGCTACCAAGCATCAAAAAGGGTCCTAAGGATATTTTTGATTTTAGCTGTTTATCACCTCGTGCCAAAAATATTAGACTCACTACGGCACCAATAAAATAAGCAAAAACCAAAGCACTAACAAGTAGCTTTACTTCCACTAGAACTAGTGCCATAAAGGCCCCGAGCCAAATATCTCCTTCGCCAATCCCTTTTTTCTTCGTCAAAAGATACTGAACAAGGAAAAAAACTATTCCTATTGTCAAAGCGATACTTAGGCTAAGTAAATTATAGCCTAATAATAAGTTTAACACAAAAATTATAGCCAAAATAGGCCAAAGGAAGAGCATTGGCACTAATTGGAAGCGCAAATCATAGACAAAAATAAGAACCAGGCTAAAAATAACCAAATAATCTTTTAGTAAAGACAGGCTAATAAGCGAGGCTTGCTCCGATAATAAAGTAGCACCTAAAAATAGGAGTCCAGTGGTAAGCTCTACTAGCGGATATTGCCAGGCAATCTTTTTTTTACAAGATCGGCATTTCCCTTTTAGGGCAATAAAGCTAAATAAAGGAATATTGTCATACCAGACAATCTGATGACGACAACTAGGACAATAGGAACGGCCAAAAATACTTTCTCCTTGGTAGAGTCGCCAAATTAAACAGTTAATAAAACTACCCAAAATTAAGCCGATGATAAAACTATAACTATAAAACACTGTCATCATAATTTAGAAAAATTACTAAAATAAGTCTCTAATTCCTCTGCCTGCTCTTCTGGCACAAATTTCCTGGCTAAATCCATGTAAGCTTCTGCCTTATCTCTTTGCCCTAAATCATTATAGAGAAAGGCTAGTAATTGTGACCAGATATGATCTGAAGGGGCCATAGAATAACCAATTAAAGTATACTGCAAAGCCTCTTCTTTTTCTCCTAGTATATAATAGCAATCAGCTATTTTTTTTAAAAGCAAGTAGTCTTGACTCCTATTTTTATAAGCTAAACCATAGAACTTGATAGCGTTCCGATAGTCAGCTTCTTGGTAATAGTATCGGGCTAGGTCATAATAAACCAAAAACTTATAATACATCACACCTGCCCTGTGTTCGTCATTTATCAGCGGGCTATCTAAATCTGGAAATAGTAATTCAAGTTGGAAAAAAACGGCTAAGGCCTGATCGACTTCGCCTTGTCTAAGCAAATGACGAGCCATCTCTAAATTAGAAACAGTCCAGTTAGGTGCTAACTCCTTTAACTGATTAAATACTGACATTGCCTTTTCATTCTCACCCAGACAGCTATAGGCAAGTAATTTGACCGCTAAACTTTGATAGTCTAAAGAATCCAGGCGTCCAATTAAGACCTCTAAATTTGATTTTATCAACTCCTCTTTAGCCTCATCTCCAGCTCCACCATAAACGCAACTCTTGGCAAAAGAATCAGCTAAGAGATATTCTAGTTGCGAAGTAGGACTGATACTTATGGCATTGAGATCTTGATAGCGATTTAGGACTGATTCAATCCGATCTTCCCTAATATCGCTAACTAGAGAACCAATCGACCTATCGACTCGATAGCTACGCTCACTGAAAATAATCAAGGCCCCAGCAAAAACAAAAGAGGTAAAAACAAAAATAATGAAACCTAAGTTTTTTCTAGCCTCTCTCGGTTCTAAATCAAGTCTAGCTTGATTAAAGTTTTCTGAAAAATATAATACCGCTAAGAGTGAAAAAAATAACCATAAGTAAAGCTCACCTGAGATAATCGTAAAACTAAAAAATAAAGAAGCTAAATAAGCAATTACTCCCGCCCCTAAAGCTAAGCCTAAGTAGCAATACTTATCCTTAGAAAAAGTAAAGCTCAGTTTAATTAAAAGATAGTACCATAATAAAAAAGCAATCAGACCAATAAAGCCAGTACTCAAGAGAGTATCTAAAATAAAATTATGGGCCCTATCTGCATTAACACCAATGCTCTCAAATAAACCCCAGTCTCTATCATAATAGCCGATATAGACCCGGCCAATATTCTCAAGTCCATACCCTAAAATAGGTTTTTGTAAAATTGCATTAGCGCCATTTTGATAAAGATTAACTCGCACCGCCTGACTACCAGAATGAAAAGCGGTAATTGTCTTCATCCGCTCAGGCATAACTAGGTACAGGGTGGCGATGCTAAGTGATAAGGCTAAAAGACTTAAGAAAATATAACTCAAGCGCCTCTTGATACTCAATTTTTTACTAAAAAGCAATTTCAAAATAAAAACGCCAACTACAAAGGCAATAGCTAAGAAGGCACCACGACTACCGGTAAAGAAAATACAAACGGTAATAATTAGACCAGCAAAGGCGAGGAAGTATTTAGGCCAAAAAGACTTAGTTTTTTTAAACAAATAAAAAACCAAAGGTAGCGGTAAAAGCAAGAAAGAAGCTAAGAAATTTGGCTGACCCAGTGTAGATAGAGCCCGTTTAGTAATATAGGGAGGACTTGACCAACCAGTATAATCAATGTTTAAGATTTGTAAAATACCATAAAGAGCAACTAAAATTGCTGTAATCAAGGCTACCCACACTATCCTTTTTATCTTGCTCCAAAAAACCTCTTCACCTAAGCTAAGTCGCTTTATGAGTAAATAAAAGAATAGTAACTGACTCCAAATAAAGAAAAGTAAGTAAGATAGAAAGCCTAATTGACGAATATAAGACCCCCAGAAACTTAGGCTTGGGTCTTGTGAAAAGACGACACTCAAAACCAAAACTAGCATTAGAATATAAACTGGAATTAAGACCTTTAAATGTACTCTGGCCTGTTTATCTTTAAGCAAGGCAGAGATATAGCGATACTTAGCACCACGGCTAAGCCAGGCAACGAAAAACAACAAAAAGAAAGCAAGCAGAAAAGCAAATAATAAAAATTTACTCAAATTAAAAATCTCGTGTAGAGCAAAATTAAAAGAAAAATAAAGTGGTATCGAGAAAATAATTGCTAAATAACTCAATTCCAAGAAGAATTCCAAAGTCTTCTCAAGGCTAAATTTTTGTATAAGCTTTTTTAACTTCATGCTAGTATTATAGCAAATTAAAAAAGAGGTGGGAAAGCACCTCTTTTTACTAACAACTAAAATTTAATTTAAGCATTTACCTTCTTGCGACTAGATATTTTTTGCCAAACAACTATTAGCGGACTGGCAATGAAGAGAGAGCTGTAGGTTCCAACGAAAACTCCGATCAGCAATGCTAAAGCAAAATCTTTAATTGTATTTCCACCAAATAGTAGTATTGCCAATAGAGCTAACATTGTTGAAACTGAAGTACTCACTGACCTGCCTAAAGTCTCATTAATACTAGTATTGACTGTATTTTCAAAATTCTCACTACTTTTGGGTAGGTTTTCTCTAATCCGATCAAAGACTACAATTGTATCACTAACACTATAGCCCAATACTGTTAGAATTGCGGCAATAAAAGGAGTATTAATTTCAACTCCGTAGTAGTGACCAAAAATAGCAAAAGCACCCAAAGTAATAATAATATCATGGGCTAGAGCAATAATAGCAGTTAGGCCATAGCGCCAAGAAGCGACTGGACGAGATACTTTGCGGAAAGAGTAAGAAATATAGAGTACTACCATAATCAAAACAAGAATCGAAGCGTTAAAAGATTTGCTTTTGAGCTCACGCCCAATTGAAGCGCCGACTAAATCAAGTCTTAACTCTTTGAAGTAAGCACCTTCCTCTTGCTCACTTACTAAAGTCGATAAATTCTCTATTATTGCCCGCTTACTCTCTTCATCAGTTTCTTTGAAGCGCATGATAAAAGTACCGTCTTCACTCGGTTGGACTACTAAACCACTGATATCTACCTGCACTAAACTTGTTAAGACTTCCTCTAAACCTGGTTGTTGCTCAGAGATGAATTCCCCTTCAAGTAGGCTACCTCCCTTGAAATCAACTCCGAAATTAAGACCAAATTTAAGTAAAGCAACTACTGAAGCTATTACTAAGATCAAAGAGATGGAGAGGAAAAGATATTTTTTTTGAATAATCCGATAGGTCATATATTTATAATTAGCTATTAATCTTACCTTTTTTAACACCAAAGAGAAAACTCTTATTCTCTAACCACTTACCAGCTACTAGCAAAAGCAATGAGCGAGTTACCACGATAGCACTAAAAAGAGAAACTGAGACTCCGATAAATAAAGTTGTACCAAATCCTTGAATTGAAGAAGTGCCAAAGAATATTAGGATTAAACAAGTAATCAAAACAGTAATGTTGCCATCACGAATTGAAGGCCAGGCCCGTCTGAAGCCTTGCTCAATCGCTGCATTAATACTAGCACCACGTTTAATTTCTTCTTTAGTACGAGCGAAAATAAGAATATTAGCATCTACTGCCATTCCTAAAGAGAGAACCAAGCCAGCGATACCTGATAGTGACAAAGTAATAGCATTAATAGCAAAGAATGCTAATAAAATACCAATAATGGCAAAGAGGAAAATCAAAAAGCCATCAAGGATTCCAAGTTCATTGAAAGTATAAAATATTAAAGCGATCATAAATAAAACCACTAAGATCGCTAGAGCAATCGGCATTGCCTTGAAAATCGCTAACATGCTTAAACCATAAACAGCTAAAGAGAAAACAGATAAAAGTCCTGGTAAGCGATAGACTATGATCATAAATAAAGAGACTAGCAAAATGCCAAGTAGTCCAGCTTGTAAGCTATTGCTGACTGATTGAGCACCAAGGCTAGCTTCAACCGTTTTTTGTGAAACTAGAGAAATTGGTACAGGTAAAGCGCCAGAATTCAATCGTTTTACTAATTCTTTAGCCTCATTGACACTAAATTGTCCTGAGATTACTGCTTGTCCATCACTTATCCTATCATTAACAATTGGCATCTTAATTAAATTACCATCAAGAAAAATAGCAATTGGTTCACCGATATTACGCCCTGTCATTTCAGCAAATATTTCTGCACCTTCATCGTTAAACTGCAAAGCTACTTCTGGGATGCCTCCATTTGGATTAAATTGTAAACTAGCTCTCCTGAGATACTTGCCAGTTAATTTGGCTTCTTGCCAAATATCAGCTTCATCTAGGTCTAAATTTAAATCTGCATCAAGCACTAACTCACCATCTTCACTAAGCTCAACTGGGGCTTCCTCAACTGCTACCTCTTGCTCTATCAGACTTTGTAATGCTTCTTTATTTTGTTCTTTAAACTCTAATATAGGTGTTTCACCAATCATTTTAATTGCCTCATCAACATCTTTAATCCCAGCTAACTCAACAATAATACGATATTCGCCACTTTTACCTTTATTAGCTTGAACTAAAGGCTCGCTAACTCCAAAGGTATTGACTCGACGCTCAATAATGTCTCGGGCTGACTCAACTGCATCGGCTCGAGCTGATTCTTCAATTGAACTCATGTCTGCCTCATAGATCAGTTGGGTGCCACCCTGAAGGTCTAAACCTAAGTTGAAGTTATATTCCTTCATACTTGGTAAAACTACAATATCATTAGTTTTTTTGGCTAAAGTATCAACAAAACGATTGTAGTAGTTACCACCACTAATAAGGAAGACTACAAATGCAAAAATGATAATCAAAGCAAAGACCCAAGCACTTCTCTTTTTTGCTGATAATTTGTAAAAGTTTTGTAAGACATTCATATAGGGAAATAATTAAATAATAAGACCGACTTACATCGGCAAATTTAGTAATATTAACATCGCCTTCATAATAAAATATAATTTATAAAAAATCAAGGCTTGGGCAAGTTATTTTGCAATAAAGCCTGGCTTTACTAATTATAATAAATCTACTATAATAGAGTAAATAATTAATAATAATTTACTTAATATGCCACTAATACCAACAGTTATTGAAAAAGAAGGGAATATTGAAAGAGCCTATGATATCTACTCCCGCCTACTCAAAGACCGAATAATTTTTCTCGGCGAAGCAATTGACAACCATGTAGCCAACATTATTATTGCCCAATTTCTATTCTTAGAAGCTGAAGATAAAAATAAGGAAATTAAGTTCTACATCAACTCACCCGGAGGCTCAGTTTCTGCTGGACTAGCAATTTATGACACCATGCAATACATCAAAGC
>CAYQEI010000032.1:0-6567 GCA_964416495.1 uncultured Gammaproteobacteria bacterium
CTAGTTTTGGCAAAAGGACCAATCACATCAGTGGTTGAAGTCATTGACAACATGCCAAAGCGAGACACTCGGCCATAGCTTGGTTTGAGGCCAAAAAGACCACAATAACTAGCTGGCTCTCTAATTGAGCCACCGGTATCAGTGCCTAAGCTAAAAAGACAAAAGTTTGCGCCCAGAGCAGTTGCGCTACCGCCAGAAGAGCCACCAGCGCCACGGCTCAAGTCATGAGGATTCTTACTGGGGCCATAAATTGAATTTTTCCCATTATCACTAAAACCAAATTCATCTAGATTAGTTTTACCCAAAAGTATCGCTCCAGCCTCGTTAAGCTTCTTTACCACTGTGGCATCATAGGGAGCAATGTAGTTAGCTAACATTTTAGAGGAAGCGGTACTAGGCTTGCCTTTAGCTAGTAAATTATCCTTAACTAAATATGGTATTCCCAGTAATGCTCCCTTATCGCCTTGCTTAATCTTTTGGTCAGCTAACTGGGCCTGGTTAAGGGCAGATTTGGTAAATACAGAAATACAAGCATTAACTTGATCGTTTTTCTCTTCAATCTCACTTAGACAAGCTTGTGTCAGCTCAAGTGCAGAGATCTTACCTTGGTCAAGAAGCTCTCGGGCCTTAGTGATTGTTAGCTCATTTAACTTCATAATAGTTTAATTAATCTCGCACCCGCTTAACCCGCAAAGCACCACTTTCTAGCTCCCCTTGTCCCAGGGCAAGCTCAACTTCATCTTGGGGCCAAGCTTTGACTTTATCTTGGCGGAAAACATCAACTAAACCAGCCTGCCGTATCGTTGCTTCGACATTGCTAGTATCAACTTGCTTAACTTGGCTAACAAAAGCAAGAATCTGACTAAGTTGATAGCGATAATCCTCAAATTGGTCAGCCTCAATTTTTATTTTAGCCAACTTACTTAAATCTGCTAAGGTAGTTTTCTTTAGTTTCATATGATTATCCTTTAGTTTCAAGTAGTTTAGTAAACTCAGCTTCAGAAATAGTTTTTATCCCTAATCTTTTTGCTTGTTCTAGCTTAGAACCTGGTTTTTCACCAAATACTAAATAGGAGAGATTAGCGCTAACGCTTTCTTTTACTATCCCTCCCTGTGCCTTTATTCTATCTTTTGCCTGTGCCCGTGTCAAACTAGCTAAAGTGCCGGTAAGGACGAAAGAAAGGCCTTGTAGAGACTGTTCCTGACCTAAATTATAGCTTGCTTGAGCTCCTGTTAGTCTTACCCCATTAGCCTCTAATTTAGTCAAAAAATCAACCTTTTCTTGATTATGCCAATAGGTTACTAAACTATTAGCAACAATTGGGCCAATATCAGCTAGATTCATAAAATAATCAGTATTTTTAGCTTGGAAATACTTGAGTAGCTTGCTAAGACTAATTGTGAGCTTATCAGGGTGGTGGAGCAAGTAATCATCAGCTAAGAGGCGAGCTGTTTCTTCACCAATATGGCGTATCCCTAGACTATAGATGAATTTAGCTAGCTCTATCTCTTTTCTTGAGTTTATCACTGTCAAGACATTGCTTGCCTTCTTTTTGCCAAAACGGTCTAGACTCAATAACTGCTCTAAGCTAAGAGTATAGAGATCAGAAGCGTCTTTTATCAAACCAGCTTCCATTAGTTGGTCTATTAATCTTGGCCCCAAGCCAGCTAGATCAGCTCCAGCTTGAGAAACATAGTGATAGATTTGACGACTACTAACTGCAAAACAGTTGGGATTACTACAACGATAGGCGACTTCCCCTGCCTGCCTTGACACTGGCGCAGAGCAACGGGGGCAAAGCTTCGGCACCCTTATCTTCTCCTCTGTTCCCTGTCGGAGAGATTTTATCACCGCTGTAATCTTGGGAATAACATCACCAGAGCGCTCCAAAATAACAGTATCACCAACCCTAACATCAAGGCGCTTAATCTCATCATAATTATGTAGAGTCGCTCGACTGACATTAGCTCCAGCAACAAAAGCAGTTTCTAGCTCAGCTATTGGTGTCAACACTCCAGTTCGGCCTACTTGCCAACTAACAGCTAAGACCTTAGTGCTCACTTGTTCAGCTGAGAATTTGTAGGCTAACATATAGCGCGGAGCTTTCCCCACTATGCCTAGCACTGGCCACATTGCTAAATCATTTACTTTGACAACTAAGCCATCAATTTCAAAATCTAGCTTTTCTCTTTGTTTCTCTATTTTGTTGTAGAAGGCAAAAACAGCGTTTAGGTTAGGAGCAACTTGTGTTTGTTTGAGGACTTTAAGGCCTAAGAGAGACTGAAGTTTATCTAAAGTTTCCTTTGTTTGTATCAACTCACCTCGAGCTTGGCCAGGAATAAGTAAATCATAGGCATAATAGTCAAGCTGGCGACTAGCTGTTACTTTAGGATCAAGTTGACGAATAGAGCCCGCTACCGCATTCCTAGAATTAACTAATACTGGCTTCTCCTTAGCTTTGCGGTCTAGATTAATTTGATTAAAGGTAGTTTTATTAATTATCGCCTCACCCCTTACTTCAATTAAACCAGTTTGAATAATTTCAAGTAATATCCGAGCAGACTTTGCTTCAATGCCTATTGCTATCAACTCAGCTAAGCTTGGCTCTCGTAGCACTAAAGGAATACTCGCTATCGTCCTAGCATTATTGGTTACATCTTCACCAATCCTGCCATCTCCCCTAGTGGCAGCGACTTGCAAAGATTTTGCTTGATAACGCAAACTAAGAGCTAAACCATCTAGCTTGAGCTCACAGTAATAAGCTTGACTCCAAGTTTTGCCTAGATAATTTTCATTACGCGCTTGCCAGGCACTAATATCTTCTGGCAAGAAGGCATCGATAAGGGATATCATTGGCTCAAGGTGAGAGACCTTACTAAATTTAGCTAAGGCTTTTCCGGCCACTCTTTGAGTAGGTGAATTAGGGCTAATTAGATCTGGATATTGAAGCTCTAGCTTATAGAGCTCCTGCTTGAGCGAGTCAAGCACCGCCTCTGACATCGTCTCTTTATCTAAAACATGATAATTATAGCGCTGTTTATCTATTTCTTGTCTTAACTTCGCTATTCTTTTACTAGCTTCAGCTTTGGTCATTTTGATTGAGATTAGGCTTTATTCTTTTTATATTATAACAAAAAAAACTTGGTAATAAAACCAAGTTTTTTTGTTATAATCTAAATTATTCTATTCAGCAATTTCACCAGCACCAGAGTCTGGAATCATATTTTGATTAATGAAGTTTACTATCTCATTAACTCCTTGGCTATTATTGATAGTAGCTTCTTCTAACTGAGCTAAACGGATAGACTGGTTTCTAAGGCCAGCGCCTAATTGCCACAAAAGCATAAGTAAAATTCCTAGAATAAGACCACTTACTAAAGGAAAAATTGATTCTTTTTTCATAGTATTATTTTTATTAACTACCTTCTTAGGCTGAGGCCCTAAGCGGGATTTAGTTTTTTTAATTATTTTTTTATTATTGTTCAACTTCGGCATTGAGGTTAGCGTTAAAGAAATTAACAATTTCAGCTACAGTATTAGAATCTTCTATAACTGTCTCTTGAACCTCATTTAATTTCTTATTAATTTTATTAAAAGATAGGTAATAATAAGAGGTAATGCCAACCATCAAAGCCAAGCCAATGATTAGACATAATTTACCAACTGCTGTTTTATCCATAGTTTTATTGATTAATTATATTTTTTAACTAAGTTAAATTATATCATTTTAAAAATTTATGGCAAGCTAACTACTACTATTTCTCCACTTGGGCCTTTATCAGGACCCCCGCAAGCAGGACAGAAAAACTTGAAACGACCAACTAAATTAGCTTCAAAGTTGAGAGACTTGGTTTTTCCAAGAGCAATTGATTGACGCATATTATAGTTAGGCAAAAATAAGTCATAGTCCTTATCAACTGCTTCAATAGATAAATCAACTACGTCATTTTCATTAACTATAATCTGCTTAGGGGTAAAATTATCATTTTCTGCTTTAATGGTAAAGCGTCTAATTTTTGGACCAGACTCATCGCCATCAAGTGGTGGCAAAGTATTTTCTGGCTTAGCTACGATTTCAATTAGCTCAGCTGGGATCTCTTCATCTTTTTCTGGAACCACTACTCCTTCTGGTACAACTTGCCTAAATTCATCAGGCTCCCAATCACCATCACCAACCACAAAGTTAGTGTCGGTGTTTGGTAAATAAGAGTTAGGCACCTCTTCACTCTTCCCTTCTTGTAATTGCCAAACTACAACTCCAATTAAAGCTAGGATTAACAATAACCCAAAACTAAGAATCAATACTTTTTGCTTATCATGAGACATAATAAATTCCGTTAAAATCTAACTAGAGATCAAGAATGAAACTAGACTCACTAATTATCGGTTGATAACTGCTAATAGAGCCATCTTCACTGCGCCCTAAAATCTGATAATCCATCTCTACATCTAGACCCATCTCTACTTTCTGAGCATGAGTCATCATTTCTATATCAGCAACGTTTTTAGGGATAGAATACTTGGGATTATCAATAATTGACTGGATTGATTCATCAATAGTTACTTCATTTATGATCCTATCAACATCAAAGTTGTCTGGCACTCCATAGATTCTCTCATCTAGACCCTCAATTACTTGTTCTGAACCCAAGTCAACCTCTAATTCTTGACTAGAATCCGGAGTCTGGGGATAAGAAAAGCTATTTATGACTAAGGCCAAGACGACCAAAGTCGCTAAGATTAATAGGGTCTTGGTTATCAATAACCTCGCGATGATAGTAATTACTGTTCTTTTAGTTTTCTTTTCCATATTTTATGTTATAAGTTCTAATTATTACACTTAAATTAAACTAAAACGTCGGCATATAAGGCACTCTCATATCCCTATTGCCAGTGTTTTGACTAGGACTAACATAGCCTCCACCATCAGTAGAGCCGCCGCTAGTAGATCCACCACTACCGCTCTGATTACCAGAAACATAATTAGTCCCTAACGAGCAACACTCAATCTCCTTAATACAAGAATTGCTTCCACCCTCATTTACTATGGTAGAAATAAAATAGCCATTTTGACAAGCTAGAGTAATATCTTTCTTGCAAGTACTATTGCCATAAACCGAGATATTGTAACACTTGCCCCAAGGGGTTTTGTTAAACCTAGCTTCACCAGTAGCTGATAGGTTCCCACTTACCTCTATTCCTCCAGTTGAAACTTTAAAGGGGCCACGAGCTATAATGCCACTATTAGATGTCACTGCTAACCACGAAAGATTGCTAGAGCCTACTTTAAATAACTCATTCCCTGATGGTATTGCTCCTCCTACTCCCAAAACTCCTCCCATCAAGGTATCACCACTAATATAGGCGCCACCACCAACCTGAAACTTAGCTGGTAAAGAGCCAGTACCAATACCGACATTACCACTAGCATTAATTACAAAGCGATCAGCGTTAGCTGTCCTGTCAACTATACTAAAAATACCATTACCGCCACTAGTCGGTTTAGAATTAATCTCCCAATTACGGCCAGCATTGTTCTTCAAACGCAAGACTAGCTCCCCTGATTGTTGCTCCAGATGAAGCAGTGCTGATGGTGAACCAGTGCCAATTCCAACATAAGTAGCATTAGGTAAAACTAAGGCTTTACCACTTTTAGTACCCTCAATTAAACCTTCAGCATACAGCTCTCCGTCTTTACCAAAGTAAGATAAAGCCTTTAGGTCTGAGATTTGAAAACCAAAAATAATAAGTAAAGTTAAAGCAAATAAAACAAGAATTGGTTTAGATCTTTTGTTAGAAAAGCTAATAAATTTCTTTTTCATAGTTTATGTATTATTCTCTTAGATAATTAATAAACTTGTAGCTACCCCTAGTATAGCATTTAATGCTATTTACTGTCTAGTATTGAATAAGAAAAAAGCTCTTCTATTTTAGAAGAGCTTATATCTTAGATTAAATGAATTCTACTATAATTTTGGTAAATCTACGCGCCGTAAAGTGGCTAAATTTACCAAATACATCCGATTACCAATAATGGTAAATAAACCATCTACAGCTGGGATGCCTAACTCCCAAATTAGATTGCCACTGAGATCGTAGAGGGCCGGTCCTTTCCTTAACCTTTCCTCAGATCTTGATGCAATTGCTATAGATTTGCCATATTTCGCTAGTCTTAGACTTCTCCCCTTACCAATATTCTTTGACCAAACCAACTTTAATTGATTATCAACTAAAGTGTAGGCCTCTAAATAATTATAAGCTGGTAAAGGTAAATAAGAAGCATACTTTACCGTGATGATGAGGTTCTCATCCTCAAAGTAAATTATACTAGCAAATGGGTCAGGGATGTCATCACCTCTCTTCATTGAGTCCTGCACAGCAGAGAGAAGGTTGAAATCATTATCATAGAACTCTAAAAGAGCTTGATAATTATTATCATCTGCCCCTCTTGAGCCTACTAAGATGCCTGACTTAATTGGGTAAACACAGTGATGAAAGCCTCTCAGAACGCCAACTAATTCTCCTGAAGAGCTTACTTTCACAGTTGGCCCCCCACTAGAATAAAT
>CAYQEI010000033.1:0-6073 GCA_964416495.1 uncultured Gammaproteobacteria bacterium
CCAATTAAAGCTGAAATCACTAAGGCAGCTAAAGGCAACAGTGTTTCCGCTCGAGACAGGAAGTTAAAATAAGAGAAAACTTCAAAAGGAAAAAGTTTATAGAGAAAGTAGAAAAAGAGAATTAACAACAAAACTGTGCCCCAAACCAAAACACCTCCCATCGTTGGTGTCCCTGCTTTATGAGCATGAAGGGCAGAAAAAATTGGAGTTTTACCACTATTTCTTATCCTTTTACCTAATTTATATTTATATAAAAAATGAGTCAGCAGTGGTGCTGAAAGGATTGCGAAGATGAATGACAAAGTCGAAAAGAAAATTATTCTTACAATCTGAAATTCCATAAAACTATATTAAAAGTTAACTAAATAAAGCGCCATTAAGCCAATATTTACAAAAACAGCCACGATAACACTAGCGCTCAAAAGTAGATGATGAAATAAACGCTGAGCTGGGTGCTTAGTGGCAAATAATAGAATCGCTAAGTTAATTAAAATAACTAATAAGGCTAAACTCGGTAGATAAAATATTTTACTTGGTATCCCAATCCGATCAACACCATAGTTGATATTGTAGTGCATGATTAAACGATCGCCTGTCGCAAGAGAAAATATCCGCACTGACTGCCACCAAGCTAAAACTTGTAGGAGCAGTAAGGAGACAAGATAATAGTAAATTGAACGAAAGTTAAGCGCATCTTGAAAAGCTTGAGCTAATTTCTGCCAAAAATTATCTAATTGACCGTAAATCTTTGAGAAAAACATAAATTTATTTGAATTTTACCTCAACTTAAATTAGTTTAGCATATTTTGAAATTATAATAAATATGCTAAAATAATACATATGTCACAAAAAATAATTGATAATATTTTTACTCTAGCTAGTGAAAAGAAAGCAAGACAAATTAGTTTCCTGCCTCAAGCTAAAGGTCTAATTTGTCAACTAGATTTTCCTCATCAAGAAACCCTTAGCTTCAAGTTACCTGCGCAACTTGAAGCCAACCTACAAAAAGGAGTGCTACAACTTTTGGGGTTATCCGCTCTTGATATTTATCGAGCTAAAGCTAAAAAAATAAACACTACCAGATACCAACTTAACTTACGTATCAATGTTATCCCTGACAAGTATGGGGAAAGACTAGTAATTAGTTTACTTGATAACCATTTTACCTTCTACCCTTTCAACCACCTTGGTCTCCAAGCTAATGAAAAGAAAGTTTTTAATCAAGCTCTGAAACGGCGTGGTGGTCTAATCCTGTTTAGCTCAGCTTCCCGCCAAGGCCGAACTACTACTCTTTTTTCTGCTTTAAACGAGCTAGACCGCGACAAAAACTTAGCTTACTTTATGGACCTCTATCCAGAGTACTCTTTAGATAAGCTAATTCCCATTAAAAATAATGCCAACAACTGGTCTCGGGTAATTTCCCATGATGCTAACATCATCGCCCTTGATGATGACAACCCCAAAAATCTCAAACTTGCCCTTCAAACTGCAGCCACTGGGCGTTTAGTTTTGGCAACAATTGAGGCCAACAATGCCCTTGAAGCCAGCTATCGCCTTTTGAAGCTAAACTTACCCTGGAATTTAATCTTAGATAATTTAATTATGATAACTGGCCAATCTCTTGCCAAGCTCGCTCGTGCCAATCGCACTGATATTTCAGTCGGACGAAAACAAATCGGTTTATTTGAAACCCTTTATTTTGATAAAAAGCTTGTTAATTTTCTCAAGAATAATCAAGCCCGTCTTGATGAGAAAGAATTATGGAGCGAAGTGTTAGATTTGAGCCAAAGCCTTGGTTACCAGCCTCTAACAATTGACCAGAGATTAAAGAAAGAAGCTAATATAATTGTTGACTTATGAAGATAACTTGCGTCATTCCTGCCTATAACGAAGCCAAGAACATAGTCGAGGTAATTAAACGAGTCAGGCCCTATGTCTCAGAAATAATTATTGTCGATGATTGCTCTAGTGATCAGACTGCTACTTTAGCTCGCCAAGAAGGGGTAATAGTTTTACAGCACTTAATTAATCGAGGTCAAGGCGCTGCTCTTCAAACTGGGAATGACTATGCCCTCGCTCATGGCGCCGATGTCATCGTTCACTTTGATGCTGACAATCAATTTCAAGCGGAAGAAATCCCACTCTTAGTTGAGCCAATCCTAACTAACCAAGCTGAAGCAGTGCTGGGCTCAAGATTCCTTGACTCTAGAACTAAGATGCCTGCTTTCAAAAAGAATGTAATCATGCCTCTAGCCCGAATAATTAACCGAGTTTTTTTCAAAGTAAAATTAACTGATCCGCAAAGTGGTTTTAGGGCTTTAGCAAGACCAGTTGCGAGCCAAATCATTATTCAAAATGACGGCATGGCTCATTGTAGTGAAATCCTGCAACAGCTCTTCAAACAGAAAGTTAAAGTGGTTGAAGTTCCAATAAAAGTGGTCTATCATGAATTTGGACAAAAATTCTCTGGTGGTCTCAAGATCATCAAAGATATGTTTATTAAAAAAATAATAAATTAAAAGGGCCTTTGTTAAGACCCTTGTGGTTAATACTGTCACCCCAGCAATACTACTAGTATTACTAAGATGAGGCTAGCTAGCACCTCTACCCTAAGGGGCAGAAATTCTACCTTATCTCTCTTCTTGTCTTTATGGTAGAACTTCAATTTGAGGTTCCCCAAATGTAATAAAACAAACAGAGCAAACAAGAAAGTCATCCCGACTAACACTAGCCACAGAAATTTGTCCCCAATTGACCAAACCAAGAGACCTGGCCCCAGGATCATTGATATCTGCAAAGCTAATATTAATGCCCTAGTTTCATTCTTGACATACATAATGCCATAAATGAATATTACTAGTGCTGAGATGCTAACAGCGAGCGATCCTAATGATAGGCCTATCTGACTAAAGTCAGTAAACCTTATCAACAGGAATAGAGCAGCTATAATTACTACCCTAATAATGCTTTCTAAAATTCTAAACATAACAAAATTTTTAAAGTACGACAAAAATAACATAAAATAACATTTAACATTACCCCTATTTAATCCATTTGTCAACACATATGATACAACAAATAATTGCCTTAGCTATCATCGCTCTATTTGTTTGGCGTTTGATCAGCCAAAAAAGGAACAACAAAATTAAACAAAATGAGTTTTTACTCTGGCTTATCTTCTGGCTTTTAGGAGCAATTGCTATTATTTTTATCAAGCAACTTGATACCCTTTTAGATAAATTGGGCTTTTCTGGCTCTGGTATTAACTTCCTACTCTACCTTACCGTTATCATTCTCTTTTACTTAGTGTTCAAACTAAGATTGCAGTTTGCTAAGTTAGACGCTAACCTTACTAAAATAGTGCGACATTTAGCCCTAGATAAAGAAAATAAAGATAAAGACCATGACCGCAGACAATAAAAAACTCAAAGTTGCTCAGATAGTTTGCGCCTTCCCTCCTTATGCTGGTGGGATTGCTTATTGCGCTAAACAACTTGACGAACTCTTAGCTAACAACTATGAAATTGATAACTTCCACCCTGATAATCAAAAAACCTTATTGCGGCGGGGCCATGGTGCTCTTATCATCTCCCTACTCTGGCGCTTACGTAAATACGACTATATTTATCTACATTACCCTTTCTTTGGTAGCGCTGAATTAGTTTTCTTCCATAAACTTTTTAATAAAAAAACCAAACTAATCATCCATTATCATATGGATGTTATCAATCAATCCTTTCTCAATAAGCTCTTAGCTATTCCTAGTCGCCTAATTAGAACACCACTACTCAAACAAGCTTCTACCATTGTTGTTACCAGCCTTGACTATGCCAAAAATAGCCAAATCAAAAAGTATTATCAAAAGAATTCAGAAAAATTCCAAGAAATTCCCTGCTCAATTGATATCTCTAAGTTTAGGCCTGATGATATTTATCAAAAAAATAAAAATAAGCTTATTGAAAAGTCTCGCCAAATTGTAAAATCTGTCTATGAACGCTTTATTCGTCAAGATAAGTTAAACTTACTTTTTATCGGTGGTCTTGATAAAGCTCACTACTTCAAAGGTATCTCTGTGCTATTTTCCGCTTTAGCTAAACTAAATAGTCCAAATTGGCGCCTACAAATAATTGGTGATGGCGACTTACGTAGTAGCTACGAAGATGATGCCTATAACCTAGGTCTAGAAAAACAAATTAAATTTTTAGGTAAACTGCCTCAAGCTGATTTAATTAAAACACTACAAAAAGCTAATGTCTTAGTCCTTCCCTCGATTAACAGTAATGAAGCCTTTGGCATCGTTTTAATTGAAGCTCTAGCCTGTGGCGTACCCGTAATTGCTTCTAGCTTACCTGGTGTCCGCTCTGTCTTTACTAATGAGAAAGAAGGGCTTTTAGTTAAGCCTGGTGATAGTGAAGATTTAGCTCACAAAATCAAATGGTTTATGGATAATGAAGCTGAGCGCCAAGTAATGAGTCAACGCGCTCGCGCCCTTGCTACCCTGAAGTACAATCAAGAGAACTTATTGGAGTTATATGAAGATCTGTTTAATCAATAGCCTCTATCACCCTTTCACTCGGGGTGGGGCTGAAAAAGTTTGCCAACAAATGGCACAAAATCTAAGAGATAAGGGTCACCAAGTTTTTATTGTCAGTGCAAAACCAAAAAAAATAACAGTTGAGGCAAATGGTACTGAAAAAATCTATTACCTACATTCAAACTACCTCAATCTGGCTAAGCATTCTATTTTCTATCGCCTATTCTGGCATTTTTTTAATCTCTTTTCCTTCTCAAATTACCGAAAACTAAAAGCGATTCTTGAAGCTGAACAACCTGATTTAGTTATCTCCCATAATTTAATGGGAGTTGGTTTTTATACAATCAGAGCTCTTAACACTAGCAAGGTAAACTACCATCATTTTCTCCATGACATCCAGCTACTACACCCCTCTGGCTTACTAATCTACGATAAAGAAAAACAACTAAAATATTTAGTAACTAAACTCTATCGTCTCCTCCTTAAAAAAATTCTGATAAAGCCTGACTTAGTTATTTCTCCATCACAATGGTTACTCAAACTTCACCAAGACTATGGCTATTTCAAGCAAGTTGAAACTAAGATTGAGAGCCTAGGAAAATACTTCCCTCTTAGTGAGACTAATGTTAAGTTAACGTCTCTTGACCTATTTTCAGGGCAAGACTATTTCTTATTTGCCGGACAATTAGAAAGTCATAAAGGAATAGAGTTTTTGCTAGACACCTTTCTTTATCACAATCCCAAACACTATAATTTAGCGATTGCTGGTAAGGGTCAACTTGAAGCTAAACTAAAAAAGCAAGCTAAAGATTCTACTAACATTCATTTCCTTGGCCATCTTGATCAAGAAAAGCTAAACCAAGCAATTCTTTATTCACAAGCCTTGATAGTGCCTTCTCTGTGCTATGAAAACTCGCCCCTTATCATTACTGAAGCTAAAGGCTTAGCAAAGCCAGTAATTGGCTCAAACCTTGGTGGCATTGCCGAAGCAAGCCCTAATCAAGAGCTACTCTTTACTCCCCTGTCTCAAGACGACTTAAGTAAAAAGCTAGATTTAGTGGCTAATAAAAAAGGTCTCTAAATTAATAGAGACCAATTTCTGAGCCGTTGACCGGGATTGAACCGATGACCTTCTCCTTACCATGGAGACGCTCTACCAACTGAGCTACAACGGCGATTTTAGAGCTTATCAATCAGCTCTTTTTTTTCTGCTAATTTTTTATTATCAGGATTAACTTCGGCTAAATGTTGATAGTACGCCAAAGCTTTTCCTTTATCTTTCCTTATTATACTTAAATCCAAAATTAAATCAAGAAAACGAGGATTGTTAGCTTCCAAACTTAAAGCATCAGCAATATTTTGATAGGCTGCCTCATAGTTAGCTAGGTTATTTTCTAGCAATGCCAAAGAGTAATAAACTTCTTGCTGACTAATATTTAAAGCGACATTATCGTGTTTGAGCTTATGACGAATTAACTTGAGAACATACTCAAAAGTCTGCCTTGCTTCCTGATATTTTTTTTGGTCCTCTAAAACTTG
>CAYQEI010000034.1:0-5365 GCA_964416495.1 uncultured Gammaproteobacteria bacterium
GCCGGACTCATTAATAAAACCAGTCTTACCGCCAACTAAACGATAGTTTTCATTTTCTGGGACAAATAAAAGTTCATCAGTTGACTCAATCACTTTTTCTCGTCCCCCTGTAGTTTGATAAATATATTCTTTTTTCTCCAGTGCATTTCTGATTTCAGGTACTGATAAAGCTTCCTTGGTAATTATCGCAACTTCGCGGGCAGTTGAGACATTATCCTTATCCAGTCCAGTTACTTCCACAAAATGAGTATTAACTAAACGCAAGACTCTAGCTTTCTCATTCATCGCTTCAACAAATTGATCAAAATCTAAATTACTCGCACTCACTAAAGCCATGGTAGCGTCATTATCGGAAGCAATTAAACTAGTATAGAGTAAATCATGTAATGTTAACTCATCGCCGGGGAAAAGATGGGCTTTTCCGCCGGGAACTCTATCACTAGCTTGAATTCTATAGAGCTCATCTAGGTTAGGTTCAGTTTCTAGGAAGACTAGAGCGGTCATTAGCTTAGTAATACTAGCAATTGCCTGGGGCTTGTCTGCATCTTTAGCGTAGAGGAGAAAGCGACCTTGAGCTTCGATAACAACCGCCTTTTCTGCTTCAATATTTTCATAAGCAAAATCAAGGGTAAATAAATTAGTCGGCCCAGTCCAAGCTGAAATTGGGTTCAGGCTAGTAACTAAAATGATAAGCAAATTTATTAACCAAGATATAATCATGTCACAAATTAAACTTCTGCTTCTACTTCTTGCTCAGACCTAAATCAGCCTGACTTAGTTTAGTATAATCAGGTAATTTACTAGTTTCCTCTAAACCTAAGAAACGCAAGAAATCAAAACTGATATTATATAAATTAGCTTGCAGTGTTTGACTAAACTTCTCTTCAATTAAACCTCTAATCAATAGATTCCTAATAATCAAACTACAGTTAACTCCTCTAATCTGCTCTAAGTCCTGCTTAGCAATTGGTCCTCGATAGGCGATGATGGTAAGGGCCTCTAGGCTTGCTTGGCTAAGCTCACCACTAGTTTCATTTTCAAGGTAATCTTTTACTAGCTTCGCAACAGCCGGAGCAGTGCTTAGCTGATAGCTATTTTGATTAGTGAGTAAAACTAAGCCAGACTGGTACTTGAGATAGTCTTCACTCAACTCTTGCGCAGATGCCTTAATTTTATCACTGCTTGTTTCCAAAACTTGACTTAACTCTTTCACTGATAGAGGCTTAACGGCAACAAATAATAGGGCTTCAATTTGGGCTTTTAGTGTCATATTAATCTTCATTTAAATATTTTGTTAATTGAATATCGCTAAATAAACTTGACTGGCTAATGGCTAACTTTTTTTGTTTAGCTAACTCTAACATTGCCAGGAAGCTAACGATAACTTCAGTCTTGTTTTTGGCACTTTCAAGAAGGGTGCTGAAGTTGAATTTAATTTTTTTGTTTAAGAGCTCAGTAATTGCTTCAATTTTTTCTTCAATACTGATTTTGGGGACAAGGTTCTCTTCTTCAAGAGCCTGCTCTCTGCTTTCTAGTCGGCGCTCAATAATAGCTTTCATTAGTTTAGCAAACTCAGTTAGAGGGATTGGTGTTGCTGGGGGACTGAATTTAGCGAGATCAATTTTGGGACTTCTTACTTTAATGTTTTCTGGAATGAAGAGAAAGTTTTCAGCTAATAATATCTGCTTGAGTTTCTCACTTGCTTCTTTATACTCACGAAACATCCGCAACTGTTTGGCTAGATCAATTTCAAGGTCTGCCTCATCATCATCACTTAACAAATAGGGTAATAATGCCTTTGATTTCAAGAACAATAAGCGCGCTGCTAAAACTAGAAAATCAGAAATCTCTTCTGATCTAATTTCTGTCTCTGAAGCTCTAATGTAGCTAACATAATCATCGGCAATTTTACTCAAATTAACTTCAGTAATATCTAGCTCTTCAGTCTCAATTAAACTAAGGAGTAAATCTAAGGGACCAGAGAACTGTTCTTGCTTAAACTCAAACATGGGCTTTAGTAATTAACTGCTCTTGGTTCCAGGGCTCCCCAAACTGAGCGAGTAAAACAGTTATAACCAACCTCATAGCTCTGGTTATAGATACTAGGATAATAGTAATCGTCACTCTCACCTACTTTACTGCTCAAAAAGGTAGCACAGATTTGATAATTAGTTTCATCTAAACGCAAGTAATCAACTTTCACTCTCTCACTGTCTTTTATGGGGTAGAGACCAGGAAAGTCAAGCTCAATCGGTAAATCTTGGTTTAGGTCATAGTAGGAGTTAAGGGCATTCTCAACCCGACTTAGCTGAGCTAAGGTAGGCTCATCGGCCTTTCTCAGCCGGGCTTGAGCTGGAGACTCCATCATCACAAATGCACCAACAAAAGCGACTACAATCAGAAGGAGTGAAGCAATAAAAAAGCCAAGCACTACTCGATTATTTTTCACTAAAACAGCTTGGTAGAGATCAAAAAGGTAATAGGCAAAGACAAGACCAGCTAGTACAAAGACTACTAAGGCCTTGAGAATAAAGCGGGTATTTAAGTCACCACTTAAGTATGTGTTTAAAATCCCAATCAAGACCCCCAAAATTATTAAAGAAGAGACAAGAAGGGTAAAGTAAGTTAACCACTTGCGCACACCGCTATCATGAGCAATCTGCTTCTCTCTTACTCCTTTGCGAATCAAAGCCGTCATTGCATAATAAATCGGACTAGCAATTAGTAGTGCTGAGATAGCAAACCTAAACTGGCTGTTGTAGCTCAATAAATTATAGGAAGAGAGTGGGGCAAAGACATCAATGATTTTTATATTGATGATATTGAAGGCAATCATCCCTAAAGAAATACTTACAAAAATTAAAGCTACCAAAGAAAGCAAATAAAAAAATGTAAACTTTGGCGCATTATTTCCCTCAGTCATAGTTGTTATTATATTTAATTATATTCTTATTTTAGCACAAAAAAACCAGATTTAGCAAGCTCAACTTTAGTGCCTAAAGGTAAGAAAATTGTCCGCTAAAAGCCCTAATTCACTGGCTATTTTTTGACTGATTTTAGTTTTTTTGCCGACAAATTCAGTCTCATTAAGGAGAAAACGTAAAACTTTTATCGCATTGTGACTAATTGGGGTAAGTTCATTCGGGGCTCTCCCCTTATCTTTGCTCAGACAATTTTCACAAACTATACTACCGTTTATCAGGTCAAAACAGTACTTTGATTTAAGCTCACTTCTCTTATCGCAAAAGAAACAAGTCTCGAGTCTTGGCGCAAATCCTAAGATAGTTAAAAACCGGAAAATAAAGCCAGCTTGTAATATCCTCGCTTGCCATTCACTTAATCCCTCTGCGGGGCTAAGATCTAGCTGACTAAGGTAGGCTTTAGCTAAGTTAAACAATCTGGGTTCCACTTCAGCTTTAACAGGAACCAAAGCAAAGCATCGACTCAAACTTGGTAAAGCAGTGTTAAGTGCGACCAGACTTGCTTTGAGATTTAAGTAAGCCTCAATGGTTTTGACTCCAGCTAGATAATTATAACTTTTCCCTGGTATCTCTAGATATTCTACTAGAGTCAAGGGCTCCAAGTGGCCACTTAACTTTGAGTTTAGCCTCTTAGTCCCTCGAGCAACTAGGTAGTTAAGGCCTGAGCTAAAACTATATAAAAGGACCAGGCTATCATATTCTCGATAGTCCTGGCGTTTGAGTATCAGCGCCTGATTTTTCACTTCCTTTGTCATCATTAACTTAACTGATCAAAATAGCTTTGTAAGATTAGGGTGGCAGCAATCTCGTCTTGACTAGCCTTTTCTTTCTTGCGCCCTGCTAAAGCATCGGCTGCTAAGCTAGTTAATCTTTCATCTTGGAAAATAATTTGCAGTTTGACTTGTTCCTTTAGCTCAGTAATAAAACTATGCCAAGGCTGATAATTAGCCTCTTCGCCACTCATTTTCTGAGGCTGACCTACCACTAGATAGCTCACCCCTTCTTTTTTTATCACTTCAATTAACTCCACTAGATTACTAACGGTTGCTAATGGTAAGGCTAAGCGGGTGAGACTATCACCAATCGCTAAACCAATTCTTTTTTCTCCCCAGTCTATTCCTAAATAATAATCTATTCCCATACACTTAACTATCTTTAGTTAAAATCACGGGCCCATTAGCAGTTATCGCTACTGTATGCTCAAAATGGGCGCTAATAGAGCCATCAGCAGTGATGATGGTAAAATCATTATCAGCTAAAGCTACTTCTTTCTTCCCTAAATTAAACATCGGTTCAATCGCCAGTACCATGCCTGCTTCCAGTTGGTAATTTTCACTAGAGCGAAGCGGAATTTCATAATTGAACACATTAGGGTCTTCATGAGCGTAGTAGCCAACGCCATGGCCAACTAAGTCCTCCACTACCCCATAACCATGCTTTTTTGCTACTTGTGAGATTGCTAAAGCAATATCACTTAGTCGATTACCAACTTTAGCTTGAGCTATACCAGCAGTTAAGCTAATTCTAGTCTGCTCTAAGAGTTTACGAGCAGGGGCACTGATTTTACCAGCCCCGACTGTAGCACAAGTATCAGTATAGAAGCCACCTGCACTAGAGTATTTGTTTAGGGGTAAGTTAAGGGTTTGTCTGAGCTTAGTGTCAGTGGGCCACTCCATACCAATATCAATATCAACGACATCACCACTAACAATAGTACGATTAGGTAAAGTGCTACCATGAACGACTTCATTGTTGATAGAAAGACAGACGGCGGAAGGAAAGAAAACCCCTCCCCCTAAGGGATAGTTCAAAAAAGCCGGCCTGCCACCAGCTTGCTTAATTAGCTTTATAGCCTTAGCTTCAATTTCAGCAGTCTGACAGCCTGGCTTTACCATTGCCACTAAAACCTGGAGTATCTTGGCCAGTTGCTGGCCTCCAGCTTGAATTGCTTTAATTTCGGCTTCGTCTTTTATGTAAATCATAATTATAGGTTTTGAAATGGGTCAAATAAAATTTGTTTATCTTTCTTTTTTGCTTCTGCCTCAGCCTTAGCTTTGGCCTTAGGGTCAAAGCGCTTATTCCAATCTTTGCGCAGAGTGGTAACTTCTAATCGCTTTTCCCTTTCTTCATCATATTTAACTCGCTGTCGAGGCATTCTCGCCTTTAGTTTATCTTCTTTGGTAAGATAACGACGGCGCATAATATCAGCCGAGACTGAACCCTTGTCTTCCTCCTGTCCAGCACCAATAAAGCTAGAGCGCAAGGCAGCGTCGCCACCATACTGACTTTGCCTAAACCTTTCAATACTAGCCCTTGCCTGCTCTTTTTTTCCATCTACTTGAGTAGATTTATCTAGAGCTTTATCGATTTTAATGTCAGCTTGC
>CAYQEI010000035.1:0-4869 GCA_964416495.1 uncultured Gammaproteobacteria bacterium
CGTGCCGAGGCGCTTTGCGCCGAGGCAACAAACACCGAACATACAATTTGGCTCCCGGGGTGGGATTCGAACCCACGACCAATTGGTTAACAGCCAACTGCGCTACCGCTGCGCCACCCGGGAATATTAATAAAATAAGAAAATAGGCAGACTATTTTCTTACCTTATCTTATCAAACTACTCATCTTTGTCAACAAACTGCTAGTAATCCCTTAACTTCTCAAGGCCTTCTAATTTCCTGATCTTCTCTAAGGCTTTAGCTTCAATTTGACGGATTCTTTCTCTAGTTACTTCAAACTCTTGACCAACTTCTTCTAGGGTATGGGCGACGCCATCAACTAAACCAAAGCGCATTTCAAGAATCTTCTGTTCTCTAGGTGATAGTTGTTCAATTATGTCACGGACGTAATTACGTAGTAGTTGTAGAGCAGCTGATCTATCAGGGGTAATATTTTTTACATCTTCAATAAAGTCCTCTAAAGTTGAATCTTCATCATCATCACCTACGGTAGTCTCGAGCGAGATGGTATCTTGTGATATCTTCATAATATAGCGCACTTTATCTAACTCCTCTCCCATTTCAGTGGCAATTTCCTCAGCCATTGGCTCTCTACCTAACTCTTGAATCAAGATGCGCTGAATTTGCTTAAACTTATTAATCGTCTCAACCATGTGAACTGGGATACGAATAGTTCTTGATTGATCAGCTAGAGCCCGAGTGATAGCTTGTCTAATCCACCAAGTTGCATAAGTAGAGAATTTAAAGCCCTTTTTATATTCAAACTTCTCCACTGCCCTAAATAAGCCAATATTCCCTTCTTGAATTAAATCAAGTAAAGTCATGCCTTTGGCACCAGTAAATTTCTTGGCTATAGAAACTACTAAACGTAAGTTAGCTTCAATAATTCGTCTCTCTGCCTCAAGATCGCCCTTATCTTTTCTTTTAGCTAGCTCGACCTCTTCTTCACTCGTTAACAGCGGAACTTTACCAATTTCTTTTAGATACATCTGAATTGAGTCTGAGCTAAGGTTAGAAAGGTCTATCTGCGCCTTTTTCTCCTTATCCTCTACTTCTTCATCATCTAATAGGCCACCCCCTAACAGACTACCACCATCAGCAATTTTGATGCTATTTTTTTCTAATTCACTTAAATATAACTCATAATCTAAAACATATTCCTCTAACTCAGGGAAAAGTAATAGTAACTCAACTTCAGTCACAAAAGTTCTCAGTTTACCTTTCTCAATCAAACGTTCTTTATCAACTTCAGTTGGAAAAACTATCGGCACCTTTACAGGGCTCTTCTTTTTTGGGCTTTGCTTTTTAGCCTTAGTAGGGCTTGTTTTCTTGACGACTTTCTTGGCACTAGCCTTTTTGGCAGTTGCCTTTTTTGCCACTGGTTTCTTTTTGGCAACCACTTTAGTTTTAGTGACGGTTTTTTTGACTTTAGCTTTAGCTTTCACTGCTGGTTTAGCTTTTGTCTTGACAGTTGTCTTGGCCTTTACTTTAGCTTTAGTGCTTGGCTTGACTGAAGTTTTGGCTTTTATTTTATTTACTTTTTTTGGCTTAGTCATAATATTAGTTTATTTTTTTTAGGGCTTCAGTGGCTAACTTGAGCTCTTGCATTACTTGATTCAATTTATCTTTTTCATTACTACCAGCTTGCTCCAGGCTAGTTAGTTCTTTTTCCAATTCTTTTATTTTTTCTTTAAGAGCGTATTTCTTTAGCTCCAAACTGATTTTAATGAATTCTGATTTGAGCTCTTCATCAGCTTGATTGTAGTACTCCTTATCTCCTAGTAGGCTCAATTGTGCTAGCTTCTTTGTCAGTAACTCATTAGCCCCTAAACTCTCTTTGAATTGATTATAGTCAAACTGAGTTTGCTTACTAAGATATAGTACCAGAGCTTGATAAAACTGCAAATTAATTTCAGTAGCTAAAGTCTCATACTCAAAACGGTCTTTGGCATAATTATACAAACTAGGTTTTTTTATCAACAGGGCTAAAGCCAGGTCACTTAATCGTTCTTCCCTACTCAGTATATGTACCGGCTTAACTTTAGTGTCAGCTTCGGGCTCAGTGCTGGGACTATAGCTCCTTTTTGACTGCTGACTAAACTCAATAAAGTCTTCTCTAATGTCAGTTTCAACAAAGTTAAGTTTTTCAGCTAAGTCTCTTAACCAATAGCCTTGCTCACTCTTGTTAGCAAGTAGCACTATCATCGCAAACATCGCTTCCTTGACCTTCACCTTGTTGCTTAGAATTGTCAAATCAAGACCTTGGCTTATCTTATTATAATAATACTCTAACATCTCTTCTTTATCAGCAATCGCTTGCTCTAACAACTGTGGTTCTGTTTGTATGATATCATCTGGGTCTTTGCCATCTGGTAGTGTCACTACTTTGACATTCATCCCTTGGCTCAAGATCTCTTTAATCCCGCGATCAGCGGCAGCCTGCCCAGCAGTATCCATATCAAAGGCCAAAACTATGTTTTTGCTATAACGACTAAGTAGTTGTAGTTGATTGCTAGTTAAAGCAGTGCCCGAAGTAGCAACGACATTAGCTATGCCATGATTATGGCAAGCAATCGCATCCATTTGCCCCTCTACTATCAAAGCATAATCTTGCTTTCTAATTGCCTGCTTAGCAAAATCAAGGGCAAACAAGACTTTACTTTTGTCATAGAGCTCAGTTTGAGGGCTGTTAATATATTTAGCTTCTTTTTCACTTGCTTCCAGGATACGAGCGGTAAAGGCCAAGACATTGTTATTGACATCAGTGATAGGGAACATGATGCGTCCACGAAAACGGTCATAATAGGAGTTAGGGCGGGAACTAGATGGAATTATCATCCCAGTGGCTTTAATCTCTTCTAAACTAAACTTCTTCCCTTGCTTTGGTCGCTGTTGCAAAAAATTAACTAAACTATCCCAAGAATTAGGGCTATAGCCTAAGCGCCATTGCTTAATTGTCTCTTCACTTAAACCACGTCTGAGAAGATACTCCTTAGCTTCTTTCCCTGTTTCAGTTTCAAGGACATGAGCAAAATAACGAGCACTAAAAGACATTATTTCTAACAACCGACTACGACGGGAGCGTTTAGCAGGGTCAACTCGCCTCAGCTCTACCCCGGCCTTATTGGCCAGAAACTCTAAGGCTTCGGGAAAACTATAGCCTTCTTTTTCCATCAAAAAAGTAAAAATATCTCCCCCACGATTGCAACCAAAACAATGCCAGATCTGTTTATCTGGTGAAACAACAAAAGAAGGCGTTTTTTCATTATGGAAAGGGCAATTACTCTGGAAATTCATCCCCACTGCCTTCAAAGGCAAATATTCTCTGATCAAATCAACTATATCTATCCTCGCCTTGATGTCTTCAATTTCATTGTTCATAATTTATTAATTATCTCACTTTAGTAAAGCTTGCAAACGCTTTATCTCTTGCGCCACTAAATCGCCATCATATTCAGCATTATGGCGCCTAAATCCCTGATATGCAGGCTTTTTTTGATCCAGGTGGAGCTCAAACATTAGCATCGCTGTCCCTGCTTTATCAGTCCCTGTCTGGTAGTATATATGATAACGGGGATAATGGTCTCTCGTCAAACGACGAATAAAGCTAGGCTTAGTGGCAGATCTATCTGGGTGGGGCTGGTAGCCAGCTTGCCTAAGCCATACTTCAGGCCTAGCTCCAAGTTGTCTTTGATAGGCTAATAGTTTCATTTATTTACGTCTGAAAATAATAAAGTTATAGACTAAGAAGTTAAGTAGGGCTAGGAATAAGCTAATTATCACTTGGGCCAGTAAATACCAGATTCCCCAAGAATTAACTAATAACTGAATTAAGTAAACATTCAAACTCAAACCTAGTAAGGCATTGAGTAAGTACAACACTAACTGCCGGGGGATATTGCGGTACTTCTTATTTCTGAAAGTCCAAAATTTTTGTAAAGCAAAGCTGAGTAAAAAAGATAGGATGAAAGCCAAACTGGTCGAGAGAACTAAGCTCCAGTTAAGGACACTGTGAAAAAGAGCTAAGAGGATAAGGTTGAGCAAGGTTGCACTAACGCCGGCAAAGAAATACTTAATCTGCAAGCGCAGACGATAGGTAATTGGTAAAAGAGAAAATACCTTTTTAGTTATTTGAAAATAATACTTGTTAATTAATTTCATATCAATCTATTATATTATCACTAAGGTAGCGCTCTATCACTTCTTGGACTATAGTTTGACTATCTAAAAAACGATTTTTTATCGCTAAACTCCCTAAAACTGTCGCGATTAGTTGTTCTCCAGTTTTAGTTTCATAAAGAGCAGTAAAGCAATAGCCTGATTCATTAATAAAACCAGTCTTGCCTCCAATTAAACGATAGCTTTCATTTTCTGGAATAAATAAAAGTTCATCAGTTGACTCAATCACTTTTTCACGGCCGCCTGTAGTCTGATAAATATACTCTTTTTTCTCCAATGCATTCCTGATTTCAGGTACTGATAAAGCTTCTTTAGTAATTATCGCCACTTCGCGCGCAGTTGAGACATTATCCTTATCCAGTCCAGTTACTTCCACAAAGTGGGTATTGACTAAACGTAGATCTCTAGCTTTCTCATTCATCGCTTCAATAAATTGATCAAAATCTAAATTACTGGCACTAACTAAAGCCATGGTCGCATCATTATCAGAGGCAATTAAACTAGTATAGAGTAAATCATGCAAACTTAGCTCATCACCAGGAAAAAGATGAGCTTTCCCGCCGGGGACTCTATCACTAGCTTGAATTCTATAGACCTTATCTAAGTTAGGCTCAGTTTCTAGGAAGACTAGAGCAGTCATTAGCTTAGTAATGCTAGCAATTGCCTGGGGT
>CAYQEI010000036.1:0-4685 GCA_964416495.1 uncultured Gammaproteobacteria bacterium
GATGCTTCTGGACCAAAAATCTCAATTACTCGGCCACGTGGAACTCCACCTATCCCTAAAGCCTTATCTAGAGACAAACAGCCAGTGGGAACTACATCAACATTGGTTTTTTGAGCATCATCAAACATCATAATTGAGCCTTCACCAAATTTAGATCTAATTTGCTCAATTGCCCCTAAAGCAGCCTCTTGGCGCTCTGTTTTTTTATCTTTAACACTAGCTTTCTTGTTACTTTTTACTTCTTTTGCCATATATTTTTCCTTTATTTTATTAAATCTACTCCTATTATACCATTAACTTAAAAAAATTGCTCTAAGCAAATTATGATGATAAATCAAATTATTTATCTTGTTTTTTATTAAATATTCGCTCAAATACTTGGTTGAGCTTGAGTCGAGGTTTCTCAAACATGATTTTGAGACCTTCTTTGTCGCGCCCGATTAGGAAATAACCTTTTACTTTCTCCCACCAGCTACCTTTTTCCAAATAATTTTCTTGATAACGCTCATAATTAGAGCTAGGCCATTTCGGCAATAAATTGGCCGAAAAACTAAGTACGGCATGTACTTGTCTATTAATATAGCTTCGGTTCTCTCTCATCTGGTCTTGATCACCGCTATAGGTGATAGTGGCAACGATGATGAGAATAAAAAATAGTAAAATTATTACCAAAGCATACGCAATGTCTCGCCATTTAAACATATCTATGCCTATTCCCTAATAAATTAAAGTGGCCATAACTACCATCAAAACCTGAGATTAGCTTTATTTTTCCTGATCTCATGTTATCTATCGCTAATTTAAGTTTAGTATTTAATTCTTGCTTTAAGCTAGTAGTGTCGATATTTAATAAAATATCATATTCACTGCCATATTTATCAATTAATTCAAGGTAAGTTTGCGCTATTTTCTTACTGTGATAGGTTTTTAGTTGATAAATATTCTGGAGTATTTTTTTAAGGTCAATTATTTTACTAAACTCAACCTTATCTTTAGCTTGGTAGCCTTTGGGTCTGTCAGCTAACTCCTCTATTCGACTCAGAACTCCCTTAGTCAGCTTCTTGTGACATTTAGGGCAAATATAATCTAGTTTCTTGCTCTCTTGAGGGTTGAGGCTCAGATTGCAGTTGCGATGACCATCAAAATGATACATGCCGAGCTCAGAATAACTCTCTATGGTCCCTAAAATCGCACTCTTACCCTCTCGGCGGCGGTTTTTGATTATACTAAACAATTCCGCAAAGCTCGGCTCCTTAGCAAAGTTAAGTATAGTCGCCTCACGACCAATACTATCTAGGCTATGAGCATCTGAGCTTGAAATCACGCTTAAAGCATCTAGCTGGCTTACCCGTGAATTGAGTTGAGGGTCACTAGATAAGCCTGTCTCAAAAGCATTTATATGCTCTAATTGATCACCAAAGCACTCTGCTAATGAATTAAAGCCGGAATTAGCACCAAAAGCGGAAAACCATGGTGTCCAAATATGAGCAGGATAGATTATGAAGTGAGGGTCGATCTTTTTTACTAGCTTAGTAAACTCGATTGCACTCATTTTTATAATCGGCCGGCCATTAGCAGATAAATTCGTTTGCTTTGCTAAGTAATCGTTTAACTTCTTTATCGCTATAAAACTAGGCGCTAAAACCTGAAGATGAACTTTGCGGACTTTATCAGCTTGACGATAGATTAAAGCAAACTCATTGGAAAGGATAAACCTTACCTGGTCATCTTTAGTTTGCAAAAAAAATAAACCTGAGCCTGACTTTGTCTCCTTTAGTTCTTGCTTAAGAGTTCGGTGCCACAGCGGGTGGGAAAAATCACCAGTCCCCATGAGACCTAGGCCCTTTTGCTTAGCGGTGTGATAAATATTTTCTAGACTCAGTTGCTTAGAACAAGCTAGAGAATAAGGTGAGTGAAGATGGAAGTCAGCAATTAACTTCATATTATTTACTTGTCTTTTAATGCTTCTGCTATCTCTAACTCTTCTGCTTTGTTAATTCCCATTGCCTCAATTGGATCCACTCTTTCTGAATCAATTGGATAGCCTCCCTGAGCGGCAATTTCAGCCATATCGGTTAGGTAAAATTCATGGGCTTGATTATTGGCCTGTAGTTTATCAATATTAGCAAACAGCCATTCCTTATTAAAACACATATAACCAGGATTAACCTCTAGAATCTCTCGCTCTTCCTCAGTGGCATCTTTGTATTCTGTAATACCTTTGATTTTACCTTCGTCATCACGAATAATACGACCGAAATAATAAAAATTAGCATGCCAAGAAGAGTAGTCTGGTAACAGAGTTGGCATTAAAGTGATCGCTTGTGGCCTAAGTTTTAGTAATCGCTCTATAGTTTCCGCCCCTAAAAAGGGATGGTCGCCATATAAAACTAAAACATGACTAGCTCTTGGGTCAACCTCATTCCTGGCCGCTCCTACCGCATGACCAGTACCGAGTTGTTGCTCTTGAATTGCAAAACGTAGTGAGTAATTAGCCAAGCTTTCTTTAATTATCTCCTTATTGCTAGGTGAAACTACCAGTATGGGGTCGAGCTCTGGCTTAGCTGTCATAACTGAGTCTAGAAGATGAGCTACCATTGGCTTGCCTTGTAGTGGCACCAATACTTTAGGTAAATCTGAGCCCATTCTTGTTCCTTTCCCAGCTGCTAATATAATTATTTGCATCATAGTTTATCTAAATTAATTTTTATTAACTGTATTGATAAGAGAAAACACTTCTCGCTTTAGTTTAGTAGCACCCGCTTTAGTTTTTGCCTCAGTAAACACCCTTATAATCGGCTCAGTATTTGATAGTCTCACTTGAAGCCAAGAATCTGCTAAATCAATTTTAAGGCCATCGATTTCACTTATTTTACCTTTTTGAAAATGTTTTTTCAAAGTGATAAAAATTCGCTCTGGATTAGTTTTTTTCTTTAAGGTAATTTTCTCTTTTACTAAATAATATTGGGGTAACTTAGTTTTTAGTTGAGCTAGACTTTGCTTACTCTTAGCTAAGTAACTTAAAATTAAAGCAATGCCAAGTAAAGCATCACGGCCATAATGAAGTGGCGGGTAAATGACGCCGCCATTGCCTTCACCGCCAATAACAGCTTTAGTCTGTTTCATCTTTTCAACAACATTAAGCTCGCCTACTTTAGCGAAGCTATGCTTTGCCTTTAGCTCCCGACTTAAATCAACTAAGGCGCGAGAAGAAGACAGATTAGAAACAGTCTGCGCTCTAAATTGGCCAGGGTAGAGCTGATCTACCTTAGCAAAATTCTCTAAAACATATTTAGCAACTAAAACTAGAGTGTACTCTTCACCAATAACCTCACCGGCCCCATCAACGAGTGCCAAGCGGTCAACATCGGGGTCAACGGCAATACCTAGATCTGCCTTTTCTTGTCTAACTTTTTTTTGTAATTGACTAAGGTTGTCTCCAATTGGTTCAGGGTTATGAGCAAAGTTACCATCCATGCTATCATTTATCGTTATCACTTCTCTTACCCCTAATACTTCTAGCAAATGCCCGACTGCCTTAGCTCCAACCGAGTTAACTGGGTCAACAGCAACACGAAGATTAGTTTTTGCAATTAGCTCTGGTCTTACCAAAGCTAATTCTTTAATCGCAACAATGTGCTCCCATTCTAAATAAGGATTAAAAGTATAAAGCCCTTGTAGCGATTCGGTGGTGAAACTAAATTTCTTAGTTTTAGCAATATTTAGTAACTGGGCCAATTGCTTAGCATTAATGTATTCCCCTTGATCGTTAAAGAGCTTGATAGCGTTCCAATTGCTAGGGTTATGAGAAGCACTCAGCATAATTGCTCCTTGGGCTCCTTGTGAGCTAGTAGCATAAGCTAGAGCAGGGGTTGTGGTTAATCCCAAGTCAAGCACGTTTATCCCTAGGCTCAACAAAGCGGAGCTAGTAACTTGACTCAGGGCTAAACCAGACTTTCTAGCATCGCGCCCAAGAAGGACGCTAATAGCTTGCTGAGGATACTTTTTCTTTAGATAAGTACCAAAAGCTAAACTAAAGTTTAGGGTATTACTTAGGGTTAAGTTATCATCATCACTAGCACCAATTGTCCCCCTAATCCCTGAGATTGATTTTATAATTGGCATAAAAATAGGCTTATTAGCTTAATCTTACCCAATAAATCTACATTTGTAAATTAAAAAACACCATTGTTCCGGCGGCTACCTACTTTCCCAGGGCTCAGGCCCAAGTATCATCAGCGCGATTGGGCTTAACTTCTGAATTCGGAAAGGGATCAGGTGTTACCCCAACGCTTCTACCACCAGAACAATAGTGTCTTTTGTTGGTCAACAATAGATTACTATTGAATAAATCAATTATTTAAATACAAAAATGCGGGAAAATCAAATGACATATTAGTACTACTTAGCTGAGTCTATTACTAGACTTACACTTATAGCCTATCAAGGTCATATTCTCTAACCTGTCTGTGAAACCTAATCTTGAGGACAGCTTCGTGCTTAGATGCTTTCAGCGCTTATCTTAACCGAAGGTAGCTACCCAGCAATGCCCTTGATAGAACAGCTGGTACACTAGAGCTTCGTCCTTCCTGGCCCTCTCGTACTAAGGAAGGGACCTCTCAAGTTTCCACGATCATAGTGGATAGGAGACCGACCTGTCTTACGACGGTCTGAACCCAGCTCGC
>CAYQEI010000037.1:0-3540 GCA_964416495.1 uncultured Gammaproteobacteria bacterium
AAGAGTTCTATATATAGAATTATACATAAAAATACTTTTTTATTACTATCTGTTAAATCAATTATTATCCCTGTAGAAACCATAAACATTATTATAGAAATATATATATAACTACACCCTTTAGTATTTCTAAATGTTATCATCTGCCAGATTTCTAAAAAAGCTTCTTCTATTGATGAATCAAACCATATTATTTTTCCTAATAATAAAGAAAAACACATCATCATTATCTTATTATCTATTCCTCCACCAACTTCTAGTACAAAATTATAAATTACTGCAAAAAAAGCTGGTATCTTTCAAGGCACACGGATCATAAATATAAAAATGCAACCGGATACTTATTTCAGAATTTTCTGAATTTACTGGGTTCAGTGCCCTTAGTAAATTATTAGAAAAGAAATTCAGCGGTCAAGAGCTCCTAGTTCAGGTAGTCGCTGGCGATACGGATAAAGAGTAATTATTATATTTAGCAGCAGGCCATTGGTTTGCTGCTTTTTTTATACTCAATTATAGCCAACTATTATTAGTTTGTGACTGGATTCTTTCTTTACTCCTCTTTAGACTTTGATTTACAAATCTAATATTTTACCAACATCTCTTGCCGATTTATAATTTGTTATTTTATATAAAGTTATACAAATTAGGAAAATCCTGAGCTTAGCTTGATTATAATAAAGTTGATTTTTCAGTTAAATTATGATAAAGTTATTAAGATTTTGAGCTAAAACTATGGAGAAATTTAGTTATTATAAAAAAAGAGAACAAAAAAGAAAGGAATTGAAAGGAGAGTTGCCAATTGACAAACAGCTGGAAGGATCTTTGGGTAGAACAAAGTGGAAATTTCAGACTCCTTTATCTACTCTAAGAAATAGTCCGAGCCCCTCGGATCAATATTTTATTGAAAAACTAAAACAGTTTGCTAATCAAAGCAATATCTCAGAAGAGCAGCTTGATCTTATAAAAAACGCTAAAGAAAAAGAAGAGCAGGAATTTAGCAATGATTTACAAGTATCCATCTTTTTTATAAAAGCGTTAAAGGACAGAGATGTTAGAATTCGCCTGAGTGCAGCCACGTCCTTAAGAGCTCTAGCCCCTGCTGATCTGGAACTATTCCTCCAACTGTATGAACAAGCCTTAAAAGACGAAGAAGAAGAGGTCCGTAAGGGTGCTGCCGAATCTTTAGTTGCCTTAGCCCCGATTAATCCGGAATTATTTGCTCAGCAATATAAACTGGGTTTAAATGATGAAAGTGGAGAAGTCCGCCGTGGATATACTCAATCCTTAGTCGCCTTAGCTCCGGTTAACCCTGAATTATTTATTCAACTGTATAGACAAGGCTTAAATCATGCGGATGAGAATGTCCGTTGGGAAACCGCTAAATCTTTAAGAGCTTTGGCCCCGATTAATCCGGAATTATTTAGCCAGCTATCTGAACAAGGCTTAAATGATGGCGATAAGTTCGTCCGTCGGGGAACCACTCAATCTTTAGACGCTTTAGCCCCAATTAATCCTGATTTATTTGTTAAACTGTATCAACGCGGTTTAAATGAAGAAGATGAAGTCACCCGTTGGTTAAATACAGAATCTTTAACGGCTTTTGCTCCGATTAATCTTGAATTATTTGTCCAATTATATAAACAGGGTTTAGATGACGAAAGTAATTTTGTCCGTGATAGAGCCGCCACCTCTTTAACTGCTTTAGCCCCGATTAATCCTGAATTATTTGTCCAATTATATAAACAAGGCTTAAAGCACGAACGTGTTTATCTCCGCTTGGGAACAGCTGGATCTTTAGGCGCCCTAGCTTCCGTCGATCCAGAATCATTTGCCCAACTATACAAAGAAAGCTTAACTGATAAAAATGATTGTGTCCGTCGAAGGAGTGCACAATCATTAGCTGCTTTAGCCCCGATTAATCCAGAATTATTCGTCCAACTATATAAACAAAGTTTAGAGACTGGAGATGAATATGTCTGTCGAGGTACCGCTCAATCATTAGCCGCTTTAGCCCCGATTAATCCAGAATTATTTGTTCAACTATGTAAACAAGGTTTAAATAGTAGAAATCGTTCCGTCCGCCTGGGAACTGGCGAATCTTTATTTGCTTTAGCCCCGATTAATCCGGAATTATACGCTCAACTATACAAACAAGGGCTAAGCGACGAAGATGAAGCTGTCCGTTGGGTGACTGCCCATTCTTTACCCACTTTAGCTCCAATTAATTCTGAATTATTTATCAAACTTTATGAATTAGGTTCAAGAAATAAAGATAGCGTTGTCGCTTCAAGCACTGTTGCATCTCTTGAAAATTACCCTTTCACAAATAATGTTCTAAGTCAAAAAATAAATCAGATAGTCGCTGATAGGGCTGATGAAACTAATAATCTCTTTACTCTTAATATATTAAGGCAACAAGTTATTGATAAAGAACCTGAGCAAGCTTGGCAGTATCTCAATGTTTTCAATAAAGTAAGAGATTATTTAGAAGAGAAGAACAAAGACTTGGATGCAATTAAGCAAGTTGCTTCAGTAAGGCAGTTTTTTAGTGATAATCAATATGATTTATCTAACTTAGCTAAAATATTTAGCCCCAAAGATTTTGGTACTTTTTTGACAACTTTGAGTACTGATACTTTACTCTATACGCAAAGCTTCCTAGAGATTACTAAACCAATCTATTCTCACCCAGAAGCAAGGCAAACCCTCAAACATTACTTTGCCAACAATTCGCTAAGGCAAGATGAAGTCGAGAAACTACTTGAAACTGGGGCCTTGTTCATTCAATCTAATCAGCTTGATCAATTCATCTCAGTGATTGAAAGCGGAACTAAAGTCCAAGAAAACTTAGATAAAGCGCTGTTAGACATTATTGCCCAAGATGTTGGCATTGCTAGCTCAGCTCTATCAAGTCAATCCCTTGAGCGCTGGAATAGGCCTTATTTAGCTTACTTGGGATCTAATAATAGGATTATTGATGAAAGAATTGAGAAAGAAGAAGAAAACTACGAAAACATTAAGGCCCTATACCAAAAGATTGTTGAACATGGCTTTATTGGTGATTTCAAACAATTCATTTTAGATACTAATAGCGGAGATGAGATTGGCAAAGATTTAGCTCGGCATAACCAGGAAGTTTTTAGGAAATTTGAAGACTTAGAAATCGATCTTGACGCCTGGTATAACTACCAAAAAACTGAAGATTTTCTAGTTTCAAAAGAAGTAAGCGTAGATAATACTAGGCATTTTCAAAGTATACTCCAAAGAAGAGTTGCAACTGTCATAGATTTAATCAGTGAATTACAAACTGAGCTCAGTCCCCGTCAATACCAACCTTTACTCCACATTCTACAAGGCGCTAAAACTAAAGGATTAGCTCAAATTAGAAACTATAGTGAACTAAGCAAGCAATATCGTATTTTACAGGAAAGGATTATTAAAATCCAAGAAGTGCTACCTAATAGAGAAGAGTATTTTGCTACTCTTTTTGAACACCTCGGACACCTAGGAGAAGCCATAGAATTATTTAAAAAAGAGAAT
>CAYQEI010000037.1:3550-4494 GCA_964416495.1 uncultured Gammaproteobacteria bacterium
AAAGAACAAGGTTTTAGGGTTAAACTCTGGGAGCGTGATCCAGCTCAAGATTTATTTCAAGGAAACTACACTCATTGCTGTATAGCAGTTGGGGTCAAAGATGCTCCGCAAGAAGGTGGGCTCTATACCCATGATCCTGCTACGATTGCGCATTATTTAGCAGACGCTGGTATTCAAGTGGTAGAAGTCTATGACCAAGAAAGAAAAGACCCGATTGCCAATACTTGGCTATTTGTTTCGAGAGACCACAATGGTGAGCCAGTTTTAGTTTTAGATAATATAGAGGTTAATAACAAGTATAAAGATGTAGTTGTAAACACTGCTATTCGTGATAATATCTTTAAATTTGTTACTGACTTTGCTAAGCAATGCAATATCCCTAAAGTCGGCCTAGGCATGGTTGGTACTAATGATATTGACTGGGACTTACTGGATAAAATGGTAGTAGCGCAAGTAAATAAAGTGGGAGGCTACTTAAAGAAATATACTTCCAATGCTGGTGATAGAGCTGGTCGCTACTATCTAGAAGCCTATAATGCCCAAACTTTAGGAGAGGTTTATAATGCTGAAAGAGAAACAAAATTAGAGTCTCAAGCCGAAAGAAGGGAAGGCATTATTAATGTTTTTGACCTTGAATCAGGTAAGCAGGAAAGTTTTGTTAACACATCTGCTAATTTAGTTTCCCTTGCCCAAAGAAGGAATATCTCTTTAGAGGCAATAGAAAGAGATTTAAATGAAATCGAAAATAGAGCATTTAGTCCTAATATCGCAGATAGTGCTGAAGATATTTTAGCGGATTTTGCTACTGGTGAAGGAGTTAATTTTCTTTTCTTAGAAAATAATAAACTAGTTGGTTATTTAAAATCTTTACGGGCTGATCAATTTGAACCTTTAGTTGACCATGTCGAGTATGATGCTAATGAAAATACTTTGTATATTGAATC
>CAYQEI010000038.1:0-4296 GCA_964416495.1 uncultured Gammaproteobacteria bacterium
ATTAGTGGCAACGCCATCACCTTTAACAGCTTAAGCAACAATGAAGTACCAGCTAATACTGAGTACACTTTAGAGGTTCTAGCTAACTTTAAGGCTGGAATAGAACCAGGTGACTTTAAGGTTGAAGCTGACAGTATCACTTCAAGATCATTAGTCGGAAACAACACTGTAACAGCTAACCCTGTTAAAGGTTACTCTAGGATTGTAACTACCTCTAAAGCAGGCGACTTAACTGTCACAGCTGCAGTAACTAGCGAACATGTTAAGGATTCATTTGTCTTAGCCGGTTCAAGCACAGGTGCTAATGAGTACCTAACTGAATTGAAGTTTAAGACTGGTAGTGAGCCGATGAAAGTTAAGGAACTAACCTTGGTGGCTACTTCAACAGGTGTCGCATCTTGGGCTGGTCCTTCAGATATCGCTAAAGTAAAGTTGGTTGATAAGGATGGTCAGGTTGTTGCTCAAACCTCTAACATCACTAAAGATGTAGGAGATGGAAGCGCAACCACTACCATTACCTTTGATTCTTGGAATTATGAGTTAGTTGCACAAGAGACCACTTCATTATTTGTTGCCATAGACGCTAAAGGCCAGAACGTTGTTGATGACCCAGCTTCAACTGCAACTACTACCTCAATTGCAATTAACTCCGCTTCTTTCGATGCTGTCGGAGTTAATTCAGGTGAAGATGCTAGTAAAGACGATGTATCTATTAACTCAAAGACAGCTACTATCGTCCCAGTTAAGTTAGTCTCTGTCACTAACCAATTAGCTGATGGTAAATTAACAGCTGGCACTAAGACTATTGCTAAGTACGAATTAGTATTCGACAACGGTTCTAACCGTAACGACAGCAACAGTCCTTACCCTGTAACGTTTAACAATATTGTCTTTAACTGATTTCAAGCTAAGCATTAATGATAATGAGATAGGCAGTGATTCTCTTGATAATGATAAGCTCACCTTTACTGGACTTTCAATTGAGTACAACGCAGGTACTATTACTCTTGAGCTAAAAGCTATGATAGAGATTAAAGATGAGAATGCCTTCATTGAGACTCACCTAGATGTAGATGGTAATAATGGCACAAAGTACAATGATTTGGGGAATATCCTACCAGGTAAGACTCAAGTTGATGGTGCAACTCTATCAGTTAGATAGGTTTAACTATCCCCAGTTACCAATTACTGGTAAACAATTGGCCTGACTTAGTAGGTAACTAAGTAGAGTCAGATCAGAGCTTTGCTCTGGTCTGGCTTTTTTATTGACAATTTAGTTTATTAGTGGTAGAGATAGAGCAGATGTTTAACAATTTAATATTTTGATATGAAAAAGTATGTAGTGCAATTGTATGCTGTTTTGTATTTATTCGTAATGGTGTTGAGTTTTGCCGGGCTAAGAGAGCTATTTATTGGCAGTCCAATTATTGAGCTCATTGCTTATTTCTTGCTAGCAAACATCTGGCTGGTGATTTGGTTTAGGTTACTAAGTATTAACCAAGTCAATAAGTCTTGGGTCTTAGTAATCTATGTCTGGCTCGGCAGTGTTTATGTCTTTATCTTTGCTATCTGGCTAATTAACTATTTGTTAGGGCTACTCAATCCCTTGTTTCTTAGCTGGGGCATGAGTTTCCAGATTGGCTATGTCTTCACTGGTTTAGCCCACTATCTCTGTGGGCTCCCAATGTTGCTTGTGGGAGTAGCCTTTGTCGCTTTAGCGATTCATTTTGAAGGCTTAGCGAAATACAGATTAGCCTATTTTTTACTTGTCGGGCGTTTGATAAGGCGTAAAGACAAGTTAGTATAAACTCTGGCCGGTTTAATTGAAACCGGCTTTTTTTATTGCTCAGGCTTTATTAATTCTATTAGTGGTGCTATAATGTTTAGATAATTAAATTGAGCTAGTATGACAAGGGAATGAAAGTCTCTCGTTTTTGCTTTTTGTAGTTGAATAATTGGTGTTATTTAGTTTTAATGTAGTAGTTTATCTTAATTAGATTGAATAAATTTGTGATATGAATAAAGTATTTAAGCTCCAAGCTAAATACAGCCCAGCTGGGGATCAGGTAGAGGCAATTGATAGGCTGGGTAAAGGCTTAGCTAAGGGCTATAATCATCAAACTTTGTTAGGGGTGACTGGCAGTGGCAAGACTTTTACCATGGCTAATGTGGTAGCTAACTTAGGTAAAGCGACTCTAGTAATAGCACCCAACAAAGCTTTAGCGGCCCAGTTGTATCGGGAGTATAAAAACTATTTTCCTGATAATGCTGTTCACTACTTTGTCTCTTATTATGACTACTACCAACCTGAGGCCTATATCCCTATCACTGATACCTATATTGATAAAGAAGCAATGATAAATGAAGAGATTGATCGTTTACGTCATGGTGCTACTTCCGCTCTTTTGAGTCGTCAAGATGTTATCATTGTTGCTTCAGTTTCTTGTATCTATAACTTAGGTGTACCAACTAGCTATTTAGAGGCAAAATTAGGCTTGTCTTTAGGGCAAACAATAGTTAGGTCGGATTTGCTCGCCCAGCTCGTTACCATGCAATTTGAGCGCTCTCAGGGAGAGATAAAGCTAGGTCAGTTTGCATTGCGGGGTGATACTTTCTTAATTAGACCAAAATCAGAGCAACTAATCTATCAAATTGAAATAAAAGACCAAGTAGTTGACTCTATCTTGGTGATAGATGGCCTTAGTCAAAAAATTGTCAAAGAACTCAAAGAAGTTATCATTTTTCCACCCAAACACTTTGTTACCCAAGCACCTGAACTCAAACAAGCTCTGCATTCTATTGAAGCTGAGCTAGTTGAGCGGGTAAAGTACTTTCAAGAGCAAGGTTTATTACTAGAAGCTGAGCGTTTAAGTCGGCGGACTAAATATGATTTAGAGATGCTCTCAAGTTTAGGTTATTGTCATGGGATTGAGAATTATTCTCGGCATTTAAGTGGCAAGTTAGCGGGTGATGCGCCTGACTCATTACTAGCTTATTTCCCTAAAGATGAGTTTGGTAAGCCTGACTTCCTTACCATTATTGATGAGTCTCATATTACTGTTCCGCAGTTAAGGGGCATGTATAATGGGGATCGGGCCAGGAAAGAAACTCTAATTAAATATGGTTGGCGCCTGCCCTCAGCCCTAGATAACCGGCCTTTACGTTTCAGTGAGCTTCAAGTTAGGTTAGGGCCGGTAATCTATACTAGTGCTACCCCAGCTAGCTATGAAAGAAAAGTTAGTCAAAGTATTGTAAAACAAATTATTCGTCCGACTGGTTTAGTTGATCCGGTAATTGAAGTAAGACCTGTGTTTGTAAGGGAAAAGAATTATAGTCAAATAGATGATGTCATCAAAGAAGCTAGAATTAGGTTAGCAAAAAATGAAAGAGTGATAATCAATACTCTCACCAAAAGACAAGCGGAAGACTTGAGTAAGTATTTTCAAGAGCATAACCTACCAGCTAATTATCTCCACTCTGATGTCAAAACTCTAGAGCGTACCGAGATTCTCACTGCCTTTAGGGCAGGTAAATTTGGGGTTTTGATTGGGGTTAATTTATTGCGGGAAGGCCTTGATTTACCTGAAGTAACTCTAGTCGCAATTTTGGATGCTGATCGGGAAGGATTCTTGCGTAGTCAAACTAGTTTACTCCAAACTATGGGTAGAGCGGCGCGTAATGTCTCGGGCCAGATTATTCTCTACGCCAACACGATAACTGAGTCTATGCGCTTAGCAATTTCAGAGTCTAGTAAACGAAGAGAGCTACAATTAAAGTACAATCAAAAGCATGGCATTGTGGCCCAAACTGTAGTCAAAGAGATTGAAGAGATGATAGATTTAGTGCCTGCTAGTGAGAGCGAAAGAGAGAGACGGAGTCGCTTAGGATCAGCTCGCGACAGAAACCGCTCTGATGCTGAAGTGGCAAGGGAAGATAGGGTTAGAAAAGAGAAAGCGAATAGAAAAAAAGTAAGTAAGTAACTAAGATTATTTAATTATATGGCTAAAGATGAAATATATATTAAAGGAGCCAGAGAACATAACCTCAAAAACGTTAATCTCAGGCTCCCGCATAATAAGATAACGGTTATTAGTGGTGTCTCTGGCTCAGGCAAGTCATCTCTCGCTTTTGATACCTTATTTGCCGAAGGACAAAGACAGTATGTTGAGTCGCTTTCACCCTATATGCGTCAATTTTTGGGGCAAAGGAAAGTAGCGCAAGTAGATGAAATTATTGGTTTAGCCCCAGCAATTTCAATTGACCAAAAAGCATTGTCTCATAATCCTCGCTCTACAG
>CAYQEI010000039.1:0-4155 GCA_964416495.1 uncultured Gammaproteobacteria bacterium
CCCATGGACAATGTGTCTAAGAAAATGGGTACCTTCCAAGGTCAAATTAAAAAGCTGATACCATTAACCAAGAAACAAAAACAATCTTGGATCATTAAATGGCTGTTTCTTGTGGGATTTCTCTCTTTTTTATCTTACTATTTTTATTCTTTGTAGATTTAAAAAACTCAAGGTTAATTTATTGTTTAATCTTAGCCACACTAGTTCGAACTTCGTCCACGACCCCGAGCTGATTCAATAACCTTTATTTAAAGGTTATTTTTTTATTCTCTTGTCGGCTGCTAGAACTAGAGGGAGCGTATTTAATTTGGAAAACAATAAATAAAGACTATGCAGCTAAAATTGCAATCAAAATTAGGGAAGTGGGCTATGTAGTTACACGCTTTCCCGCGACACTAATTAGCATCTCTTTATTTTACCCAATATTCTTGGCATATTGTGATATTATGGACATTAGCGGGTGGCTGTCTTAATTTATTTCTAAAACAATCGCATCTAATGTATATTCCCAGTATTTACTAGTAAATACGATGTAATAAGTGAAGAATAATTTGACGTAGTTTGATAATTATGATACTATATACTAATATTAATAGTAAGTATATGTCTTTAGAAAAAAAACTTTCCAAAATATCTTTGGAACTAAAAGAAAAAAAGGCCCAGGAAGAAAAAGAGCTTTTAGAAGAAAAACTTAGACCTATACGCGCAAAAATTAAAGATTTTGAGGTAGAAAAACATCAATTAGAAGTAATTCTTAATTCTTTAAAATTAAAATTAGGTCAAAAAGTTGATGAAAAATCTGTGGCTGAGGGTATAGGAATGAAGGAGTATTCTGTTACTACGGAAAATAAGTTTAAGAAAGAGGAAGGCAGAATCGATGGAATAATTAAAGATAATAAAGAGGCCTTAAAAACCTTAGGTCTTGAGAGCCGAGATCAGCTTTTAGAGAATCCTGACTTTGCTGGTGATAGCGAAATACTCGATTACAAAGAAGCTAAGGCTCAAAAAGATGATTTATTATTATCAGACGAGGCTTTAAAGAGTCGATTAATCGCTCTAGGTATAGAATTTAATCAAGAAGATTTTTCCTATGAAATAGCCGAGGACTTAGTAGCTAAAAAAATTAAAGACATAGATTATAAATTAAGTTTAGAAAAAAGAAAAACACCTGAGGGCAGAGAAGAATTGAAAGAGGAATTAACCCAATATTTTACAAATAAAACAAATGCTTTTAATATATCTCAAAGGCATGATCGAGTATATAAATTAGATATAGGGAAATTTAATTATTTTGGCTCTTGGAAAACATATGATTATGGAAAATTAGAAGCCCCTTTTCCAACTTACCTTTCTGTAGAAACAGAAGTAGAAGAAAGATATCCTTATGATATTATAATTCCAGTATTCACGGATGTTTTTAGTCAACGACTTGCTACGGCCTTATCTTCTAATGAGTCTCTTAAAGTGAATTTTGCTCAAAAGGGAATAGAAGATTTTGTAAATAATCAATATTTGCCCATGGCCAAAGAAAAAATAAATGCCACTCTTAGAGAGAGTGAGCTTAGATATGAGGCTACAAAGCTGGGGATACCATTTGTTAGGTATATAGAAGATCTAAGAAGAATCATTGAAGCAAACAAAAATCAAAAAATAAAAGCTCAACAAAGTCTTAATGAAATCACTGAACTTGAAAGGAAACTTCCAGATGAAGAGCTAATTTTAACTGAAGGATACATAAAAGTTCCTTCAGCCCAAGAAAATTATAAGAATTTCTTTAAGGAAAACTCAGAAAGAGAAGAGAGATTAAAGGAAGTGAAGTGGGAAATACAAGTATTGGAAAGCCGACCACCAAAACTTTTTGGAAAAGAAAAGTGGGCAGCTAAGCTTAATAGTTTAAAACAAGAAAGAGAAGAATTGGAGCAAAAGGTTAGAGGCTCTGAATGGTATCTAGCAGAAAATGAAAAAGTTTATTTTAAGGCTTATGTTAGTCATTCCTTAGATTTACTTCCAGAAGAAACTAATTTTAAGGCTAAGACCAAGGATCTCTTTAATAGTTTGAAGAAAAGACTCGAAGCTGAGCTAGAAAACGAAGAATCAGAAGCAGTTTTAAATCTCTATGAAAAATTCAAAGATCTAGAAAGAAAAAAATAATAATCAGTATTGATATAATTATTGCCTCTGGTAAAGTCGCTAAAACTAGATCTCAGATTAAAGACTAATCTATCAAGGGTTAACAACACAAAACCTACCTTAATTAACTTTTTATGATATCTTGAAAGTAATATTATTATATTAAAAATAAGAGAAAATTATCTTTTGTCTTATTGTTAATACCTGTACTCTTTTGATCGGCTTGTTCGTTAAGGGTCACAAAAATTCTTCTGAGAACGTTTTAGATGAACCTGAAGCTAGTCAATACATTAGTCCTGCTGATCAAATAGACTCGCTAGAAAGTGTTTTTGAAGAATCTGAAATAAGCGAAAGCGCGACTCTATTAAATAATGACTCAGAACCTGAAAGTAAATTAGATAATAATAATTTTTTATATAAAAATAATGATTATCAGTTTCAGATAATTTTCCCAAATACTTGGGAAGAGGTAGCGGTTAGGTCTGAGGAGGATTCAATGTCTTTAATCAACCCTAATAATGCCAATGATAATAAAATAAACTTTGTATCTCAGGATCTTGTCTTTGGTTTTCCGATTAAAGTCACTTATCAAGATAATCAAGTGTTTGTTAAAGATTGTTTTTCTTGTTTTGCGGAAGTATTTCGCTTACAGATTTTAAGTAAAGAAGATTCTCGAGAGTTTGAGGTCGCCCGAAACCTTAATATACAGGAGTACGGAAGCAACCCTCTTAATAATTATAGAATTATCACTTCTAATAACAACTATATTTTTTATGGACCCACTAATTTTTTTGGACAATCCTATGATGGTGAATTCATAAAAAATCGTCAAATTGAAGCTCAGGAAGCCATTTCTAATCAATTTGTAGTCTGGAATTAGTTTGTTTCTCGATTACAACTATAAAGTAACTCACTTTAAACGAAACAGAGCTAATTTAAAGCTTTATTTTTATAAATCTACACCATCTATGACTGACTTAGTGGCCTAGTTGATAAGGATGCTAATCTAGCTTCACCTTCTTTCTAACAATGAGCAAAATCTATCTTAGTCTCTCTCTTAGAGGGCTTTTTGGTAATCTAGTACACATATAGTCGTATCTTGGCATATTGTTGGGAAAACCGCCATATGTCTGTACACATTACCTACTACTATTGACATTATTCTTATTTTGTTGTAAAATAATTTATTCGTGCAAAATGGGTGGCACGATAAATGCTATAGAAGTAGCTAAGGGCCCTAAAGGCCTGGGAAGCACCCAGTTCATTAACAATTAAATTAAAAAAAATGAAAAAATTTCTATTCTTTTTCTTGAGAGCTTTATCTACTCTCATCGTTCCGGGCATCTTTGTTGTGGCGACATTGTTTGCCCTTAATCAAACCTTTGCTATAGGCTTGGTTATTCTATTTAGCTCAATTATAGTCCAGATACTATTGAGCGGTAGCGATAAGTATCATTACAGATATAACTTTGATAGACTTAGAAGTCTATCACTACAGGTTGATGATGAGTATGAATTCATTGAGGAAATCTCAAACCTCACATTTAACCTAAGTAAGTTTGTCACAGTGTTTGGGGCCCTAGAGTTGATTCGGATAAATTATCCGCCTGTGAATCTATTGGGAAATTTAGGGCGAGCAATTATTATCTCACTAATATCAATCGGGCTGTTTATAATGATCTTTACCGAGAGGAGATCCTGGTATAGGGTTATTAGGAATAGCTTAGTTTTGATTCTCATTATTCTGATGTTTGCATTATTTTATGTGTATTTCGGAACTCTATTAGTGCTCTGGCTATTCGCTTTCTTCCTTTTAAGTACAGGTTTATTTAACTCGTATAAAGAATTCGAATCTAAGCTAGGCTTTTCTGAGTCTAACTTCCCCTCTACAACAAGTATTATTTTTTTTGTTACGATAATTCTTAGCATTATAGTTCAATATTGGCGAGGAATCTCTAATTTCTTCGTTAAACTAAATGTTAGGATTTGGGGTTTATCACTTTGGCTTTGGCTTTTAATTTTAGT
>CAYQEI010000040.1:0-3657 GCA_964416495.1 uncultured Gammaproteobacteria bacterium
ATTTTGAGCAGGAGATTAAGAGAAATGACCTAATATTAGCCAAGGAAGTTAATATAATTTATCAGGAAAATAAGCTAGATTACTTTGCTGAGTTTAATAAGGTTTTGCGTAAGACAGATATATTGTGGACTAAACCTTCAGAGTTATCTTTTTATGCTGGCTTAGGGTTACCGATTATTATGGCTGAGACTATAGGCTCACAAGAAGTTTCGAATAAAGCTTGGCTGGAGGCGATTGGTGCCGGTTATCAGAGCCTTGATCCAAGCTATACACATCAATGGTTAATAGAGATGCTAGCTAATGGACGTCTGACTGAGATGGCTCTTAACGGTTATCTTAATGCTGAGACTATGGGAACTTATAATATAGAAGAAATTTTTACTAAAAAATAATTTTGATTATGACTTGGTTGCTGGTTGCTCTAAGCGCTTATTTATTTTTAGCGGTCGCAAATTTAATTGATAAATTTTTAGTGGACAATGTTTTGCCGAGCAGTAAAACCTATGCTTTTATTGCTTGTGTTTTAGGGCTACTAGTTTTAGTGCTGGCGCCCTGGTTTCTGCATTGGCCTGGCTGGTGGTGGTTATTGGTTAATTTAGTAGTGGGATTTTCCTTTGCTATCGCTCTTTGGCTCCTTTATGAAGCCCTAAAGCAAGGCGAAGCAGCCCGAATTCTAGTTTTTATCGGAGGCTTTACCCCTATTTTTACCATTTTCTTTTCACTCATCTTTCTACTAGAAACCTTTAGTGCTAAGCAATGGTTTGGCATTGCCTTTTTATTGGTGGGCACCTTAGTTATGGCTTTCATTCCTGAACCACGATCTTTTATTTCCCGGTTGCTAAAAAGAATTGGATTTAGTAAAAAGCCTAATAAAAAAGTTTACTTGATTGCATTAGGCTCAGCCTTGTTTTACTCAGTTTATTATCTTTTAAGTAAGTATACCTATAATCATCAAGAATTCTTCTCCGCTTTTATCTGGAACCGAATTGGCGCTGCTCTCTTTGTCCTCTTTTTCTTGCTTAGTAAGAAAGAAAGAGAGAATGTCCGCTCGGTTTTTAAGACTAAGTCACCACAAGCTAAGCCAGTTTTAGTGATTGCCAATCAAGCTTTAGGTTCAAGTGGTTTTATACTGCAAAACTATGCTATTTCACTTGGCTCAGTTGCTCTAATTAATGCCCTTCAGGGATTCCAGTATGCCTTCCTTTTAGTTTTAAGTAGCGTGCTTGGTTTTTTCTTGCCTAAGTATTTTCCAGGCAAGTCTAATAATAAAGTAAGATTACAAAAAGTGCTAGCAGTTATACTGGTTGGCCTTGGCTTAGCCTTTATTGCGATTTAAAAACATGAAAATTAATTTAAAGAAAATTTTTTCTTTACCAAAAAAAGAAAAATTAAATATAAAAATGATAGTACTAAGTTTCATCTTACTTATACTCCTTATTTTGTTGTATCGTTTTAAGTTTGCTAGTAATTACCCCCGTAAAATTGATCTGGTCCACGAACCGGATTTCTTTGGGGTTACTTTTTCCACCAAGTTTTGCACTGAGATTGGCCTTGATTGGCGTGAAGTTTACTTAGCTACTTTAGACGACCTTAAAGTAAAGCAGATCCGCTTACCGATATATTGGGATGAAATTGAGTCTGAGAAGGGTACTTTCGATTTTAGTAAGTATGACTATTTAATCTCTGAAGGTGAGAAACGAGGAGTTGATTTTATTGTTAATATTGGCTGGCGTCTGCCTCGCTGGCCAGAGTGCCATGCTCCAGCCTGGACGAATAAGGAGAATATTGAGAGTGTCAAGGCAAGCGTAATTACCATGCTAAAAGAAGTAGTTAATCATTATAAGGGTTATGAGTCAATTAAGGTGTGGCAACTTGAAAATGAGCCATATTTTAACGAATTCGGCATTTGTCCCCCAGTCGATGAATGGCTTTACCAGATTGAGCTTGATACAGTTAGAGCCTTAGATGATAGACCAATTATGGTTTCTGCCACGGGTGAGTTAAGTTTGTGGCGTAAAGAGGCTAGGCATGCTGATATTTTTGGTAGTACGCTCTATCGAGTTGTGTGGAATAATGTCTTTGGTTATATCCGCTATCCTTTTTCGCCTAAGTTATATTCAGGGAAAGCTAACCTATTAGGCATTCCTAAAGACAAAAGAGTTATTATTGAGCTTCAAGCTGAACCTTGGGTCCCTAAAGGTAGCATTATTTACCTAAGTGAAGAAGAGGAAAAGAGGTCTTTTAGCCTTGACCAGTTTAAAGCCAACCTCCAAGTCGCAATTAACACCAATTTCAGCAAAACCTATCTTTGGGGAGTTGAATGGTGGTATTTTAAATATAAAAAAGGCAATCCTGATTATTGGGATTTAGCGAAAACTCTATTCTAACATGCTAAGTATAATCATCCCAACTCTAAACGAAGAAAAATATCTTCCCCGTTTACTTGATTCAATAAAGGGACAACTTGGGTCAAACTATGAAATTATTGTCTCTGATGCTGGCTCTAGTGATAAGACTGAAGCGGTAGCAAAAGAGTACCAAGTGAAATTTGTTATCAATTCAGAGGTTAAACACCCCTCCTACCAAAGGAATAAAGGGGCTGAACTTGCACGTGGTGATAAGCTCTTATTCTTAGATGCCGACACGGTTCTACCAGCTAAATTTATTAGCTCAGCTTTAGATATTTTTCAGCAAAAGAATTTACAAGGGGCGAGCTTTTATATTAAATTTCACCCCAATCGCTGGTATTATAATATTTATTCAACTGTTAGCAATCTTGTTAGTTACCTTAAACATAAAAGTAAAAATCCAGTTGCCATGGGCGCTGCAATTTTAGTTGATAAAGCCTACCATGACCTTATCAATGGCTTTGATCTAAGCGTAGTTTTGTCAGAGGATTGTGATTATGCTCGGCGCTTAGCTAGAGTGGGTAAGTTTAGGATGATAGCTAATGGTGGCATTCTCTATTCTTCACGCCGTTTAGAAAGAGATGGATTTTTTCGAGCTGGTTGGCGTTGGCTAGTGATGGGTATTTTTACCGTATTAAATCGACCAATGAAAAAGAAGATAATTAAATACGATTTCGGTAAGTTTGACTAGCAATTTAGAATAAAGCATATAAAAATAAGCAGTTATAACTGCTTATTTTAATTTGGAGCGGGTAACGGGAATCGAACCCGTCTCTCCAGCTTGGAAGGCTAGCATAATTATCCACTATACGATACCCGCCAGACTTGTTTAATAGTACAAAAAAAGGAGACTAAAGTCAATTAATTATTTAGTATCCTCAATTGAATAGATGTAGAAAAAGCCCGGGATTAATAAGAATGAAATTATGAGAAAACAATAATGAAGGGGCAGAAAATAAATCGAGATAAGACTGATAATGGCGCCTAAGCCGTAGCCTAAGGGATTGGAAAGCTTAAAGTAATTAATATAACTTAAATCTTTTGCATCGACATTTTTATAGAAATAAGAATCCCGGGTTGACTCTAACATACTTGCGCCGATTCGGCTAAAGAATAGGATTGCTCCCCAGAGTAATGGCGCTGAACTCTTTATATAGAAGAAAAGAAATAAAGAGGAAAAGAGAATAAATAATCCCAAAAACATCATTTCTTTTTCGCCAAAATGTTCGTCTGCCAAAAATCCGACTGG
>CAYQEI010000041.1:0-2819 GCA_964416495.1 uncultured Gammaproteobacteria bacterium
GCTAAACTCCCTGGTTAAAGAAGCGCTAAAGGAAAGAGAGCCTTGAATATTGCTAGAGCCATTTTGCCACAACTTAATCAATCTTGGCTCACCTTGATCTCGGGAGCAAACATACCATAATGTCTCGTTCCCACGCTTTTGCGAAAAGGCAATTGGACTAAAACCACCCCGTGATATTCTCAAGCCCAAGAACTTAGAAATATCATACTTTTCTCCATTGACTACCTGGTAGGCGACAATGTCATAGGCTCCATAAATTACTAGGAAGTTATCATCACTGCCACCGAAACCAATACTATAGCCATTACGTTCAGTGTCAGCTACAAAAGGAAACTGATTATCTTTATCTAAGTCTTCCCAAGTAGAACCATCAAAAGAATAAGCTCTACCCTTTTCTCCGTCAGCATCTTGATAGACTATGCCCACTAGCCATTTTGTATCAAGGGGGTAAATGGTGATGTTTTTAATTGAATATGACCCTAAAGCACCAGGTAAGGCTAAGTTTTGCTTATTATAGACTAAGGTATTGGCTCGTTGTGCTAAACAATTAGAACCTAAGCAAAACTCCTGCTCTAACTTTTCAGTGGCATAAAACCAAGCTCGCGCCCCTTCCCCGCAATAGGCATCTTCACAAGCCTGATAGGTTGACCAATTGTAGCTCGGCATAAAAGTATAGGCAGCAGCAATGCCGTCATAATAGAAATTACTTTTTTGGGCATCAATATCAACTTCATTGGCAAAAGCAGTGCTATAGGTGTTATGCTTTAGCCTCTCTAAATCTTCAAGTGAAACCAGCTTTTCTAGCTCTGCCATTTTACCAGAAACCCAAGCATCAGGGAGAAACTTTTCTAGCTCTGATTGGTACTTTTCATCAAGCCCTATCACTTGATGAATTGGAATTTTATTTTTGTTAAACCCTTGGGGGAAAATCCTTTCTAACTGAAGGCGTGATTTATCCCAAGTAGCCTGATCAATTTGATAATAGATCAAATCAATCCCAAAAAATACTACGGCAATTAGAATAAAGATTATCAAATAAGACTTAGATTGCTTGTCTTGCTTTGTTTTTCTATCTGACTTTAACTCTTGTTCTGACATAGCTAATTAATAAAATGGAATAATTACTAACTTCTACTTTCAATTTTATTATAGCATAAAACCCAAAAGTTGTAGTATAAAATAAGATAATATAGAACAAAAAAAGACGTTACTTAAAGTAACGTCTTTTCCAATAACCTTATTTCTAACTTACCTTACAATCAAAGTAGCAACTTCACCACGAGTATCATGTCCTGGAATACCACAGTGGAATTCGTATTCACCAGCTACATCAGGAGCATTGAAGGTTACCCCCCTAGTCTCACCAGGTCTGATGTTGATAAAGACACCACTTAAGGCCTCATCAGAGAAAGTAATACCATGAGAGTTCTCATCAGTACCAGTTAATAACATTGTTACCGCTTGATTACGATTAACGGTAACTTCACTTGGATTAAAACCATCTTCAGCACTTAAGGTAAGGCGAATATCGGCATCAATCTCTTCTGGGTTCTCTAGAGCTTGAGTCTGACGAGGGGCACTAGGAGAATCGTATCTTGCATTTGAGAGAATCTCATTACCTTCATCATCTACCACTTTACCATCTTTGTTGACGTAGTTAGCTCCAGGAGCTACTTGGGCAGCGCCCTCAAGAACTGAGGAAACTTCACCCTCTAAGTCAATCGGATCAAAGTCCTCACCTTCAATTCCTTCGCCTTCAATCTGCTCACTAGGAGTTTGGCCACTAGGGCGAGGTCCTGTCTGACCTGGCTTTTGTTCTTGTTTTGTACTGACAACAATGGCAACTACTATTGCCACCACGACGATTAAGCCGATTATAAGCAAAATAGTTTTCTTTTTGTTGTCTATTTGTTTGTCATTTTCCATATTTTTTTACACTTATGCTTATAAATTAAGCAATATTTAATTTAATAATTCTAATCTAATTATAATATATTATTAGTCTATTAGCAAGCCTCCAGGCGAATCTTGGTCTTCTGTTTTAGTCGGCCACTGGCGCCAATCAAAGCGCTTTGCTACCAGACGAATAAAGGCATCGACCTTTCTTTCACTCTTGATAATAATTTTATTATCAGATATATCAGCTGCCATTAGACTAAGTTCTTTTTTTGGAGTCAACAGTATTTCGACATTACCATCACTAAAGTCAACTATTCTTGACCATACCCAGAGATCACTTCCCTCCTCTAAGTTAGCTAAATCGATCACGGCTTCATAATGGGTTCCGACTTTAGCAAATTCTTGCTTAGCTATCGTACCAACATATTCTTCTTTTACTCCACCAGCAATTGATGAGGCATAAGTAGAATACTTAATACCACCAATAGTATATAAAGGATCAATGGTGTTAGCATTAATCTTATCAACCGTTAACTGATTGCCAGACATATTTAGATTGCCCAGTAAGTTCAAAGCCCCATTAATCCGAGTATTGCCAGTCACGTCTAGCTTATAGGCTGGGTTACTAAGACCAATACCAACATTACCAACATTATTACTATAGATATTATTACCAGTCTTAGTCCAATAATTATCAGAACCAGCAACAGCGCTCGAAACATAGGCAACCGTAGCAAAAGCATTAGTCTGAGCACTAGTTGGAGTAATACCGTAGGCTAATTGAGTAAAGTTACCAGTACCAGTAACATCTAGCTTGTAAGCTGGGTTTGTTTTACCAATACCGACATTGCCACCTTGCAAGACAGTAAAGAGAGTAGAGCCTGAGAAAATAGAACTAGCATCATCTTTGTTAATGGTAA